>JASIAN010000094.1 GCA_030042035.1 Alphaproteobacteria bacterium | reverse complement strand
CCGTGCCGGGCTGTTGCTCGGTATGTCAGACCTCAAGGCCGCCACCCTCGCATCCGACAACTCACTGGCCTTTGCCGTCTGGATATACTCGCTGGAAAAGCTGGCTGTACACGTCATGTATGCGATTGCCGGGGAAACTCGGGAAGGCTTAGTCAATTCGTGGCATCCAAGGTCTGGCTCAAACAGGTTCGTTTTGGCGGACTTTCCATGATATGCCCCCTCGGCTGACGTCGCATATCGGCCTAAGTCCTTGAGCTATATAGAGTAGATAAAATTGGTTGTGGGTCCCCGCAACCACATTACACATCTTTGTCAACTCCTTGCCAGACCCACCTGAAATGGGTCCGCCGCCGGGTTCCAGCGTGTCCGAACAGGGTCCGAAAAGCACTCGTCCGCGAGCTCTCCCAGCCTCTGGTCCTCGGCGCCGGCAATCGCGAGCGCGACGCCCCTTTGATTGAAAAAATCCGGGATCACCCCGCCGCAGCGGCCTGGGCGGGTGGCAGGCGCACCAGCAACAAGAGCGGCAGGCAGGCGAGCACGACGATGGCCATCAGCAGGAAATCGTCGATATAGGCAACCATCGTCGCCTGCCGCGTCACCTCGGCACCGAGGGCGGCGATCCCCGTGGGGTTCGTCAGGCTGAATGGCGCACCAAGATAGGGCCCATGTGTCAGCGGGTTGTCGGGCCGCAATTGCTCGATCAGCCGCGCATGCACGGTCTGCGCATTCTCCGCCAATTGCGATTCCAGGATCGAAATGCCAAGCGAGCCGCCAAGGTTGCGCATCAGGCTGCGCAGCGCCGTCCCCTGGGTCATGATCGAGTGCGGCAGGTTCGACAGCGCGATCAGGTTGAGTGGTACGGCGGTGCAGCCGAGCCCGAGGCCTTGCAGCAAGCCGGACAACAGGATCGGATCCTCGCCCATCGTGAGCGAGAAGCCCATCATCTGCCACAGCGATGCCAGCATCAGGGCGAGGCCGACGAGAATGATGAGCCGCAGATCGACGCGATCGACGAAGCGAGCCACCAGAAACATCGCGATCATCGTGCCGAAGCCGCGCGGGGTCATCGCCAGCCCGGTCGTGAACACCGGATAACCCATCAGCGCCTGCATCATCGTCGGCAGCAAGGCCGAGGTGGCGCTGAGGATGACGCCGACCAGGAACATCATCAGCGTGCCGGCGACATAAGTCCGATTCCGCAGCAGTTCCCGACTGAGAAACGACCGGGCGCCCGCAGTCGCCGTGTGCACGGCCACAAGGTAGAAGCCGAGCCCGGCAAGCGCCGCCTCGATCCAGATTTCAGTCGAGGAGAACCAGTCCTTCAGCTCGCCGCGGTCGAGCAGCATCTGCAAGGCGCCGATCCCGAGGCTCAACGCCGCGAAACCGAAGAAATCGAAGGGGTCGCGATGGGCCGGCCGGGATTCGCGCAGAAAGACGAGGAGGCCGATCGTGGCAAGCAGGCCCACCGGGACGTTGATGTAGAACACCCAGCGCCAATTGTACTGAGCGGTCAGCCAGCCGCCGAGGGTTGGTCCCATGATCGGGCCGACCATTGCCCCAGTGCCGAACACCGCCATCGCCTGGCCGTGCCGCTCCGGCGGGTTGATCTGGAACAATACCGACTGCGCCAGTGGTACGAGGCCGGCGCCGCACACCCCTTGCAAACCGCGATAGAAGACGAGTTGCGTCAGGCTGGCGGCGCT
Organism: Alphaproteobacteria bacterium; assembly: GCA_030042035.1. Taxonomy (GTDB): domain Bacteria; phylum Pseudomonadota; class Alphaproteobacteria; order ATCC43930; family CGMCC-115725; genus DATARH01. Next base: position 24,646 of record JASIAN010000094.1, on the reverse strand, counting down.
GCCACACAATGCCGAGGCGAGGGTGAACCCGCCGATCGAGATCAGAAATATGGACTTGATGCCGAACCGGGTTGCGAGCCAGCCGGACAGCGGCATCGCGATTGCGGCGGTCACGATATAGGAGGTCAGCACCCACGTGACCGTGTCCTGTGACGCCGACAGGCTGCCCTGAATATGCGGCAACGCGACATTGGCGATCGAGTTGTCGACCCCCTGCATGACGACCGCGAGAATGATCGAAGCGGTCAGCGCCGGACGGTTGAATGACGCTGCGCCGACACGACCCGTGGCTGCGGCCCGTCTGCTCGGGGCGGCACCGTCGTCAGCATTTCTCCGGGTGCGCATCGGCTCTTTCGTCGCCCGCCCTTGTGGGCCTTGTCGCGACCTCCGGGCCACTTGCCTTGCCTAGCGCGAGGCAAGAGGGGAAGGGCGGCCGCTCCAATGGCCGATGTTGCTCACCGGGTGTTATACAGCCGGCATTTCCGTCGCGATATCATGCTGCTCGCTGTCGCGATTGGAGCTATGGATTTTGAGCCCCCGGCGGCGAACTCGTGCCCGCTCCTCTTGCCAGCCCCGTGATCCCGGCAATGCCGCCTAGGTTCATACTGTCGATCGCACTGCTCGGGACGATGATCGTGCTGCCACGCTCCTTCACACTCTCATAGAGCATGTTCATGCCGCGCAGGTGCAGTGCCACGGGGTTGTCGGCATAGGTGCGCGCCGCTTCGACGAATTTCTCCGCGATCTCGGCTTCAGCCGTGCCGAGGATGACACGCGCCTGGCGCTCGCGCTCGGCTTGCGCCTGCCGGCTCATCGCGTCCTGCAACGCCACCGGAATCTTGACGTCGCGAAGCTCGACCGAACGGACGTTGATGCCCCAACTCGCGATCTTGGCGTCTATCGTGTCACGGAGCTGCTCGTCGACTGCTCTGCGGTTCGACAGCAGGGTCGCGAGATCGGCGGCGCCGATCATCTCGCGCAGTGACGTTTGCGCCGCCCAGGCGATCGCCTCCTGGTAACGCTCGACCTCGAGAGCTGCTCGCCGCGCATCGGTGACAACCCAGAAGATGATCGCGTCGATATCGACGGGCACCGTATCCTTGGTCAAGGTTTGCTCGGCAACGAATTGCGTCGTGCGCACCCGCGTATCGATGAGAGCGGCAATGCTGTCGAGGATCGGGATAATCCAGAAGAGGCCGGGACCCCTAACCGAGAGAAACTTGCCAGCGCGCAAGACCACCGCCTGCTGCCATTGTTGCGCCATCTTGAGTGAGGCGTAAACGACGACAGCGAACGCGAGCAAAACGCCGCCCAACACAATCCAGCCGGCGATGATCGCCAGCACGCCGAGGCCGGCTAGAACGACGACGATAGCGAGGGTGATCGGATTGGGGCTCATCGCGCTGCTCCGTCGATTGCCTTACTGGTCCGCCATGGTCGCCTCACCGCACGATCGGCACAACCTTCCGATCCGCCAGGTCCGCGACCCCGGCGCCCACGCGCCGGCGGAATTGCGCGAGGGGCCTGATCGGCGCCGAAGCGCTCGCCGCGCTGGGACACGGCCGTTTACGCCTCCAGTACGGTTTCTGTCGCCGGGGATTGATGGTGATTGACTTGCGTCAAGGCGTGGCGCCTTCGCGTGCGAAGAATTGGTTGAGTGAACAGAAACAGCTTGAGATGACGAGCTGGCGGCATGAGCAGCGCGTCCGCGAGCGCGCGTCAGAGATCTGGGAACGCGCGGGCCGGCCGGAGGACCAGGCGGCGGAGCATCGGCGGCAGGCGGCAGCCGAGATTGCCGCCGAGGAGGGCGGCCTCGAACAGGAGATTGCGCTCGCAGCCGCGGGCGCAATCTGAGCGGAGCGGGAGAGCGAGCGATGGCCTATCAGCCCATTCCGAAGGACATCGCGAACCTGCGCTGGCCGCCAAACCTCGTCGATTACGCGACGGTCAGGTCGCAGTTCGATTGGGCCGCGGCGGGACGCTTGTTGGCCGGCCTGCCGAATGGCGGCGGTCTCAACATCGCGCATGAGGCGGTGGATCGGCACGCGAGCAGCCCTCGCGCCAGTCGCGTCGCATTGCGCTGGCTCGGCAAGAACGGCGAGCGCCGCGACATCACCTATTGCGACCTGGCGGGCGAGACCAACCGGTTTGCCAATGCGCTGCGCGGCCTCGGGATCGGCGCCGGCGGCCGGGTGTTTGTGCTGCTCGGCCGCGTGCCGGAGTTGTATATCGCAGTGCTCGGCGCACTGAAGGCGAAATGCGTCGCCGCGCCATTGTTTTCGGCCTTTGGGCCGGAGCCGATCGCGACCCGCCTCGCAATCGGCGATGGCGAGGTGCTGGTCACGACCGAGGCGCTCTATCGCCGCAAGGTGGAGGGCATCCGCGAGCGGCTGCTGGCGCTGCGCCATGTCATCCTGATCGATGACGGGCCGCCGGTCGCCGGCACGCGGCGCTGGCGCGACGTGATGATAGCGGCGAGCGACCACTTCACGATCCCGCCAACTGATCCCGAAGACATGGCGCTCTTACATTTTACCAGCGGCACGACCGGCCGGCCGAAGGGCGCGATCCATGTGCACCAAGCGGTCGTCACCCACTATGTCACCGGGCTTTACGCGCTTGATTTGCACGACGACGACATCTTCTGGTGCACCGCCGATCCCGGCTGGGTCACCGGCACCAGCTACGGCATCATCGCGCCGTTGACGCATGGCGTGACCAATCTTGTCGTCGAAGCCGAATTCGATGCGCCGACCTGGTACGGCATCCTCGCAAATGAGCGGGTCACGGTCTGGTATACCGCGCCGACCGCGATCCGCATGATGATGAAGCTCGGCGCCGCGGCGGTGCGCGGCTACGACCTCGGTGCGCTGCGCTTCATGGCGAGCGTCGGCGAGCCGCTCAATCCGGAAGCAGTGGTGTGGAGCGAGGACGCATTCGGCCGACCGTTCCACGACAATTGGTGGCAGACCGAGACCGGCGGCATCATGATCGCCAACTACCTGGCGTTGCCGGTGAAGCCGGGATCGATGGGACTGCCGCTACCCGGCATCGAGGCGGCGATCGTCGAGCGCCAGCCCGATGGGTCGGTCAGCGTTGTCGATCGGCCGATGGTCGAGGGCGAACTGGCGCTGAAAGCGGGCTGGCCATCGATGATGCGCGGCTACCTGCACGAGGATGAGCGCTATCGCAAGTGCTTCGCCGGCCCATGGTATTTGACCGGCGATCTCGCGAAGCGCGACGGTGACGGATATTTCTGGTTCGTCGGTCGCGCCGACGATGTGATCAAATCCTCCGGCCACCTGATCGGCCCGTTCGAAGTTGAAAGCGCGCTATTGGAGCATCCGGCAGTTGCCGAGGCCGGCGTCATCGGCAAGCCCGATCCGATGGCCGGCGAGATCGTCAAGGCATTTGTCGCGCTCAATCCCGGCTATGCCGCTTCGCAAGCGCTGCGCCGCGACTTATTGGGACACGCGCGGAAGCGGCTCGGCGCTGTGGTGGCGCCGAAGGAGATCGCGTTCCGCGACAACCTGCCGAAGACCCGCAGCGGCAAGATCATGCGCCGATTGTTGAGGGCGCGTGAGCTGGGCCTGCCGGAGGGCGACCTGTCGACGCTGGAAAGCGACGAACGATGACGATCGCGCTGGGTGACGGGTGACGCCCCGGCTCGCTCTATTGCGCTACATCAACGCGCGGCGGCATGCGGCCAGCCAATGATCACCGTATGATGACTGACAAAGTCCGTCTCGATCGAGCCTATCTGCATCACCTGTTGCGGCAGATGATCCGCATCCGCCGTTTCGAGGCGAAATGCGTCGAGCTCTACCAGGCGCAGAAGATCCTCGGCTTTCTGCATCTCTATGACGGCGAGGAGGCGGTGTCGGTCGGCGTCATCGAGACACTCGGCCCCGGGGACGCGATCGTCGCGACCTATCGCGAGCATGGCCAGGCGATCGCCCGCGGTATCGGCATGGACCGCCTGATGGCCGAGATGCTCGGCAAACAGGAAGGCTGCTGCCGCGGCCGCGGCGGCTCGATGCACATTTTCGACCGCAAATCCCGTTTTTACGGCGGCAATGCGATCGTCGGCGGCGGCCTGCCGCTCGCGGTCGGCGTCGCGCTCGCCGACAAGATGGCCGGTCGCAATTCGGTCACTGCCTGCTTCTTCGGCGACGGCGCGGTCGATGAGGGCGAGTTTCACGAGAGCCTCAATCTTGCGGCCATCTGGCAATTGCCGGTGCTGTTCGTGTGCGAGAACAACCTTTACAGCATGGGGATGGCGCTGGAACGCGCCGAAGCAGAGACCGACCTCGGGCGCAAGGCCAGCTCCTACCGCATCGCAGCCGCTTCAGTTGACGGCATGGATATCATTGCGGTCGAGGCTGCCGCCCGCCATGCCGTCGCGCAGATCCGCGCCGGCAACGGCCCGCATTTTCTCGAATGCCGCACCTACCGGTTCCGCGCCCACTCGATGTATGACGCCCAGCAATACCGCACGCGGGAAGAGGTCGAGACCTGGCGCAAAAAGGGGCCGATCGTCCGCTTTCAGAGCTGGCTGCGCGACAACGGCCTGCTTCAAGACGACGACATCCGCCAGATTGAAACCGAGGCCGATGCCGAGATCGGTGCCGCCGTTGCCTTCGCCGAAGCGGGAACGCCGGAGCCGGTCGAGGAACTTGAGCGATTCGTCATGATGACCGAGGTTCCGGCATGAGCGAAGCCGCGGCGACGCTGACCTATCGCGAGGCTTGCAAGCAGGCGCTGCGCGACGCGCTCAAGGCCGATCCGCGCACGTTTCTGATGGGCGAGGATATCGGCCGCTACGGCGGCTGCTATGCCGTGACGAAAGGTCTGCTGGAGGAATTCGGCGAGGAGCGCATTCGCGACACGCCATTGTCGGAAAGCGCCTATGTCGGCGCCGGCATCGGCGCGGCGATGGCCGGCATGCGACCGATCGTCGAGATCATGACGGTCAATTTCAGCCTGCTGGCGCTCGACCAGATCGTCAACAACGCGGCGACGATCCCGCACATGTCGGGCGGCCAGTTCGCAGTGCCGCTGGTCATTCGCATCGCGACCGGCGGCGGCCGGCGCGTCGCGGCGCAGCATTCCCATAGCCTCGAAGGCTGGTACGCCCACATCCCAGGCTTGCGGGTGCTGGCGCCGGCCACGGTCGAAGATGCGCGCTGGATGCTGGCGGCGGCGCTCGTCGACCCCAACCCGGTGCTGATTTTCGAGCACATCATGCTCTACAACGTCGAGGCGCCGCTCGACCCGGCGGTGACCGCGGTCGATATCGCACATGCGAAAATCCGCCGCGCCGGCAGCGGCGTGACTCTGATCGGCTATGGCAATGGCCTCGTGAAGGCGCTTGCGGCGGCCGAACAGTTGGCCGGCGAAGGCGTCGATGCCGAGGTCATCGATCTGCGTGTGCTGCGCCCGCTCGATACGCCGACAATCCTCGCTTCGGTCGTCAAGACGCGCCGCGTCGTCATCGTCGATGAGGGCTGGAGGAGCGGCTCGCTGTCGGCCGAGATCGGCATGCGCATCGCCGAACAGGGTTTCTTCGACCTCGATGCGCCGCTGCGCCGGGTGTGCGGCCGCGAGGTGCCGATGCCGTATGCGCCGCACCTCGAAGACGCCGCGCTGCCGCAGCCGGCCGACATCGCTGCCGCTGCGCGCAGCCTGGTGCGGCCGACATGAGCGAGTTCCGCATGCCGGCGCTCGGCGCCGACATGGAATCCGGCACGCTCGCCGAATGGCTGGTCAAGCCCGGAGATCGGGTCAAGCGCGGCGATGTCGTCGCAGTCGTCGAGACCCAGAAGGGCGCCATTGAAGTCGAGATTTTCGAGGAGGGCGTCATCTCTGAATTCGTACCGGTTGGCACCGAGGTGCCGGTCGGCTCCGTCTTGGCGTATGTCGGCGGCGGGGCTGGACCGCGCGCGGCCGCAGCTCCGCCAATTCCAAAGCCGCCAACGATCCCGCCGCCGAAACCCTCTGCGCCGCCGCTGATTACGGCGGCACCGCCGTCTGCGGCGGCCCCTTCCGCTGCCGTCAAGATCACGCCGGTGGCGCGCCGTCGCGCCGCCGAACTCGGGATCGATGCGACGGCGCTGAAAGGCACCGGCGTCGACGGGTCGGTGACGCTCGCCGATGTCGAAGCTGCGGCCCCGGCAGCGCCGCCTGCACCGGCCGCCCCGAAACCCCGCGCCGGGTTCGATCCCGCTGAGATGCGCAAGGCGATCGCCGCGGCGATGGTGCGCGCCAAGCGCGAGATCCCGCACTATTACTTGAGCCACACGATCGATCTTGGTGCGGCACTCGCCTGGCTCGAACATTTCAACGCGGCGCAGGCGGTGCCGCAGCGCCTCTTGCCGGCGGCGCTGCTGCTGAAGGCAAGCGCGCTGGCGCTGCGCGAGGTGCCGCAGCTCAATGGCACTTGCACCGATGGTGTCTTCCGGCAAGGCGACGGCATCCATGCCGGCTGGGCGATCTCGCTGCGCGGCGGCGGCCTCGTGGCGCCGGCGATTCGTGACGCCGACCAGCGCCCGCTGGCTGACCTGATGGCGGCGATGCGCGACCTCGTGCAGCGCGCCCGCAGCGGCGGCCTGCGCGCCTCCGAACTGTCGTCGCCGACGGTCACGGTCACCAGCCTCGGCGAGCGCGGCGCCGAAAGCGTCACTGCGATCATCTACCCGCCGCAGGTCGCGATCATCGGCTTCGGCACGATCCTGACGCGGCCGTGGGTCGTGGACGGCGCGGTCGTCGCGCGGCCGGTCGTGACGGTCAGCCTCGCCGCCGATCACCGCGTCACCGACGGCCATATCGGCGCCCGCCTCTTAAGCACCATCGAGCACCTGCTGCAGGAGCCGGCAACGCTATGACGGAAACCGACAGCAAAATCCTGATCTTCGAAATTCTCAGCGATCTTGCCCCGGAAGCCGACCCGGCAACGCTCGCGGGCGACGCCGACTTGCGGGAAGAACTCGATCTCGATTCGATGGACTTCATGAATTTTGTCGTGGCGCTGCATGAGCGCACCGGGATCGATATTCCCGAGGCCGATTACGGCGAGTTGCGCACGCGTGACGGCGCGGTCGCCTATCTCGCCCGCGCCACGCAGAGCGCTGGAGAGCGCCATGGCTGACCCGTTCCGCTTCGCCGACGATCTCGGGCCGTTGAAGATTGTCCATATCTGGCGCCCGAAGCTCGGGCTGAAAGCGGTCGTCGCGATCGATAACATCGCCTGCGGCGCCGCGATCGGTGGCGTGCGCATGGCGCCCGATGTCGGCGCCGAGGAGGCCTTTCGCCTCGCCCGCGCCATGACGCTGAAGAACGCCGCCGCTGGCCTGCCGCATGGCGGCGGCAAATCGGTCGTCGTTGCCGACCCGAAAATGCCGCTCGCCGACAAGGAACGCCTGATCCGCGCCTTCGCAGCCGCAATGGCGGACCTGGTCGATTACATCCCCGGCCCCGATATGGGCACCGACGAATTGGCGATGGGCTGGGTGCATGACGAGACCGGTCGGGCGGTCGGCTTGCCGCGCGAGAGGGGCGGCATCCCGCTCGACGAGATCGGCGCGACCGGTTTCGGCCTCACCGCCGCGGTCGAGGTGGCGGCGGGCCATATCGGCCTGTCGCTCGCCGGCGCGCGGATGGCGATCCAGGGGTTCGGCTCGGTCGGCAAGCATGCCGCGCGCTTTCTCGCCAAGAAGGGCGCAGTGCTGGTCGCCGCCAGCGACACCGGCGGCACGCTCGCCGACGACAACGGCCTCGACATTGCGGCGCTGATCGCGCTGAAGCAGCAGGGCGGCGCGTTGCGCGACCATCCACACGGCCGCCACCTGGGCGGCGACGCGATCATCGACGTGCCCTGCGACATCTGGATACCGGCGGCGCGGCCCGACGTGATCCGCGCCGATAACGTCGCGCGGCTGCACACAAAGCTCGTCGCGCAGGGTGCCAACATTCCTTGCACCGTCGAAGCCGAGGCGGCGCTCGCGGCGCGCGGCGTGCTCGTGTTGCCGGACTTCATCGCCAATGCCGGCGGCGTCATCTGCGCCGCGGTCGAGTACCACGGCGGCAGCGAGGCGGCCGCGTTTGCCGCGATCGACGAGAAAATCCGCGCCAATACCCGCGCCGTGCTCGACCGCGTTGCCGAGCAGCGCGTGTTGCCGCGCGCCGCGGCCAATGATTTTGCCGAAGCGCGCGTCCGCCACGCGATGCAGACGCGGCGATGGGAGCACTGACCGTAATGCGACCGACGCCGTATTGTGATTCTTGGCGCTGCCGGGCGCGACTTCCATAACTTCAACGTCGTCTACCGCGACAACCCGGCGGTCGAGGTCGTCGCGGCTTGCCCTCCGTGCCGGCGGCTCGGCTTGGCCCAACCGAGCAGCCCTCGCTTCTCTTTTGCATGAAGGGGCGGGCCGCCGACCTCAGCCCGCTGCGCCGCGAGTTTGGCGGGTAGACCTCTGGCGCCGGCGCACAGGCCGATCCGGCGGGCTTGCAGGTTGCCTCCGCAATTGCACTCCTCGATCGGGTGTGTTGTGAATCTTGGCAGGACCAATCATTTCGCAAATTCGGGGGCGCTGCGCGATGCTGGATTTTCACGGCAAGGCGGCCTTCGTCACCGGCGGCGCCAGCGGCATCGGCCTTGCTCTCGGCCGCGCGTTGGCCGAGGCAGGGGCGCGGGTGATGCTGGCCGACATCGAGGAGCGGGCGCTGGCCGAGGCGGTCGCGAGCCTCCAGGGCGAGAACCTTGCGGAAGTGCGGGGCATCATCTGCGACGTGCGCGATTACCAGGCAGTGGAGCGCGCCGCCCAGGCGGCGATCGACGCCTTCGGCAAGGTCCACATCGTCTGCAACAATGCCGGGGTCGGCGGCCGTTCGGGTGCCGATAGCATCTCGCTCCAGGACTGGCGCTGGGTCATCGACATCAATCTGATGGGCGTCGTGCATGGCGTGCGCGCGTTCCTGCCGCATCTGGTGAGCCACGGCGAGGGCGGGCACATCGTCAACACCGCGTCGATGGCGGGCTTTCTGCCGGGCACCGGGTTCGGCCCGTACACGGCAACGAAGTTCGCCGTGGTCGGCCTCTCCGAAGCATTGCGCGCCGAACTGGCGCCGCAGGGGATTGGGGTCAGTGTGCTGTGCCCGGGCTGGGTCAGGACCCGCATCACCGAGAGCCGGCGCAACTGGCCGAAGGAATACGGTGAGCCGCCGGCTGCCCGGCCCGGCCTCATCGATCAGCACATCGCCGAACTCGTCCGCACCGGTATGGAGCCGAGCGCCGTCGCGGCGCTGACGCTGGCGGCGATCCGCGACAACGAACTTTACGTCTTCACCCATCCGCATATGCGCCCGCCGCTGGAAGCGCGGGTCGAGAGTTTTCTCGCCGCCTATCGCAAACTCGGCCCGGCGCCGCAGGAGCGGCAATCGTCATGAAATTCGGCATCTTTTACGAACATCAGATCCCCCGCCCGTGGGACGCCGATTCGGAGCACCGCATCTACCGGGAAGCACTGGAGCAGGTTGAACTCGCCGACCGCCTCGGCATCGATTACGCCTGGGAAGTCGAGCATCATTTTCTCGAGGAATACTCGCATTCCTCGGCCCCGGAAGTGTTTCTGGCGGCGTGCTCGCAGCGGACTAAATCGATCAGGCTCGGTCATGGTATCGTGCTGATGCCACCGGGCTACAACCACCCGGCGCGGGTCGCCGAACGCATCGCCGCGCTCGACCTCGTCTCCGACGGCAGGGTCGAATTCGGCACCGGCGAATCCGCCTCGATCCTGGAACTGGGCGGCTATCGCGTTGCGGTCACGGAGAAGCGCGCGGCTTGGCGGGAGGCACTCGAACAATGCCTCAACATGATGGTGATGGCGCCCTATCCCGGTTTCGAGGGCCGCTATTTCTCGATGCCATGCCGCAATGTCGTACCGAAGCCGTTGCAGAAACCACATCCGCCGGTGTGGGTCGCCTGCTCCAACCGCGAGACCATAAAGCTCGCGGCGCGGCTGGGTATCGGCGCATTGACGTTCGCCTTTGTCGATCCAGCCGAGGCGAAGCAATGGGTCGATGACTACTACCACATCCTCAAAACCGAATGCGTGCCGATCGGCCATTTGGTGAACGCCAATATCGCGATGGTGACCGGCTTCTCGGTCCACCCGGATGAGGCGGAGGCACGGCGTCGCGGCGAGGACGGGTTCAAATTCTTCGGCTATGCGCTCGCCCATCATTACATCTTCGGCGAGCACAAGCCGGGCCGTAGCGATATCTGGGCCGCCTACGAACAGGCGCGGGCCAGCCTTCCTGACGCCGGACCCGCTCGGGGCATCGGCACGCCCGAGCAGTTGCGCGCTCATCTCAAGAGCTTTGAGGAGGCGGGCGTCGATCAAGTTGCGTTTATTCAGCAGGGCGGCCGCAACCGGCACGAGCACATTTGCCAGTCGCTTGAGTTGTTCGCACGCGAGGTGCGGCCCGAATTTGTCGCGCGCGAAGCGGCGCGCGCCACGCGCAAGGCGGAGGAACTGGCGCCCTTCATCGAGGCGGCGATGGCACGGAAGGCGACGATGCCGCCCCTCGCCGACGACCAGATCCCGACCTTTGTCGCGCTCGGCCGCAACATCGCCGAGAACCAGCTGACGCCCGAGCAGGCCGAGCGGCGGCGGCGCTTCCTGACCGCGGCTCAGGTACCCCTTGAAGCGCCGTCGATCAAGCCGGCGGCGGAGTAACCACTCCTGCACGGTCGAGCGGCCCTACACGGCAGCGGATAGTGACAGGCGACCTCGCGTCGCGGGGCGATCTCGCGCTGCTCGGGGATGACCTCGGCGCAACGCCGGTCGGCATAGGGGCAGCGCTGAGCCTGAGCCCTAGCTAGCCTTCTCGTGCGACGAAATCGAGCGCCTGCGTCGCGATGCGCAGGCCATCGTGGCGCTTCAGCGACCCGGCGGCGAGTGCGATGCCGGCGCCGCGGCGCATGCTTGATCGCTCCGGAACGAGAATTGCGAGTTTTTGTTAGCGGCTGGACAATACCCGTGCGACGCACAGGCGCACTGCTCTCTCGGATGTGTCCGGCCGGCGCAAATTAGTCGTTCGATCATTCACATGGCCGCCGATCGGCAACGCGCCTGACGCGTCCATTTCTGTCTTCCGAAGACGCGCTGACGCGACATCCCGCACGCGATGCGACGGATGGGCTTCCATCATGATTGCCATGTTGAGTAGATCAAATTATCATTCCTCCTCTTAAACGTGTCCTTTGACCCCGTGCAATTGTCTGGAGGAGGGTATCTGTGACGCCCGACGCGTATAAGCGCCGAGCGGACCTCGCGACCCCGGTGCTGCTCTGCCGGGTCGCGGACCTGCACTGCGCGATCCCGGCGGCTCGCGTGCTGGAGGTCATGCGCCGCCTGGCAATCGATCCGCTTTCCGGGATGCCCTCATTCGTGTTGGGTTTGTCGATCATCCGTGGAACCCCGGTCCCGGTCCTTGATGCCGGCTGCCTGCTGAGCGCGGCAACTGCTCGTGCCCCGTATTTCGTAGCCATCGATGTCGGCGGCCGTCTGGTCGCCCTTGCGGTCGATCAGGTCATCGGCCTGCGGCGGATTGCCGAGGATACGTTGGCGCCGCTGCCGCCGCTGCTGAAGAACAGCGCCGACGATGTTGTGGCGGCAATCCGCGCCCGCGACGGCGAATTGCTGCTGGTGCTCAACACCGCGCGACTTGTTCCGCCGCGTCTGCTCGCCGAATTGAACGGGACCGAGGCGCCGCGATGAGCGTCGGTGCCGGCCAGGGCAATGTTCGGTGCTTCCGCACTGCGATCGCCCAACGTCTAGGTCTCCAGTTCGACGACGCCCGGATCGGCTTTCTCGGCACAGTGTTGCAGCGCCGCCTCGCACGGCTCGATATGCCGGCACCGCATTACCTGTGCGCCCTCACCGCCGGGATGCTGCCCGCAGAGCCGGCAGCGCTGGCCGAGGAATTGACCGTTAGCGAAACATATTTTTTCCGCAATAGCGAACAGTTCCGCGCCCTCGTCGACATCGTCGCGCCGGCAAGGATGCGAGCGGCGGCGAACAACAACAGGCTGACGGTTTTATCGGCCGGGTGCGCTTCCGGCGAGGAGGCGTATTCGCTGGCGATCGCTCTGCATGACGCGTTTCCTGATCCGAACGGGCGCGTCGAGATCCGCGCCGTCGACCTCAACCCGGCCGCATTGGCGAGGGCCGCCCGCGCCCGCTATTCGCCGTGGGCGCTGCGCGAGACGCCCGCCGACATACGGCGGAGATGGTTCCGACCTTCGGGCCGCGAACTTATTCTTGCGGAGCCTGCCCGCGCCCTCGTTCATTTCGAGAACCGCAACCTGGCCCGTGATGATGCAGCATTATGGCAGCCGCAATCATTCGATGTCGTCTTTTGTCGCAACGTCATCATGTATTTCACACCTGACCAGGCCCGCGCTTTGCTGGCGCGGTTTGCGCGGTCGCTGCGTCCCGGCGGCTATCTGTTTCTCGGTTACGCCGAGACACTGCGGGGCTTGTCTGACGATTTCGAACTCCAGCAATCGCACGAAACCTTTTATTACCGGCGCAAAGACGACGCGCCGGCGGCAATCTCGCTGCATCGAGAACCGCCAAACGCAGTTGCGCCGCCTGCGGCCGCTCCCCACTCGGGGAGACCTGATGGGGACTGGATGGAGACGATCCGCGGCGCCAGCGATCGCGTCGCCGCGCTGGTAGCTGCAATGCCGGTGGCGGGGCCGTCGGCGCCGCCAGCCACCGGGCATTGGGATCTGGCCGCTGCGCTCGATCTGCTGCGGGGCGAGCGATTTTCAGACGCATTAGCGCTCGTCAGCAGGTTGCCGCCGGCCTCAGCGAACGATCCCGACGTGCTGCTGTTGACCGCGACAATCCTGGCGCATGGCGGACAGCCCGTTGCGGCGGAAGAGACTTGCCGGCGGCTCCTGTCGATCGCCGGTCTCAACGCCGGCGCCCATTACGTCCTGGCCTTGTGTCGCGAGGCCGTCGGAGAGGCAGCAAGCGCCGCCGAACATGACCGCATCGCGATCTACTTGGATGGCTCGTTCGCGATGCCGCGGCTGCATCTGGGGTTGCTGATACGGCGATCCGGTGACCGCGACGCGGCACGGCGGGAACTTGGGCAGGCGCTGGTGTTGCTGCGGCGCGAAGATCCGCAGCGCCTCTCGATGTTCGGCGGCGGTTTCGGGCGTACCGGCCTGATCTCGCTGTGCGCGGCAGCGCTGCGCGACAGCGGTGGCAACCAATGACCGGGAGCGTCGCCTCGCTCACGGAGCGCGCCGCGGCGATGCGCGACGCGTTCGACCGATCGTTTGCCGAGACGCGGCTGCCCAATCCGCCATCGGCCGAAGACCTCCTGGCGATCCGGATCGGCACGGAACCCTATGCTCTCCGTCTGTCGGAGATCGCCGCTCTCCATCCGCTTCGCCGGATCACACCGCTACCCGGCAGCATACCCGCGTTGCGCGGCCTTGCCGGGTTTCGCGGCGCCATCGTGCCGGTCTACGACCTCGCGACGCTGCTCGGCCATCCGCCGGCGGAAGCGATCCGCTGGCTCGCGACGGCGGCGAGTGAACCGGTTGCATTCGCGATTACCGCCGTCGACCGCCACCTGCGAGTGGCGCGTGATGCCGTGATTCCCAACGAGACCGGTGAGCAGCCGTACCGCTACGTGCGCGAGTTCGCGCGCACGACAGAAGGGGTGGCGCACCCGATCGTGGATCTTCCATCGATCATTGACGCGATAAAGCGGCTGATTTCCTTGCAGCCGTCAGCAGAGGGACGCTAAGCGATGTTTGGTAGCTGGACATTTGGCAGGAAGCTGGCGGCCGGTTACGGTTTGGCCGGATTGATCTTCCTTGGCGTCGCGGTGGTCGGCTACCGGACGACCGAGGTATTGATCGAAAACGACGATGCGGCGACGCATTCCTACGAGGTGCGGGCCGCATTCGTACGGCTGCTGTCCGACGCAAAGGATGCCGAGACCGGCCAGCGCGGCTACCTCCTGACCGGCGAAGATTCCTATCTGGCGCCCTATCAGACAGCGCGCACCGCCCTCACCGCTGATCGCGACGTCCTGCATCGCCTCGTCGCCGGCAACACCATCCAGCGGAGCGGCCTGGCGGCGATGGAAAAGACGCTGACGGGGAAACTGGCGCTACTCGACCAGACGATCAATTTGCGCCGCACCGGCGGGCTCGATGCGGCGCTGCAGATCGTCACAACCAACAAAGGCAAGACGCTGATGGATCATCTGCGTGCGCTCGTCGCTCAAGAAGACCAGCGGGAGGCGGGAATTCTCCAGCAACGCGAGGCGCAAGTCAGGGCGAGCGCGCAATGGACGCTCGCGATCATCCTGTGGGGCGCGGTGGCCGGGCTGGCAGCGATCACTGCCATCGGCTGGCTGATCACGGTCTCGCTGACGCGGCAGATCGGCAGTGCGGTCGGGCACGTGCAGAGTTCGTCGTCGGAGCTGCAGGCCGCCGCCAACCAGCAGGCAACCGGTTCGCGCGAGCAGGCGACATCGATGAGCGAGATCACGACAACGACCACCGAACTCTTGGCAACCTCGCGCCAGATCGCCGAGAGCGCGCAGCGCGTCGCCCAGATCGCCGAGCAGACCGCAAGCGGTGCGCGTTCCGGCCAGGACGGCGTCGAAGTCGCACAGAACGCGATGGGCGACATCCGCCGACAGGTCGATCAGATCGTCGCCCACATGCTCGAACTCGGCAACAAGTCGCAGCAGATCGGCACTGTGCTCGATATCGTGTCGGAACTGGCTGAACAGACAAACATCCTGGCGATCAATGCGACGATTGAGGCCGCCGGCGCGGGCGACAGCGGCAAGCGGTTCGCGGTCGTCGCCGACGAGATCCGCAAGCTGGCCGACCGCGTCGGCAGTTCGACAAAGGAAATCCGCGGGCTGATCGACGATGTTCGCAGCGCTGTCAACACGACCGTCATGGCCACCGAGACCGGGTCGAAAGCGGTCGATTCCGGGGCCCAGCAATTCACCCGGGTGGTCGAGGATTTCCGCCGCATTGCCGAACTGGTGACGACGACGACCGATGCCGCGCGCGAAATCGAGCTGTCCACCAAGCAGCAAACGACGGCCGTCGAGCAGGTCAACGTGGCGATTGGCAATGCCGCCCAGGCGTCGCGCGAAACCGAGGCGGGCGCCGGACAAACCTTGCAGACAGCCTCGGAACTGGCGCATCTGTCGACCGATCTGGCCCGCATCATTCGGCCGCAGCGCGTTGAGGCCGCGCATATCGGGCCGCCGCATCGCGCCGCGGTTTAGCAATGGCCGACGATCCTTACCGATACTTCCGGCTTGAAGCGCGCGAGATCCTCGATCAGTTTGGCGCGGCGGCGCTCGGGTTGGAGAAGAACGGCGAGGCCGGGCAGGTGCAGCGGCTGCTGCGCCTGGCGCACACGCTGAAGGGCGCCGCGCGCGTCGTCAAGCAAACCGCAATCGCCGATGCGGCACATGCAATCGAGGGGTTGCTGACGCCGTTCCGCGACGGCGCCGCTGCGGTGCCGCGGGACGGGCTCGACATGCTGCTGCAGCAGCTCGACGCGATTACCGGCCATGTGCGAGCGCTCGAGGCGAGCGGGCAGACCCCAGCTGCGGTGAGCCATCTCGAGCCCGTCGTGTCATCGGACGCGGCGGATGACAACGCTATCCGTTCGGTGCGCACCGACATCGCGGAGATCGATGCGCTGCTCGACGGCATCGCCGAGACGCACGCCCTCCTCAACCGATTGCGCGCGACGCAGCATTCGATTGAACAGACTCACACGATTGCCGACCTCGTCGTCACGCAGCTCGCTCGGCCGGGCGGCGCGGCCGGCGATAAGACCTACCGCCTGGTCGAAGATCTGCGGCGCTCCGTGAGCGAGGCGGAACGCCGGCTCGGCGCGACGGTCGAGCAGATGCACCGGGAGCTGCGCCAGTTGCACGACGCCGCTGAGCAGGTTCGTCTGGTCGGTGCCGCGACGCTGTTTCCGGCTCTCGAACGCACCGTCCGTGACACCGCGCAGGCGGTGTCGAAGGAGGTAGTTTTTGAGGCGACCGGCGGCGACATCAGACTCGACGCCGACGTTATCGTGACCGCCCAGCGCGCGCTGGTGCAGATCGTCCGCAACGCGGTCGCGCACGGCATCGAAAGCCCAGCCATCCGGCGGGCGGCCGGCAAACCGGCGGCAGGCCACCTTGCGCTTGACGTCATTCGGCGCGGCGACCGCATCGTGGTCACCTGCCGGGATGACGGCGCGGGGGTCAATCTCGAAGCGGTGCGCCGCGCCGCGCTGCGCCGCGGCGCGGGCGCCGACAGCGTGGCCGGGCTCGGCGCGCGGGAGCTGATGAACTTGTTACTGCGGGGCGGCATCAGCACCGCCGCCGGGGTCAGCGAAATCGCCGGCCGCGGCATTGGCCTCGATGTCGTACGGGCGGCCGCGGCGCGTCTCGGGGGCACCGTCGCGGTGACGACCGAGGCCGGCCGCGGCACCGCCTTCGAGTTGGCCTTGCCGCTGGCGATGGCGTCGATCGAGGCGCTGATCGTCGAGGCGGGTGGGACGATCGCCGCGGTGCCGCTTGACGCGGTGCGCGGCACGTTGCTGCTCGGCAGGAACGCGATTTCGCATGCTGCCTCCGGCGCAGCGGTTCTTTATGAACAGACGGCGATCCCGTTTCTTTGGCTGTCGCGCGTTTTCGCCGGCGAGCGGCTGCGGCCAGACCGAAAATGGCCGGCTATCGTCGTCAGCGGACCGACCGGCACGGCGGCCGTCGGCGTCAGCCGCCTGCTCGGCACCGCGCGGGTGGTTGCGCGCCCGCTGCCGCCGCTGGCGCCGACGGCGGCGATCGTAGCCGGCGCATCGCTCGATGCCGAGGGTAACCCGCAACTGGTCCTGAGCCCGGAGGCGCTGATCGCCGAGGCCCGGCGCCGGGACGCCGCGGAAGCCGAACCTGAGCCGCAGCGCCAGCCAATCCTGGTCATCGACGACTCGCTGACCACGCGCATGCTCGAACAGAGCATCCTCGAATCGGCCGGGTACGAGGTCGACCTCGCAGTGTCGGCCGAAGAGGCGCTGGAAATCGCGCGGCACCGGCGATACGCGCTGTTTCTTGTCGATGTCGAGATGCCGGGCATGGACGGCTTCGCGTTCATTGAGCGCACGCGCAGTGACGCCGTGCTGCGCGACGTGCCGGCCGTGCTGGTCACCTCGCGGGCGGCGCCCGAAGACCGGCGCCGCGGCGAGGAGGTCGGCGCCTGCGGCTACATCGTCAAGGGTGAATTCGATCAGGCCGAGTTGCTCGCGACAATCCGGTCGCAGGTCACTCGATGACAAAGAAAACCCGCGTCCTCGTCGTCGAGGATTCGCTGACGGTGCGCCGGCACCTGTGCGCGCTGCTCGCCGCCGACCCCGAGATCGAGCTGGCCGGCGCGGCGGCCGACGGCAGAGCGGCAATCGAGCTGTGTCGGACCTTGCGACCGGACGTCGTGACGATCGACATGATGCTGCCGGTCATGAACGGTCTGGCCGCGACCGAATACATCATGGCGCATTGTCCCACGCCGATCCTGGTCGTCTCCGCGTCGTTTAACCGCGGCGAGCTGTTCAAGACCTATGACGCGCTCGCCGCCGGCGCGGTCGATGTGCTTGAAAAGCCGACCGGCAGCGAGCCTGAGGGCGCATGGCAGCGCGCCTTTGTCGCCAAGGTAAAGCTGATCGCGCGGATTCCCGTCATCACGCATCCGCGCCTGCGCCTCGCCGGGCTTCATCGCAGCGCGGCTACGCCGCCGGCGACACTGACCAAGCGGCAAGCTGCCGTCATCGCGATCGGCGCCTCGACCGGCGGCCCGGCTGCGATCGTCGAGGTGTTGCGGGGCATGCCCGCTGCCATCCGACAGCCGATCCTGTTCGTGCTGCATATCAACGAGCCCTTCGGGGACGCCTTTGCCGAGTGGCTCGACGGGCAGACGAGCCTGCGGGTCGCTTACCCGGCGGACGGCGATCCGGTCGCCGCCGCCGGCGGCCGGGTCGTCATGGCGCCGCCGGGCCGCCACCTCATCGTCCGCGATGGCCGCTTCCGCCTGACGTGTGATCCCGAGCGGCATAGCTGCCGCCCATCGGTCGATGTGCTGTTCGAATCCGCGGCGCGCGAATATGGCGGTGATGCGGCGGCGGCGGTGTTGACCGGAATGGGGCGCGACGGCGCCGCCGGGCTGCTCGCGATTCGCCGGGCCGGCGGCGTGACGATCGCGCAGGACGAGGCAAGTTCGGTCGTCTACGGCATGCCGCGCGAAGCCGCGGCTCTGGGAGCGGCGGAACGCATTTTGCCGCTCAACGAGATCGGCCCGGCATTGGGTCTGCTGGCTGTCGCACCGGTCGCGGGTCGAGCATGAGCGACGCCGTGTTGATCGTCGACGACAGCCTGACGGTCCGCATGGACCTGATGGCAACGCTCGGCACTGCCGGCCTTGCCAGCACCGCGTGCGCAACGGTCGCGGAAGCCCGCGACGCGCTCGCCGGCGGCGCGTTCGCGCTCATCGTTCTTGACGTGTTGCTACCCGATGGCGACGGCGTCGATTTCCTGCGCGAGATCCGCGAGAACCCGGCAACCCGGGCGACGCCGGTCATGCTGTTGTCCACCGAGGCCGAGGTCGCCGACCGCGTCCGCGGCATCGCGACCGGCGCCGACGAATACGTCGGCAAGCCGTACGAACCCTCTTTTTTGATCGCTCGCGCGCGCGAGTTGATTGATCGCACCGCTGGCGCTGCCGCTGTTCCCGACCGCGACACCATTCTCGTCATCGACGATAGCGTCACTTTCCGCGAGGCGTTGCGAGAAGTGCTCGAAGCTGCATCCTTTCGTGTCGTGATCGCCGGCAACGGGGAAGAGGGATTGCAGGCGGCGGCGCGTGAGCGTCCGAGCGCGGTCATCGTCGACGGCGTGCTGCCCGGAGCTGACGGTGCGTCGGTCATTCGCCGGCTCCGTTTGGATGCGGCATTGCGCAACACGCCTTGCCTGTTGCTGACCGGCTCGCAGGATGCTGGCGCGGAACTGCGGGCCCTCGATTCCGGCGCCGACGCCTTCGTCCGCAAGGAGGAGGATACCAGCGTCGTTCTCGCCCGGCTCTCCGCCGTGCTGCGCAGCGCCGGTACCGGGCAACAGCGCCGCGTCGCCGCCAGCCTGCATGCGCCGAAGCGCATCCTGACGGTCGACGATAGCGACACCTACCTGCACGCGCTGGCCGATGCATTGCGCGGCGCTGGATACGAGGTCGTGCCGGCGCGCTCAGGCGAACAGGCGCTCGAACTCCTGGCAGTACAGCCGGTTGATTGCATCCTGTTGGACCTATTGATGCCCGGGATCGGCGGTGAGGAAGCCTGCCGCTGCATCAAGGCCGCACCGGAAATGCGCGACACGCCGATCATTATGCTGACCTCGCTCGAAGACCGCGAGGCGATGATCCGCGGCTTCGGCGCCGGCGCCGACGACTACATCGCGAAATCGAGCGATTTCGAGGTGCTGCGCGCGCGCCTCCTCGCGCAACTGCGACGCAAGCAGTTCGAGGACGAGAACCGGCTGGTTCGCGAGGAGCTGCTGCGCAAGGAGATGGAGGCGAGGGAGGCGCAGGCGGCTCGCGAAGTGGCCGAGACGCGGGCTGCCTTGGCGGAAGAACAGAAAATCCGCTCGCAAATGGAGCGCGCCGCGGCGTTTCTGGAAGCCGCCCCCGACTCCGTGGTGATCGTCGATGAAGCTGACCGGATCACGATGGTCAACGCCCGAACCGAGAGTGTCTTCGGCTACTCGCGTGCCGAGTTGCTTGGGCAATCGGTCGAGGCGTTGATCCCGCTGCGGTTGCGCGAAGAAGCCCATAGACTCGGCCAGGACCGGCCCGCCGCAGGCGCGATGGAATTATTCGCGCGCCGTCGGGACGGCAGTCAATTTCCGGTTGACGTGAGCCTCAGCCCTCTGGCGTTGCCCGAGCAGACGCTCGTCATCGGCACGATCCGGGACGTCACGGAGCGCAAGCAGTTTGAGGAAGCTCTGCGCGCGAGCGAAACGCGCTATCGCCAGCTTTTCGAAACCTCGCTCGATCTCATCGTCATCGCTGATCCCGTGGGGATCTTTGTCCGCGTCAGCCCGAGTGTAACCGCGCTTCTCGGCTATGAGCCGGACGAGCTGGTCGGCCGCAGCGGCGCCGAGATTGTCTATCACGAGGATCTCGACCGCACCCGCGACGAGATGCGCAAGGCTCGCCGCACCGCAGTCGCGCAGAGCTTCGAGTGCCGCTATGTCTCCAAGCAGGGACGACTGGCGACGTTCTGGTGGAAGGGGATTTGGTCAAACGCAACTCGGAATTATATCTTTGTCGGCCGCGACGTCACCGAGCGCAATCAAGCAGAGCAGAGAATTCAGGCACAGCTCGAACACCTGCACCTGCTGGATCACATTACCAGGGCAATCGGAGAAAGGCAGGATCTACATAGCATTTTCCAGGTAGTTGTTCGAAGTCTTGAGGACAGCCTGCCGATCGATTTCGGCTGCGTCTGCGTCCATGACCCGGGGGTTGATGGTCTTCGGGTTACCTGCGTCGGCGCCAAGAGCGAGGCGCTCGCCGAAGCGCTGATGATGGCCGAGAACGCCGCAATCGGCATCGACGACAATGGGCTCAGATGCTGCATCGATGGCGAGTTGGTGTACGAGCCGAGCATCAGTGAGGTGCACTTTCCATTCCCCGAGCGGCTTGCGAAGAGCGGACTGCGTTCGCTGGTGCTCGCTCCGCTGCGCTCGGAGAGCAGGGTATTCGGCGTGTTAGTCGCGGCCCGGCACGCGGCACACGCCTTCGCCAGCGTCGAGTGTGAATTCCTGCGGCAACTGAGCGAGCACGTCGCACTTGCCGCACGCCAGGCACAACTCCACGGCGCGTTGCAGCAGGCGTATGACGATCTGCGCCAGACGCAGGAGGCGATGCTTCAGGAGGAGCGGCTGCGTGCGCTGGGACAGATGGCAAGCGGCATCGCGCACGACATCAACAACGCGCTTTCGCCAGTGTCGCTTTACACCGAAGCTTTGCTGGATGACGAAGCCAATCTGAGCGAGCGGGCGCGCCGCTATCTCGAGACCATCCAGCGCGCGGTCGAGGACGTGACCGAGACCGTCGCCCGTATGCGCGAGTTCTACCGCCAGCGCGAGCCGCAACTCGACCTTGCTACGGTCCAATTGAACCGCATGGTCGAGCAGGTGCTGGACCTGACGCGCGCCCGCTGGAGCGACATGGCGCAGCACGGTGGCATCACGATCCAGGCGCTGGCGGAAGTGATGCCCGACCTACCCGAAATCATGGGGGTCGAAAGCGAAATCCGCGAGGCATTGACCAACCTGGTGCTGAACGCGGTGGATGCCATGCCCGACGGCGGCACGCTGGCCTTGCGCACCTGCCTCGCAGCCGAAGCGGGCACCGCATCCGTCATCGTCGAGGTCGCCGACAGCGGCATCGGCATGAGCGAGGAGGCGCGGCAGCGCTGTCTCGAACCGTTCTTTACGACGAAGGGAGAGCGCGGCACCGGCCTCGGCCTCGCGATGGTGTTCGGGACTGTGCGGCGACACGGCGCCGACATCCAAATCGACAGCGCGCCCGGTGCCGGAACCACGGTGCGCCTGATATTTCCCGTCGCTCCCGCGGCCGTGGCCGAGATCGCCCGACCCGCGACGATGCCGGCATTGGCGCAGCTGCGCCTACTGCTCATCGACGATGACCCGATCCTGGCGAAATCGCTGCGCGATGCACTGGAGAATGATGGTCATGTCATCGTCACGGCAAATGGCGGCGAAGAAGGCCTCGCCGCGTTCCGTGCCGGTCTTGACCGCGGCGAGCCTTTCGCCGCGGTCATCACCGACCTCGGCATGCCCTACCTCGACGGACGCCGCGTCGCCGCTGCGGTAAAGGAAGCTTCGCCCGCGACGCCGGTGATCCTGCTGACCGGTTGGGGCCGGCAGCTCGTCGCAGATGACGATACCCCGCCGCATGTCGATCGCGTCCTCGCGAAGCCGCCAAGACTGCGCGAGCTGCGCGAAGCGTTGAGCCAATTCTGTCAACCAACGAGCTGAGGTGATCGCATGGACACCGCTCCTTTGGCTCGGGTTCTGATTGTCGATGACGAAGCGGCGCTGACGCGCGCGCTGTGCGACACCCTGCGGGAGCGGGGGTACAAGACCGTCGGCTTCACGGCGCCGCAGGCCGCTTTGGATGCGCTGCAGACGGAAGCCTTCGATCTGCTGCTGACCGACCTGTCGATGCCCGATATGGATGGCGTCGCACTGCTCACGGCGGCGCTGAAGATCGACCCGCACCTCGTCGCCATCGTGATGACCGGTCAAGGCACGATCCGCACCGCGGTCGAGGCCATGCAGGCAGGGGCGCTCGACTATATTCTGAAGCCTTTCAAGATCCGCGAGATTCTCCCAGTGCTGTCGCGCGCCGTCGGCGTGCGTCGTCTGCGGCTCGAAAATCTCGAACTGCGCAACACGGTGGCGATCCAAGAACTTACTCTGACCATCGCCCACACGCTCGACCTGAACATCCTGCTCGACAAGATCGTTGATGCCGCTCTCGCGCAGCTCGACGGCGACGAAGCATCGCTGATGCTGCTGTCGGACGACGGCCGCTCCCTCTATGTGGCGGCGGTGCGCGGTGACAACCGGGATACCCTGCTCGGCTGTCGTCTGGCCGTCGGTGAGAGCATTGCGGGTGCGGTGGCGGCGCGCCGCGAGCCGCTGATTTTCGACAGCAGCGTCGCGCACGATCCCTATCCTCACGCGCACTATCCTCGCGCCGACATCCAGTCTGCGGTGTCCATTCCGATCATGACCCGCGGCGAGCTGATGGGCGTGCTCAACGTGAGTTGCAAGCGCCGCCAGCGGGCGTTCTCGCTCGGGCAGATTAAGGGGCTGAACCTGTTCACCAGTGCTGCCGCGGCCGCCATCGAGGCTGCACGGCTATACGAAGAACAGCGTCGCCACAGCGCGCAATACCGCAAGCTGCTGGAGCAGTTCGAACGGGCGCAGCGCCTCGCCCAGATGGGTACCGATGCACTCGACTTACGCACCGGTGATCGGGAATGGTCGGACGAGACGTATCGAATTTACGGCGCGTCTCCGGCCGAGTTTGTCCCGACCTTCAATAATGTGCTCGCGCTGATGCATCCTGACGATCGACAATTCGTCATCAGGGCGCGCGAGCAGATGACGAAAGGAATCCACCCTGATCCGCTGGAGTATCGGATCATCCGGCCGGACGGCAGCACGCGCCTCGTTCATCGTGAATGGGAAATCCTTCGCAACGAAGCCGGCGAGCCGATCGAGGCCCTTGGCACCGTTCATGACATAACTGAACACCGCAACATAGAGCATCAACTGCGCCAGGTCCAAAAGATGGAAGCGATCGGCAACCTGACCGGCGGCATGGCGCATGATTTCAACAATCTCCTCGGCATCATTATCGGCAATCTCGACCTGGCACGCGGGCGCAGCGGCGGCGATGAGGAATTGCGAGAGCTTATCGGCGAGGCGCAGGAAGCGGCTTGGCACGGCGCTGATTTGACGCGCCGCCTGCTGGCGTTCGCGCGGCGGCAACCGCTGCGGCCCGAGCAGGTCGACATAAACGATCTGGTGGGGAACGCCGCAAGGCTGCTGCGCCGTCTGCTCGGAGAGGACATTGAGATTGTGCTTGAACTGGGCGAAAGGATCTGGCCGGTCACGGCCGACCCGGCGCAGCTCGAGGCGAGCATCGCGAACCTCGCTACCAACGCGCGCGACGCTATGCCCCAAGGGGGGCGACTGATCATCAGGACGGCCAATCGTCAATTGGACATTGATTATGCCGCCTCTCATCCTGACGTGACCCCCGGTGATTTTGCGTTGATCGAGGTCAGCGATACCGGGATCGGCATGTCGGCGGAGATCGTTAGCCAAATCTTTGAGCCGTTCTTTACGACCAAGGCACCGGGCAAGGGCACCGGTCTCGGTCTCAGCATGGTGTTCGGCTTCCTGCGCCAATCCGGCGGTCATGTGAATGTTTACAGCGAGTCCGGAGTCGGAACGACGTTCCGGCTGTACCTGCCGCGGGCGCAGGTCGAGGTGGAATTGGCCGATGCTTCACACGACAAGCCGATCGTGCGGGGCGCAGGGGAGACCCTGCTCGTCGTCGAAGACAATGCAGGAATGCGACGTATCGTTGCGCGACAACTCCGCGAACTGGGTTATCGCGTTCTGGAGACCGATCATGCGGCCGAGGCACTCGGCGTGCTCGGGCGCGAATCGATCGATCTGGTGTTATCGGACATTGTCATGCCGGGCGGCACCGATGGCATCGAGTTGGCCCGTTTGGCGCGGGAGCGGCGACCCGACGTGAAGATCCTGCTGACTTCGGGGTTTCCGCAAGCCAGGGTTGACGAAAACGCCAACTATCCCGCCGGCCTGCCGCTGCTGAGCAAACCGTACAGCAAAGAGGAACTGGCTGCCGCGTTGCGCGCGACGCTCGATACGTGAGATTTGCAACGGGGCAGGCAATCAAAGATCAATACGACTT
>JASIAN010000093.1 GCA_030042035.1 Alphaproteobacteria bacterium | reverse complement strand
GCGGTCGAGGCGGCGCAGGCGGCCGCAGCGGCGCGCCGCCGCCGGCGCTTCAGTTGAGCCGCGACGACGGCGGCTGGCGGCGCTGCCGCTGCGCCCGCGGGCGCGCGACCAGTTGCCCGGCCTGATGGTGCACGAGCCGCCAGGCGCCGTCCTCGCGGACAAACAGATTGCCGGCGACGAGCGTGCCGCCGTCCAACTCCTCTTCGCACAGCACCAGCGCCGCCTCGCCGTACAGCATGACCTGCTCGTCGTAGCACACGATGCGCGGCGAATCCGGATTGGCGAGGATGCCGTGCCAGCTTTCCATGACCTGATCGCGGCCGGCGAGCGGCGGCCAGCCGGGATGGACGCAGCTGACCGGCGTCCGCCGCGCCCACAAGGCCTCCATCGCAGCAAAATCGCGCGTCGTAAACGCCCGATAGAATTCCAGATTGGCCGCAAGCACCGCGTCGCTGTCGGTCATCGTCCTGCCGCCCCCGTTTGTTCGCGTCAAGATAGGCCCGCGGCGCGCTGCCGCCAAGCGACGCGCCCTTGACCCAGATCAACGCAGGCGCTGCGCCGGCGGGTAGCCTGCGCCCA
Source organism: Alphaproteobacteria bacterium (assembly GCA_030042035.1). Classification (GTDB taxonomy): domain Bacteria; phylum Pseudomonadota; class Alphaproteobacteria; order ATCC43930; family CGMCC-115725; genus DATARH01. The sequence continues at coordinate 2,129 of JASIAN010000093.1, read as the reverse complement.
TCAAGCACCGGAGGCTGGCCATGTCGACCGGCGAGATTGCCGTTCTTGCCTTCTTCGTCGTCGCATTTGTCGTGTTTGCCGCGACCCTCGCCTGGCAGGCGCGGCATTAACGGCGGCGTCGAGCTGCAGGGTCTTTATCTCTTCGCCAGATAGCCGGCGCGGGCAAGGGCGTCGGCGATTTCGGGGAGGATGGCGGGATCGTCGATCGTTGCCGGCAGGCGGTATTCCTCGCCGTCGGCGATCGCCCGCATCGTGCCGCGCAGAATTTTGCCGGAGCGGGTCTTTGGGAGGCGCTCGACGACGATTGCCGCTTTGAGGCCGGCGATGGCGCCGATCTTTTGCCGCACCAATTGCATGACCTCGCCCTCGATGGCGCCGGGCGGCCGGTTGACGCCGGCCTTCAGCACGAGGAGCCCGAGCGGCGCTTGGCCCTTCAGCGGATCGGCAATGCCCATGACGGCGCATTCGGCGACATCCGGGTGCGCTGCGACGACCTCCTCGATCTCGCCGGTCGACAGGCGATGGGCGGCGACATTGATGATGTCGTCGGTGCGCGTCATGACGTGAATATAGCCGTCCCGGTCGATGAGGCCGGCATCGGCGGTCTGATAATAGCCGGGGTAGGCGCTGAGATAGGATTGTACGAAGCGCTCGTCGGCCTGCCACAGGGTCGGCAAAGCGCCGGGCGGCAGAGGCAATTTGACCGCCAAGGCGCCGATCTGGCCGGGCGGCAGTTCCGTCGCCGCGCCAATCGAATCCGCCTCCAACACGCGCACGTCCCACCCCGGCACCGGCTTTGTGCAGGAGCCGTGTTTCACGGGCAGACGCTCGATGCCAAGGCAGTTGGCGCCGATCGGCCAGCCGGTCTCGGTCTGCCACCAATGGTCGATGACCGGAACCTTCAGGACCTCTTCGGCCCATTGCACGGTCGGCGGGTCGGCCCGCTCGCCGGCGAGAAACAGCGCACGGAAGCGTGACAGGTCGCGGGCGCGGATCAGTTTGCCCTCGGGGTCCTCGCGCTTGATCGCGCGGAACGCGGTCGGCGCGGTGAAAAACACCCGCACGTCGTGCTCTTCGATGACCCGCCAGAACGCGCCGGCGTCGGGCGTGCCGACCGGCTTTCCTTCGTACATGACCGAGGTGCAGCCATGGATCAGGGGCCCATAGACGATGTAGGAATGGCCGACGACCCAGCCGACATCGGACGCGGTCCAGAAGACTTCGTCGGGCGCGACGCCGTAGATGTTACGCATCGACCATTGGAGGGCGACGGCATGCCCGCCGTTGTCGCGCACGACGCCCTTCGGCACGCCGGTCGTGCCCGAGGTGTAGAGGATGTACAGGGGGTCGGTCGCCGCGACGGCGACGCAGTCGGCCGGCGGCGCGGCGTCTTCCAACTCCTGCCAGTCATGGTCGCGGCCGGGCACGAGGTCGGCGCCGCACATCGGCCGCTGCACGACAACGCACGCCTCCGGCTTGGCGCGCGCCTCGGCGATCGCCGCATCGAGCAGCGGCTTATACGGGATGATCCGGCTGGTTTCGATGCCGCATGAGGCGGACAGGATCACACGTGGCCGCGCGTCGTCGATGCGGGTCGCCAATTCGTGTGCGGCAAACCCGCCGAACACAACCGAATGCACGGCGCCGATACGGGCACAGGCGAGCATGGCGATGGCCGCTTCCGGGACCATCGGCATGTAGATCAGCACCCGATCGCCGGGTTTGACGCCGAGGCCAAGAAGCAGGCCGGCGACCCGCGCGGTGCGATCGCGCAGTTCGCGGTAGGTGAAGCGCCGAACCTGCTGCGTGACCGGGCTGTCCCAGATGAGCGCGATCCGCTCGCCGCGGCCCTTCGCAACATGCCGGTCGAGCGCGTTCCAACACGTGTTGAGCCGGCCACCGGCAAACCACCGGTAAAACGGCGGCCGGCGGTCATCGAGCACGCGCTCCCAGCGCGTCTCCCATTCGATCGCCTCGGCCGCCTCGGCCCAGAACTCCTCCGGCTTGTGCAACGAACGGACATAAGTCTCGGCATAGCTCGTCATCGGCGTCCTCCCGCGCGGGGCTTCGCATCGCTCACGCCATCGTACATCTACTTTGCCATCCGCAGGACGGCCGAGCATCGGCGA
>JASIAN010000092.1 GCA_030042035.1 Alphaproteobacteria bacterium | reverse complement strand
TGGCCCTTTCGGTCATATGCGAGCAGAACTTCGAGGGCGTCGGGCGGAAGGGGCGCGACGCAATCGATACTGCTAGGGACATCGCCCACCTCTATTCCAGTCTCGCGGTCGAACTGGATATCGTCCTGCGTTGTGATCCGCCGTGAGTAAATCGCGCCGTCATCGACTGCGGTAACGAGGCAGATTAAGCTTGCCCCGTTGGGACTGCGACCATGAAAAATGTCTCCCACAGCCAACCCTTGAAGTGCTGTCCTTCGATCCGTCATGGACACGTTCCTCATCTGTCGCGGATCAGATAGTCCTGAAGCTCTTTTGACTGCACGGATCCCGGCAAGCCCCCGAGCCCAAGCATCTTGATGGCGCAATCCCGCCACACGTTTCGGCCGTTAACGTTATACATAGCGCTGGCCCCATAGCTTCCGCCGCTTTCGCAGTAGCCTCCTTGGCAAGGCAGATTGCCGCTCGCTGCGACTTTAAGCTCGCCGTCCGTGCTCGTCCATTCACCGCCGGCGGGAATGCGCCGCTTTGCGACCGGCCGTGAGCTGCCGAGCGGGTCGAGGCCGAGGATCGCGCGTGCTTCATCGATCGTGTAGATGCCGGTCGTGACATAGGTCTGCAGCACGTTGGCCTGCTCGGTCGGGTCGAACGGGCGCTCCTCGATCCAGACGAATTCGAGGTCCGGGTGGCCGAGGCGGTCCTGGATCACGTGGTCGCAGAGGCGCTTCACCCAGCCCATCAGCGGCGCCAAGCCCTCGGCCAGCGCGGCCTCTTGCGCGGTGTCGGCCGTCGCGCGGTTCATCTGGCGGATGAACGGGGTCGGCGGCAGCGAAAACGCGTAACAGATAATGCGCGCCAGCCACTCGTCGAATTCGTCCTTGTAGGGCGCCTCCTTGAACGGCTGGTATTTCGTGCCGGATGGCCCCCACAAGAGCCGCGTGCGGCCGCCGGTGTTGCCGGCCAAGACGCTGTCGAACCATTCCTGGAACTGCCTTATCTGCTCGGCGTTCCAGCCATCCGGTGCATTCAAGAGGCCGGGCGGCACATTGCCGTCGGTGAAATGCTGCAACTGCATCGTCTGGCGGCGCAGCGCGATATTGACGGTCATGACGATCTGCTCGACCGGGCCGTAGCCATAGGCCTTGGAGGGGCGCGGGTTGCGCGGCCGGTAGATCAGTTCGTCACTGGTCAGGAGTTTCCACGGACGGCCGTGGATGACCTGCTCGAAGGCCGGCGCCGGCGGGCGCGGGCGGCGGCCGGTGTCGTCGAACAGGAGTTTGAACGTCGCGCCATCGACGACATCGAGGCCGATCACGTCGCCCGCGCGGTTGCGGCGGACCTCGAGCGCCGGCGCGTCGATGACGAGGAGATCCTCGACGAGATCGCGCAGCCAAGTGGCGAACGGCCGCTCGCCGTCCGGCCGCCGCCAGAATTGCGTCACCTGTTGGGCGCGCTGCTGCCAGTCGCCCGCCGCGCTCTTCGCCGCGAGGGGCCGCACGTTCCATTCGAGGGCTTCGAGCTGGTCCTTCCTGGTTTCGATCGCGAGCCGCGTCAGGTCATGCGCGTCGGCCAAGGCGCGCAATTCGGCGAACGAAATCGGCTCATAGGCGCGCGGCGTGTAGATCGTGTTGACGCCCACCGGAAAGTCCCAGACGCGCGTCTTCTCGGGCTCGGGCGGCGCCAGCGGGTAGCCGGGCGAAAAGATGCCTTCACCCGGCTGAAAGACGGTATGGAACTGCGCTTCCAGCCCCTCTTGTCCCCAGGTGTAGGAGAGCGCAAGAGGCGTGCGCCTGCCGCCGGATGGTGGCATTCGAGAAATCCCTTGAAATGGCGAAAATGGCCATCCCGGCGCAGGCCGGGAGCCATGGTTCAACCGGAGGAGCGTCTGACAGATGGACCCCGGCCTTCGCCGGGGTGACGAGATCGTGAACCGGGTTCAGTAATTCGACAGCTGAACGCGTTTCCAGGTGTTGGGGGCGGCGCACACGTAGAGGTAGGCGCCGTCGGTTTCGATGGCGCCCGTCTCGCAAGACGCGTTATCGGCCGGCGTGCCGATCAAGGTCGCCATGCCATTGAGGTTGGCGGTCGCCGGCGTCGCCGACAGCACGCGGAAATTGCTGCCGTCATATTGCAGCACGACCAGTTCGTAGCCGCTCGTGTCGGACGACAGCGCGAGCGAGGATTGCGCGCCGGCGCTGCCGGGCACCAGGATCTTCTCGGCGTGGCTGCCGTTCACCGCGACTGTCATCGTCTTGCCGGCGTCGGTCGCAACACCGATCGTCCAGCCGGCATTGATCGTGTTGGTCGCCGGCAGCGTCAAGGTCATGCCGGCGCCGGGCGCGTTGAACGACGAGATCGCCTTGCCGCCGTCGCTCGCCGCCGCGGCATAGCTCGCGACCGATGGGAAGCTCCAGGTGTCGATCGCGAACGTGCCGAGCGGCACTTCCTTCCATGCGCTGGGCGCCGTGCACAGATAGAGGAAGACGCCGTCCGTCTCGTACGCGCCGGTCTGGCATGAGGCGGTGAGCGACGAAGGCGTGCCGATCAGCATCGCCATGCCGTCGGCATTCGCGGTCAAGGGGGTCGCCGAGATGACCCGGAAGTTGGTGCCGTCGAATTGCAGCACGACGAGCTCGTAGCCGCTGGTGTCATTCGACAGCGACAGCGAGGTCTGGGCGCCGAGCGTGCCCGGCACGAGGATTTTCTCGCTGTTGCTGCCGTTGACCTGCACCGAGGTCGTCTTGCTGCTGTCGCTGGCGATCGCGATGGTCCAGCCGGCGGTGAGTGTCGTCGTCGCCGGCAATGTCACCGCGAAATAGCTCTGCGGCGAATTGAACGACGAGATCGCGTTGCCGTTATCGGCCTTCGTCGCGGTGTAGGCGGCGGTCGCCGGGAACAGCCAGTTGGCAATGCCGCCGGGACCGGCCATGCCGATCTGTTGCGCCGTCGCCGGCGTCACTTGGACGAGGCGAAAATTGCCGTTGCCGTCGTATTGCAGCGCGGCGAATTCGTAATTGTGCCCGGCCAGCGCGAACGAACTCTGCCCGGCGGCGAGCGTGCGCGGGAACAGGATCTGACCGCCCGACGTGCTGTTCACATCAACCGTCACGCCGTTACCGTTTTCGGCAGTGACACCCAACGCCCAGCCGGCCGGCAGCCCCGTTGTGCTCGGCAACGTGACCGTAAGGCCGCCCGTTGCGTTGAAGCTGGAGATGACATTGCCGTTGTCGCCGAGCGTGGCAGCATACCCCGTCGTCGCGGGATAGAGCCAGGCGTTGCCGGGAAAGGCCGCCGCCGCAAAGCCACCGTAGAGGCGGGTGTTGCGCGTCGCGGCGACAACCCGGAAGTTCTGTCCGTCGGACTGCAGCTTTACGTATTCATAATTCCCGGGGCCGAGCGTCAGCGACGACACGACACGGTTGCCGATTAGCATCGAGGCGCCGGCGGGTGCCGACAGCACGAGGCCCTTGTTGTTGTCGGTGGCGAATCCCATCCACCAGCCGTTGTCGATGCTGCTGGGGCTCGGCAGCGTCACCGCCAGAGAGGTGCCGGTCGCCTCGGCGCTCGACATGACGGTGCCACTGTCGATGCCGGACGCGACATAACTTGCGGCGGCCGGATACTGCCACGGCACGCGGTTGCCGGTGCCGATAACCTGCACGCCGGCCGCCTGCGGCCCGCGATTGACGACATCACTGCCATAAGTCGGGTTGATCAGCACGTTGTGGGTCGAGGCGACGGCGCTGACCGCAGTGGTGCAATTGAAATAGGGGCTGACCCAGGTGTTCATGCCGTCATGCTGGTCGGTGATCGACAGACAGGTCGGCGACACTTCGAGGTCGAGTCCCGAAAAGAGGTTCGCGATGTTGTAGGCGTTTTCGAGTACGAGACCGGCGCCGCCGGTGCCGGCCGCGGTGCCGGCGCCGGAGATGCGGGAAAACTGCGTCTGCTCCAGCGCGAGGCCGGCAGCGCCGCCGGCGCTGTCGCATACCGCATAGATGTCGCTGTCGAGCAGGTAATTGAACTGGCAGCCGCCGGCGCCGGCGCCGGTGTTGCTGTTGTTGACGATGAGGTGATCGATCTTCGCCGAATTGTGCGCATCGGCGAAATCATTGGTGCCGAGAACGAACGGATAGGACGGGATCGACACTTCCGCATTGGCCGCAGCGCCCGATGGCAGCGGGTTCTGCAACGTGATCGAACTGGCCCCGACCGACGCGACGGGCGAAGCAAACGTGCCGCTGCCCGACAATGCGATAAGTACGGTTTCGCCAGAAAAGAACGGCGCCGCGGTCGATACCGGCATGACGGTCGCACCGGTGTTCTCGGCCGAAGTCAACGTCGCGAGGTTTTGCGCGCCGGAATTCCCCCAGATGCCGAGCGTCCCCTGTTCGTGAAAATAGAAGCACGAGGCGGGCGACGACACGGTGCCGCCGGAACACATTACCTGCAGCACCGGCCCCGAGGCGATCGTGCGGCCGTCGAGGACCGCGCCCTCCGAAATAAGCCGAAAACCCTGCGACGCGTCGCTGGCATAATCGATCGTGAGCGCGCTCGTCACCTTGTAGGTGCCGGCCGGGATGTGCACCGGCCAGCCGTGCGCCGCGGCGGCGGTGAGCGTCGCCTGGATCGCCGCGGTATCGTCGTGGTTGTCATCGCCGACCGCGCCGCCGGCCATGCTCGGGCACCTGACGTCGATCCACGGGTGCCCCGAGCACATCAAGACATCGCCGTTCAATGTGGCGGTGCCGCTCGCCGTCAGCGTCGAGAAATCGCCGGCTGACTGGGCCTGGGCAGAGGGCAGGAGCGAGGAACCAGGGAAGAGGAAGACGGCGACGATAGCGAGCGCACGAACAAGCTTCATTCCCGGCTCCTGTGCGGGTGCAGAAGGACGCTGCATTGTCTGCTGGCGTGCTTCGATCAGGCGCCGGCTGCGTCACCAGCGGCGGGCGGCGAAGGCCTGTCCGGTCGTCGCACCGAAGAGGCTTACGGCGCCGGCCGGTTTGTAGCCGGAGGGCGTCATGAAGATGCCGCCATTCGCCGCAATCTGAAGCGACGCGCCGCCGGAAGACGCCGCGCCGACATCCGATATCCACAACGCGGCCGAGGAATTATTCTGCACGAGAAACCCGCTGGTCGGCACGATGCCGCCGAACAGCGTCTGGGCGCTGCCGCCCGCCGCGAGCGTGCCGCTGCCGTCCGTCGCGGCGGCGCCCGCGGCGTTGATGACCGGCAGCGGGTTCTGCGGCCCCACCGGCGTCGCGACACCGCTCGCCGTCGAGGCGGGCGCGTGCACCGGCACGAGGTTATTGTTGGCGTCGGCGACGGTCGAGAGCGGCTGCACCGCCGTATTGGCGTCCTTGACGAACAGGGTCATGGGTCCTCGCGGGATCAGTTGCCCCCGCCCTCGCGCCGCGTTCCGCCGGGAAGGGGCGGCGCAGCGGGCGCGGCGGAGGAGGGCGGGGGTTGCGTCGCGGCCTGGCGATAGAGATCGAGGATCCCCTCGCCGGCCGGCGGATCGATAAAGAGGTCGGTCAGGGCCCACACCAGCGCATCGACGCGGTCGGGCGACCAGCCTTGCGCTGAGCGGTCGAAATCGGGGGCAAACGCGCACATCTGGTCTTCCAGCGCCGGGAAGGCGCCCACGTGGTGGACGCGGCCCTGCTCATAGAGCGCGGCGACCGGCTCGGCCCGCGTCGCCTTGCCGCGCGCCGCGTGCACGGCGCGAAACGCGAGATTCGGGTCGATGACGCGCAATGTCGTCTCGACCAGTTCGCCGCCGTTGTTGATCTCGGCGACGACGCGGTCCGCGCCATGCGCCTGGTAGGCCGCGGCGGCGACGCGGGCCCATTCGACGGGGGCAAGGCGGCCCGAGGCATCGGCCAGCACATAGCCGTGGCCCTTCGTATCGCGGCCGGCGACGACGATGCCGGTCTCGTCCGCCTCCTCGCCGGTTGAGACGGCCGGGTCGATCGCGACGACGATGCGCGCCAGACCCTCCGGCGCCGCGGCGAGCCGCGCCGCATCGATCAGCGCATGCGTCCACAAGGCGCCGGGCAGATCGTCGAGCAGCTCGGCGTCGAGCTCCTGGCGGCCGAGGCGCGTTCCCTCGTAGCGCTTGACGATCGCGTCGAGAAAGGCCGGCGCGAGATTGGCGCGGTTCTCGATCGTGCGGCCGCGCGTCACCCTGACCGTCGGATCGGCAAGGAGCGCGCGCAGCAAAGCGATCGGCCGCGGCGTCGTCGTCACGACGACGCGCGGGTCAGCGCCGAGCCGCAACCCGAACAACAGCATGTCCCAGGCGGCGGGATAGCGCCAGGCGGCGAGTTCGTCGCACCACGCGAGATCGTGCTGCGGGCCACGCAGCCGGTCCGGCTCGTCCGCCGAGAAGGTCTCGGCGACGGCGCCGTTGTACCACGTCAGGCGATGCTTCGACGGCTCGTAGAGCGGGCGGCGGCGGCGCGGCCCGATGTTGAGGAGGCCGCTTTCGCCTTCGATCATGACGTTGCGCACATCGAGCGCAGTCGGCCCGACGAGCGCGACCCGGCGCGCCCGCCCCGCGGCGACCTCGCGCCGCACGAACTCCGCGCCAGCGCGGGTCTTGCCAAAGCCGCGGCCGGCGATCAAGAGCCAGACGCGCCAGTCGCCGGCGGGCGGGGTCTGCGCCGGGCGCGGCCGCCAGAAGCGCTGCCGCTTATACGTCCGTACGACCCGCCGCAGCCGGTCCCGGCTCAGCGTCGGCAGCCGCTCCCTGAGCCGCTTCCCGGTCGAGCCGATCGAGTTCGCGAATGAGGAATTCGCGAGGATCGTCAGCATCGTCCAGCCGTTCGTCATCCTCATCCGGGGCTTGCCTCGGCGGCGGCAACAGGCCGAGATGACGCGCCAGCGCGTCGAGCACCGGCCGCTTGTCGTGCAGTTTGACGCGGTAGATTGCGCCAGTTTTGGCCGAGGCGACGATCTCGGCAATCGCGGCGCGCTCATCGTCAGAGAGGTTCGCCGACGGCTTCACGCGGATGCCGCGATCGTCCCATTCGACGACATGGTGGATGCTCGAGAACGCGATGCGGGCGTATTCCTGGAGCACCCGCGCGGCGGTGATGCCGAACCGCGCGGCGCGCGCCTCGACATCTTCGGCGACCGGCGACGCCGCTGCGCCGTAGCCGCTGGCTGGCGCCATGCTTGCCTCGCCCGTTTTGTCCAGTGTGCGCATCTTATATCAGATCGATCCGGATTTGTCAACAGAAAAATGCGATGATGACATTCGAATTGGCATCGCAAAATGCGCTTCCAGCGCACCCAGCGCCGCAACAAGGATGCCGGAGGCGGCTTCCTGGCTGACTCGCCGCCCGGCCCAGCCCTGCTCCGCGGCCCATTCCTTCAATGTGCGCTGCCAGCCGAGCACATGCCACAGGCACGACCCGGCCGGTGAGGCGATGCCGCCGACCGCCTGGATCGCCGCCCACACGGCGCGGCGCGCCGTCTCGATGCGCAGGCCCGGCAGGGCGCGGTCGGGGCGGAAACCGTCATGGTCGAAGCGCAGCCGCGCGAGGTTGATTGCACGCAGGGGATCGAGTTGCGCGAGCGCGAAACGGGCGCGGAAATCCTCGCCCGCCTGCCGCATGCCGGCGGTGATCGAACCGCGCCGCTCCATGACCGAGAGCGTGTCGAGCGCCCGGTAAGGGCGCGCCGGCTGGCCGGCGGCATCCGGGATCGCGCGGTCGAGCCGCTCGACCGGATCGTGCCGCCAGCGTTCCGGCGTCGGGCCGGATTCGGCCGCCGGCCGATCGGCAACGGACGCTGTGTTGCCGCTTCGCTTGCCTGCCATCCTCTCCTCCATTAGAACAATACATGAACTTCTGGCACGCGAAACGACCCACTCGAGGCGAGCGAGCCGGTGCAGCAGCGCCGGCGGCGGCAAGCGGGCAGGGCGGCCCTGGCGGCCGCCGACGACCTCCGCCAGCGCGTCGAGCGCGCGCAATTGCCGCCGCTCGGCAGCGCTGCCGGCCGGTAGATGGCACAGCGCATGATGCTCGCGGCAATAGGATGATCCCGGGCGGCACGGCGCGCGGCAGACGCGCGGCCCCTCTGCGCCGCCGGCGGCGAGGATGTAGGCGCAGCCGCCGGCATCGGCCGATGCCTGCGCCGTGGTGTTGCTGGGCATGCGCTTCCCCCTTGTCATAATCGCAATATCAATATATGATCTAGGCATCGCTGTCAAGAACATAATGAGAACATCGCGATGGATGCGTCGTGGTTCCAACAGGCGCTGGAGCGGGCCGGCGTTACCCAAGCCGATCTCGCCCGCCATCTCGGCCTGGCACCGTCGGCGGTGTCGCGCATGTTGAAGGGCGAGCGCCAGATGAAGCTGTTGGAAGCGGTGCAGGTGGCGCAGTTTCTTGGGCTGTCGCAGGACGAGGTGTTGCGCCGCGCCGGCGCCGCGGCGGAGATGGCGGCGCAGCTCACG
>JASIAN010000091.1 GCA_030042035.1 Alphaproteobacteria bacterium | reverse complement strand
TGCTCGGATCCGTGCGGCACCGACCAGCCGCATCCATGAACCCAGCGCTTGACAATGGCCGTCCTTAGCTGGCGGGATCGGCATTGCGGCAGTTGGTGGAGGGATCGGGATGGCGCGGGCAAACCGGGTTAGGGAATTATGGCAGGCGGGCCAGCCCGCCCTCAACGGCTGGTGCGGCCTGCCGAGCAGCTTCTCGGCCGAGGTCATGGCGCACGCCGGCTGGGATTCGCTGGTCGTCGACATGCAGCATGGGATCATCGACTACCAGGTCATGGTGACGATGCTGCAAGCCATCTCGACCACCGCGACCGTGCCGCTGGTGCGCGTGCCGTGGAACGACCCCGCCCATATCCAAAAGGCGCTCGATGCCGGCGCCTATGGCATCGTCTGCCCGATGATCAACAACCGCGCCGAAGCGGAAAAATTCGTCGGCTCGTGCCGCTACGCGCCGCTCGGCTACAGGAGCTCGGGGCCGATCCGCGCCTCGCTTTATGGCGGCGCCGATTATCACGCGAAGGCCAACGACATCGTCATCGCGTTCGGCATGATCGAGACGCAGGAAGCGCTCGACAACCTTGACGAGATCATGTCGGTGAAGGGCCTCGATGCGATCTATGTCGGCCCCTCCGACCTGTCGATCTCATTGGGTTATGCGCCGGGCGGCGACAAGCCCGACGAGTGGATGATGGCGGCGCTGAAGAAGATCGTCGATGCCGCCAAGCGCCATCATGTGCAGCCCGGTATCCATTGCGGCGCGCCCGCCTACGCGAAGAAGATGATCGAGATGGGCTTTACGTTTGTCACGGTCGGCGGCGACACGGCGTTTCTGCGCGCCGGCGCGGCGGCGGCGGTCGCCGAGATGAAGAACGCGCCGAAGCCGGGGGCAAGCAGCAGCCCATACTGATCTTCGCGCAGACGTGCGGCGCCGCGGGCGCGGATGCGGCTCTCTGGTCGGCCTCGCGGCTGGAGCGCTGCTGCTTGTCGCCGCCGGCGGCTACACGGCGTTCTGGTTCATCGCCGCCACCCGCCTCGAAGACCGGCTCGGGCAGCTGGCACAATTGCTGCGACCGCACAAGGTCGATCTGTCCTGGCAGCGGCTGCAGGTCGGCGGTTTTCCGCTGGCGCTGCGGGTCGACATCGGCGGTCTCGAACTGCGCGACCGCGCGCCGCCGGCCGCAAGCGTCATGCGGCTGGCGCAGCTCATCGCCGCTGCCGCGCCGTGGAATCTCTTCGCCTGGCACCTCGCCGCGCCCGACGGGGTTGCGATCGCGGCCGGCAGCGGGCCCGCGCCGATCGCGACGATCGCAGCCAGGACAGCGTCGGGCACGCTGCTGCTGCCGCCCGCCGGCGGTGCGCGAGCGTGGTTCGACCTGCAGGAACCGCATGCCGACAGCCGCATCACGCTGGCGGCGCAAAATGCACGGCTATGGCTGATCCTGCCGCCGCACCCGCCGCAGAGCGACGAAGACCCGGCATTGGGATTTGCCGTCGATGCGCACCGGCTGTCATTGCCGGCGCTGCCGCCGCCGTTCCGCAACCCGCTCGACGAACTGGCGTTCGGCGTCACCGTGCGCGGCCCGGTGCCGACGGCCCCGCCGCGCCAGGCCGCCGCCGCATGGCGCGACGCCGGCGGCACGGCCGATATCGACCATGTCGCGCTGCGCTCGGGAAGGTTGACGATCGGCGGCTCCGGTACCGTCGCGCTCGACCGCGATCTGCAGCCGGAAGGGGCGTTTTCGCTGGCGATCGAGGATTATCCGGCGCTGCTCGACGCGCTCGTCGCCGAGAAGCGTCTGACCCGCGACGACGCCCGCCTCGCCGGTCTCGCGCTGGCGCTCCTGGCGCGCCGCGGGCCGGACGGCAAACCGGAAATCAGAACCTCGCTCAGCATGCAGAACGGCAAGATGTTTCTCGGCCCCGTGGCCATCGGCCCGGCGCCGCACATCGCCTGGTAGACCGCGCTACGGCGCCGCTTCGGGCGGGCGCTGCGGCGCTTGCGCGCGGTCGTGCATGCCGTAGTCGCGCACGACGGCAGCGACGCGCAGCCGATAGCTGCGGAAGATGCCGGTGCGGCCGGCTTGCTGCGCGAGGCGATGGTTCTGCTGGGTGCGCCAGCGCTCGACCGCCGCTTCGTCGCGCCAAAACGACAAGGACAGGATCTTGCCCGGCTGCGACAGGCTCTCGAACCGCTCGACCGAGATGAAGCCGTCGATCCGCTCCAGTTCGGGGCGCAGCCGCGCCGCGAGATCGAGATAATCCTGGCGCCGCGCGTCCTCCGGCTCGACTTCGAAGATCACTGCATGCATGCCGTACCTCACTCCCCATCGGCGGCAATGCGGCCGACGAATTCGCCGAAATCCTTGGCTTCGCGGAAATTGCGGTAAACCGACGCGAAGCGGACATAAGCGACCTGATCGAGGCTGGCGAGCGCCTCCATCGCGAGTTCGCCGATCATATCGCTCGGAATATCGGTCTCGCCCGAACTTTCGAGCTGGCGTACAAGCGAATTGATCATGCGCTCGACGCGATCGGGCTCGACCGGCCGTTTGCGGATCGCGACATAAATGGAGCGGGCGAGCTTGTCGCGATCGAACGGCTCGCGCTGGCCGTTCTTCTTCAACACCGTCAGCTCGCGCAGTTGCACCCGCTCGAAGGTCGTGAACCGGGCGGTGCAGCTCGGACAGAAGCGCCGGCGGCGGATCGCGCCGCGATCGTCGGTCGGGCGTGAATCCTTGACCTGGGTGTCATCGGCCCCGCAGAACGGGCAACGCATGTCCTCCTCCCTTTCTCAGACCGCTTCGCCCCGGTTAGACCGGATAGATCGGAAAGCGGGCGCACAGCGCCATCACTTCGCCGCGCACCTGCGCCTCCACCGCGCCGTCGCCGCCGGGCCGGCTCGCCAGCGCACGCAGCACGTCGCCGATCCATCGCCCGATCTGGATGAACTCGGGTTGGCGAAAGCCGCGCGTCGTTGCCGCGGGCGAGCCGAGCCGGATGCCCGACGTGACGGTCGGCTTCTGCGGGTCGAACGGGATGCCGTTTTTGTTGCAAGTGATGCCGGCGCGTTCCAAGGCCTGCTCGGCATCGCGCCCGGTGAGGCCCAACGGGCGCAGGTCAACGAGGAGGAGATGTGTGTCAGTGCCGCCTGAGACGATCGCGAGGCCCTCCTCCGCCAGCGCGGCCGCCAGCGTCTGCGCGTTGGCGACGACGGCGCGGGCATAGGCGGCAAAGCCAGGCTGCAGCGCTTCGCCGAGCGCCACCGCCTTGGCGGCGATCGCATGCATCAAGGGGCCGCCCTGGAGGCCGGGAAACACCGCGGAATCGATGCGCTTCGCAATGTCGGGATCGTTGGTCAGGATCATGCCGCCGCGCGGACCCCGCAGCGTCTTGTGCGTCGTCGTCGTCACGACATGCGCGTGCGGCAGCGGGTTCGGATGCACGCCGCCGGCAACAAGCCCGGCAAAATGTGCCATATCGACCATCAGATAAGCGCCGATCCGGTCGGCGATCGCGCGGAAACGGGCAAAATCGATGATCCTCGGATAAGCGCTGCCGCCGGCGATGATGAGCCGCGGCCGATGCGCCTCGGCCAGGCGCTCGACCTCGGCGAAATCGATCCGCCCATCCTCCGCCCGCACGCCGTAGCCGGCGGCGCGGAACCATTTGCCGGACAGGTTGGGCGGCGCGCCGTGCGTTAGATGGCCGCCGGCCGCCAGCGACATGCCGAGGATCGGGTCGCCGGGCTGCAGCAGAGCCAGGAGCACCGCCTGGTTGGCCGGCGCGCCGGCATGCGGCTGCACATTCGCAAAGCCGCACTGAAACAGGCGTTTTGCGCGCTCGATCGCCAGCCGCTCGGCGACATCGACAAATTCACACCCGCCGTAATAGCGGCGGCCGGGGTAGCCTTCGGCATATTTGTTGGTGAGCAGCGAGCCCTGCGCCTCGAGCACCGCGCGCGAAACGATGTTTTCGCTGGCGATCAGCTCGATTTGCGATTGCTCACGCCGGCGCTCGCCGGCGATGGCGGCCGCCAGTTCAGGATCCGCCTCGGCCAGCGGCGCGGAGAAAAACCCGGCGGCAGACCCGTCAACGGAGGACATTTCGGAGATCGGCAGGACACACCTCGGCATGATGAGAGCCAACATCGGCTCCCTGAATGTCTACCATATCATGCGCGCGGTTGCCAGCCGCCTACCAGCGATCGCGTATCCGCCCTCGGCCGTCCCGATTTGGCGAGCGTGCCGCGCCGCCTCCGGCAAATCATTGCATGAAAATGCATTGCCATTGACCAGAAGCGGCATCTCCCGGTCCATTTTGCCGCCATCACATGGCCGGCGCGGCAGTTTTTAAACGCGGTACAATTCGCGGCGACACCGCAGGTTAATCATTACTGTCTTGGTCCTCGCGTTTTGATTTGACACGCTGCATTCGCTCTGCGATCATGATCTTCCGTCGAATCGACAAGATGAGCGGGGGAAGAACATGGCGGAATCGGTGGAACCCAAGACGGCAGACGACGAATTGCTGCGAATGACCGCCGAGGTCGTGTCGGCTTACGTCAGTAACAACACGCTGCCGACGGCGCAGTTGGCGGATGTGATCCAGGCCGTCTACAATTCTCTGCGCGGGCTCGAAGGGCCTGCCGCCGAACCACCGGCCGAGCCGCTGAAGCCGGCCGTGCCGATCCGCAAATCGGTGACCCCGGAATACCTGATCTGCCTGGAAGACGGCAAAAAACTGAAAATGCTGAAGCGGCACCTGCGGTCGACCTACAACCTGACGCCCGACGAATACCGGGCCAAATGGGGTCTCGCGCCGGATTATCCGATGGTCGCGCCGAACTACGCCGAACAGCGATCGGAATTTGCCAAGAAAATTGGCCTCGGCCGCGGCACCGGCCGCAATTCGGCGCGCGCCGCCGCGAAAAAATAGCGTTCGCCGCCGACGGCGATCCGGGCACCCGCGAGGCGCCCGTTGCGGTAAACTCGTCCAATGGCGGCTGAGCGGTCTTTGTCCGCGTTCGAGTCGGCTGACCGGCGCTTGATGCAGACGGCGCTCCGGTTGGCAGAGCGCGGCCTCGGCAATGTCTGGCCGAACCCGGCGGTCGGCTGCGTCGTTACGCGCGAGGGACGCCTCGTCGGGCGCGGCTGGACCCAGCCCGGCGGGCGGCCGCATGCCGAGACCGAGGCGCTGGCCCGCAGCGGCGCGGCGGCGCAGGGCGCCACCGCCTATGTCACGCTCGAACCGTGCTGCCATTGGGGCAGGACGCCGCCCTGCACCGACGCGCTGATCGCGGCCGGCATCCGCCGCGTCGTCGTCGCCGGCGAAGACCCCGATCCGCGCGTCGCCGGCGGCGGCATCGCGCGGCTGCGCCAGGCCGGCATCGACGTGGCCGCGGGCCTCTGCGCCGAGGAGGCGGCAGAACTCAACGCCGGCTTTTTCACGCGCGTACAGTTCGGCCGTCCGCTCGTCACGCTGAAGCTTGCCGCCTCGCTCGACGGCCGCATCGCGACGCAGACGGGCGAGAGCCGCTGGATCACCGGCGCCGCAGCGCGCGAGGTGGCGCACCGGCTGCGCGCGACGCATGACGCGGTGCTGGTCGGCACCGGCACGGTCCTGAGCGACGATCCGCAACTGACCTGCCGCCTGCCCGGGCTCGATTGTCGCTCGCCGGTGCGCGTCGCGCTCGACCGCACGTTGCGCATTCCAATGGAGGCGCACATCATCGCCACGGCGCGCGAGACGCCAACCTGGATCGTAACCCTGCCCGGCGCCGATCCGGTCCGCCGCGAGCGGCGGCGCGCGGCCGGCGTTGAAATTGTCGAGGTCGCCGGCGATGCGGCCGGGCAGATCGATATCGCCGCGGCGCTCGAGGCGCTGGGCGACCGCGGCCTGACGCGGCTTCTCGTCGAAGGCGGCGGCCGGCTTGCCGCCGCGCTGCTCAGCGCCGGCCTTGTCGATCGGCTCGTGTGGCTGCACGCGCCGGTCGTGCTCGGCGGCGATGCGATGCCTGCGGCTGCCGCGCTCGGTCTCGACCGGCTGGCCGACGCGCCGCGCTTCGATCGCGTCCACGTGCAGCCGCTCGGCGACGACGTGCTGTCGCTTTATCGCCGCCGCGGATAGCGCGCGTTACGAGCGCACGAGCGGTTTGTATCTGATGCGGTGGGGCTGGTCGGCGTCGGCGCCGAGGCGGCGCCGGCGCGCGGCTTCGTAATCGGCGTAGTTGCCTTCGAACCAAAGGGCTTGGCTGTCGCCCTCGAAGGCGAGGATATGGGTCGCGATGCGATCCAAAAACCAGCGATCGTGCGTGATGACGACGGCGCAGCCGGGAAACACCAAGAGCGCCTCTTCGAGCGCCCTCAGCGTATCGACGTCGAGATCGTTGGTCGGCTCGTCGAGCAGCAATAAGTTCGCGCCTTCCTTCAGCATCTTCGCGAGATGCACGCGGTTGCGCTCGCCGCCCGACAATTGCCCGACCTTTTTCTGCTGGTCGGGGCCGCGGAAATTGAAGAGAGCGCAATAGGCGCGGCTGGCGATCCGGCGGCGGCCAACATCGATCTCGTCCTGGCCGCCGGAAATCTCCTGCCAGACGGTGTTGTCGGCTTGGAGCGCGTCGCGCGACTGATCGACATAGCCAAGCCGAACACTGTCGCCGATGCGGATATTCCCTGCGTCCGGAGCCTCCTGGCTGGTCAGCATGCGGAACAGCGTCGTTTTGCCGGCGCCGTTCGGCCCGATGACGCCGACGATGCCGCCCGGCGGCAGGCGGAAGCTCAGGTCTTCGATCAGCAGGCGGTCGCCGAAACCTTTCGTCACATGTTCGGCCGCAACGACGAGATCACCCAAGCGCGGCCCCGGCGGCAGGACGATCTGCGCCCCCTCCGGCGCCTTGTCGCGGCTCTGCGCGACGAGCGCCTCGTAAGCCGAAACGCGCGCCTTGCTCTTTGCCTGGCGGGCGCGCGGGCTTTGCCGCACCCATTCGAGTTCGCGCTCCAAGGTGCGGCGGCGCGCCTCCTCCTGGCGGCCCTCCTGTGTGAGCCGCGCCTGTTTCTGTTCGAGCCAGCCGGAATAATTCCCCTCGAACGGGATGCCGTGGCCGCGGTCGAGTTCGAGGATCCAGCCGGCCACCTCGTCGAGAAAATAACGGTCGTGCGTGACGGTCACGACAGTGCCCGGATAATCCTTCAGGAAGCGTTGCAGCCAGGCGACCGATTCGGCATCGAGATGGTTGGTCGGCTCGTCGAGCAGCAACAGATCCGGGCGCTGCAGCAACAGGCGGCATAAGGCGATGCGGCGCCGCTCGCCGCCCGACAAAGTTGCGACCGCCGCCTCGCCCGGCGGGCAGCGCAGCGCGTCCATCGCAATCTCGACCGTGCGCTCGAGGTCCCAGGCGCCGGCCTCTTCGATCCGTTCCTGCAACTCACCCTGCTCAGCGATCAGCGCCTCCATGTCTTCGGGCGACAGATCCTCGGCAAAACGCGCGCTGACGGCCTCGAAGCGGTCGAGCAGCGCCTTTGTCTCAGCGAGGCCCTCGATGATATTGCCGGCGACATCCTTGGCCGGGTCAAGCGCCGGCTCCTGTGGCAGAAAGCCGACCCGCACGCCTTCGGCGGCCCACGCCTCGCCGACAAAATCCCGGTCCTCGCCGGCCATGATGCGTAAGAGCGTCGACTTGCCGGCACCGTTGAGGCCCAAGACGCCGATCTTGGCGCCGGGCAGAAACGACAGCCAGATGTCGCGCAATACCTCACGCCCGCCGGCATAGCTCTTGCCGAGGCCCTTCATCACATAAATGTATTGATACGAGGCTGCCATCGTCGCGTTCGCTGCAAAAACGGGAGTTCAGCGCGAGGTAGGCATCGCCGGACGGCGCGTCAAGCGGCTGTCGCCGCGGCGGCAGCGCTTGCCGGCGCGCCGGCCTGCGGCTAGCGTGACGGCATCGGCAGGGAAGGCGCGGACGGGAATGTACGGCAATCCGTTCATCTGGCTCATCGATACGCTGATCACGATCTTTATTTGGCTGCTCATCGCGCAGGCAATCTTGAGCTGGCTGCTCGCCTTCGGCGTCGTCAACCGCTATAACCGCGGCGTCGCGGTCATCGGGGATTTCCTGTTCCGCGTGACCGAGCCGGCGCTGCGGCCGATTCGCTCATTCCTGCCCAATTTCGGCGGCATCGACATCTCGCCGGTGATCCTCATTCTGCTGCTGATGTTCGTTGAGCGCTTCATTCTCTATTACCTGTTCTGAGTTGCCTTTGGCTGCCGCCGGTGACGGCGTGCGGATCGCGGTGCGTCTCACACCGCGCGGCCGCGGCGACCGCATCGATGGCCTCACCCGCCTGGCGGACGGCTCGGCGGCGCTGCAGGCATCCGTTACCGCGCCGCCGGATGACGGCCGCGCCAATAGGGCGCTGCTGCGGCTCCTGGCGCGCGAATGGCGCCTGCCGCGGCGCGATCTTGCGATCGTCGCCGGCCTGAAGAGCCGCAACAAGATCGTGCATATCGCCGGCAATCGGGACGCGCTGCGGCGGCGGCTTGAACCGGCGCTGCGGGCATTGTGATGGGTTTCGCTCGCGCCCAACCCATCCTACAAATCGCGTGAAGAGCGGCGGAGGACGAACGATGCAGTGGAGCCGAGAGCGCATCCTGACGACCCATACCGGCAGCCTGCCGCGCCCGCCCGCGCTGGTGCGGCTCTATATCGAGCGGGCGCGCGGCAATCCGGTCGATACGGCCGAGCTCGACCGGCAGGGCAAAGCGGCACTCAACCATATCGTCGAGCAGCAGATCGCCTCGGGCGTCGATGTCGGCAACAACGGCGAGCAGCAGCGCGAGGCGTTTTTTCTCTATGTGCGCCATCGCATGAGCGGGTTCGGCGGCAGCTGGCAGCGCTGGCCGCGCGGCGATGTCGAGCGCTATCCGCTGCTGAAGCGGCAGATGGCCGAAATGCTGGGGGCGCGCCAGGCGGTCGGCAACTATCAGCCGCCCTGCGCCGTCGGCGAGGTGCGCTATATCGATGAGGGGCCGCTCAAAGCCGAGATCGCTGATTTCCAGGCGGCGCTCAATGCCCGTCCCGGCGCTTTTGTCGAACCGTTCATGACCGCACCGTCGCCCGGCATCATCGCCGCCGCGATGAAAAACGAATATTACGATACCGAAGAGGCCTATCTGGCGGCGGTCGCGGCGGCGGTGCAGGTCGAATACGAGGCGATCGTCAAGGCCGGCTTTCTGTTGCAGCTCGATTGCCCCGATCTCGCGCTGGAACGCCACCTGACCTACAACGACCGGCCGCTCGCCGACTTTCTCGGCTTTGTCGAGCGCGTCGTCGCGGCGATCAACACGGCGATCGTCAATGTGCCGCGCGACCGCGTGCGGCTGCACGTCTGCTGGGGCAATTACGAGGGGCCGCACGACAAGGATGTGCCGCTCGCCGACATCCTGCCGATCCTGGAGAAGGCGAAGGTCGGCGGCTTTGTCTTGCCGTTCGCCAATCCGCGCCATCAGCACGAATACCGCGTCTTGGCGCAATACCCGCTGGCCGACGACCAGATCATCGCCGCCGGCGTCATCGACGATTTGACGAGCTTTGTCGAGCATCCGGAAGTCGTCGCCGACCGCCTGGAGCGCGTCGCACAGGCCGTCGGCGACCCGCATCGCGTCTTGGCCGCGACCGACTGCGGCTTCGATACCTCGGCCGGCATGGGCCGCGTCACCGAGGATGTCGTGTGGGCGAAGCTCGCCGCAATGGCTGAGGGCGCCCGCATCGCCAGCCGGCGACTGGGCCTGGCGGGATAGCGGTCGCCGCCTATTTGCGGCGGCGCGGCGGCGGCCGTGTGCCGTTGAACCGCGCGACGAGACGTTCGGCGACGCGCGGGCTGACAAAGTGCGAGACATCACCGCCGAGCGCGCCGATCTCCTTTACAAAGCGCGAGGAGATGAACTGGAAGCGGTCGGAGGCCATCAGGAATACGGTCTCGATGTTAGGATTGAGCCGCGCGTTCATGCCGGCCATCTGGAACTCGTATTCGAAATCGGAGACCGCCCTGAGGCCGCGCACGATGACGCTGGCGCCGACCGACTCGGCAAAGCTCATGAGCAGGATGTCAAACGGCATGACATCGATGCGGGCGCCGTTGCCGTTGGCGAGTTCGGCCACCTCGTCGCGCACGATTGCGACCCGCTCGTCGGTCGAGAACAGCGGCCCTTTGGCGTCGTTGCGCGCTACCCCGATGACGAGGCGATCCACCACATGCAGCGCCCGGCGGATGATGTCGGTATGGCCGTTGGTGATCGGGTCGAACGTGCCGGGATAGATTCCGATGCGCTGGCTCATGGGCTGTCGTCCCCCTCGTTGTTGTCGGCGGCCGGGGCGCTCGGCGCAGCGTCCTCGATGCCATTGCCATTTTCTTCTGCCTCGGGCAGACGCGCGACCGAGACGACGCGCTCACCCTCGCCGATGCGGAACAAGAGGACACCGGCGCTGCCGCGCCGCGCGATGCGGATGTCGTCGACCGGCATCCTGATGACCGTGCCGGTGTCGTTGACCGCGATAATCTGGTCGTTGTGGCCGACCGGGAAGACCTCGACAACCGCATCGCTGCGGCGGCTTAGCTCCATGTTGTTGAGGCCCTGCCCGCCGCGCCCGGTGATGCGGTAATCGTAGGACGAGCTGCGCACCCCGAACCCCTTTTCGGTCACGCAGAGCAACAACTCCTCGCGCGCCGCCAGATCGGCAAACTGCTCTTCGGACAGTGCCGCCTCGTCACCGCCGTTCCCGTTGCCGTCATCAGGCGGATGGTCGCCATTCTGCCCCTCCGCCGGCTCGGCCTCTTCGCCCACTTGGCGACGCCGGTCGCGCGCCATCCGGAGATAGGCGTTGCGGACATCGGGGACGGCGTCTTCGTGGCGCAGGATCGACATCGAAATGACGAGGTCGTCGCCGAGCAGCTTGACGCCGCGCACGCCGACCGACGAGCGGCCGGCGAATACCCGCAGATCGGCGACCGGAAAACGGATCGCCTTGCCGTTGCGCGTCGCCAGCAAGACATCGTCGGCATCGGTGCACGGCGCCACCGCGATGAGCCGGTCGTCGGCGTCTTCGCCTTCGAACTTCATCGCAATCTTGCCGTTGGCGCGGACATCGATGAAATCGGACAGGCGGTTGCGCCGCACGTAGCCGTTGACGGTCGCGAACATGACCGTCAGGTCCGACCAGCTGTCCTCGTCCTCGGGCAGCGGCATGACCGTCGAGATCGTCTCGCCCTCGGCAAGCGGCAGCAGGTTGATCATCGGTCGGCCGCGCGCCTGCGGCGTGCCGAGCGGCAGGCGGTGCACCTTGAGCTTGTAGACGCGGCCGGACGACGTGAAAAACAGAACCGGCGCATGCGTCGAGGCGACAAACACCTGGCTGAGGAAATCTTCCTCGCGGATCGCCATGCCGGCGCGGCCGCGGCCGCCGCGCGCCTGGGCGCGATAGGTCGACAACGGCACCCGCTTGATGTAGCCGCCGTGGCTGACCGTGACGACCATGTCCTCGCGCTGGATCAGCGCCTCGATATCGACCTCGAACTCAACGTCCTCGATCGCGGTGCGGCGCGGCGTCGCGAACTGCTCTTTGATCCTCAGCAACTCGCCGCGCAGCACCTCGATGAGCCGGGCGCGCGAGCGCAGGATCCCGAGATGCCCCGCGATCTCGGCAACGAGCTCGCGCAACTCGTCAGCGATCTTGTCGCGCTCGAGACCGGTCAGACGCTGCAAGCGCAGATCGAGGATCGCGCGCGCCTGTTCGTCCGACAGCCGGTAGGTGCCATCCGCAGCGAGCCCCCTACCTTCTTCTCCCGCCAGCGCGACGAGCGGCCCGATATCGCCGGCCGGCCAGCTCCGGCCGATCAGTCCGGCGCGCGCCGCGGCCGGGTCGGCGGCGGCGCGGATCAGCGTAATGATTTCATCGATATTGGCGACCGCGACGAGGAGCCCGACCAGGATGTGAGCCCGCTGGCGCGCCTTGTTGAGGAGAAATGTCGTGCGCCGGGTGATGACCTCTTCGCGGAACGCAACAAACGCGACGATGACGTCGCGCAACGTCATCAGCTCCGGCCGGCCGGCGTTGAGCGCCAGCAGGTTGACGCCGAAGCTCGTCTGCAATGCAGTATGGCGGTAGAGCTGGTTCAGCACGATCTCGGGGTCGGCGTCGCGCTTCAATTCGACGACGAGCCGCACGCCGTCGCGGTCCGTTTCGTCGCGCAACTCGGCGATGCCCTCGACGAGCTTGTCGTGCACGCACTCGGCAATGCGCTCCTGCAATTTCGAGCCGTTGACCTGATAGGGCAGCTCGGTGAAGACGATCGCGTCGCGCTCTTTCCTGATCTCCTCGATGTGATGTCGGGCGCGCAGCACAACGGCGCCGCGGCCGGTCTTGTAAGCGGCGTGCGTGCCGGCGCGGCCGATGATGCTGCCGCCGGTCGGAAAATCCGGCGCCGGCACGTGTTCCATCAGCTCGTCGATCGTGATCGCCGGGTTGGCGAGATAGGCGCAGCACGCGTCGATGACCTCGCCCAGATTATGCGGCGGGATGTTGGTCGCCATGCCGACCGCGATGCCCTGGGCGCCGTTGACGAGCAGGTTCGGGAAGCCGGCCGGCAGAACCTTCGGCTCCTCCTCGGTCTCGTCGTAATTGGGCTGAAAATCGACGGTGTCCTTGTCGAGATCGTCGAGCAGCGATTCGGTGACGCGGGCGAGGCGCGCTTCGGTGTAGCGGTAGGCGGCCGGCGAATCGCCGTCCATCGAGCCGAAATTGCCCTGGCCGTCGATGAGCTTCAGGCGCATCGAAAAATCCTGCGCCATGCGCACCATCGCGTCGTAGATCGCGAGTTCGCCGTGCGGGTGGTACTTGCCGATCACGTCGCCGACAATTCGCGCCGATTTGCGATAACCGCGGTTCCACACATTGCCGTTCATCTGCATCGAATAAAGGATGCGGCGATGCACCGGCTTCAGCCCGTCGCGCACGTCCGGCAAGGCGCGCGCGACGATGACGCTCATCGCATAATCGAGATAGGAACGGCGCATCTCCTCTTCGATCGCGATCGAGGAGATATCGGGTCCGGCGGGCGGCGGGGCGGCAGGCGAGGAGGTGACGGCCAAGGGCTGCTGCTGTTCCGAGCTGTAACGAAAATTGCGGCCGCGCGCCGAGCGGGTCAGAACGCGCCGCCGCAATCAATATATGGTTATGGCATCGGCAAATTACCGCATTTCGCAGATGCGAACAAACCCTCTCAGAGCCGCGGCGGGCCGAGCACGGCGCGGTAGATCGCGAGGATCAGCACAGCACCGACGATCGCGCCAATGAAATGCGCGCCTTGCCACGGAGCATACCAGCCGATTCGCTGCCCAAGCCATGTCGCGAACGCGGCGCCGGCGATGCCGAGCACGGTCGTCACCAGGCAGCCGCCCGGCGCCGGAATGACGAGCCGCGCGATGGCACCAGCGAGAAATCCGATGACGATCGCCCAGAACCAGTGCACCCGCCGCCCTCCCGCCTAGTCGCGCGCGGCGCCGCAGAATGCGCGCACCAAGAAGCGCGTGCCGGCGTAGAACAGGATGCCGTTGACGGCGAGCGCCGCCAGCGCGGCCCAGCTCAAACGCGCCGCGCCCGTGCCGATGGCGAGGGCGTTGACCGCACCGATCCCAAACCAGTTGGTCGCGGCGTGCGCGCCGATCGTCAATTCCAGCCGCTCATCACGCAACGACACGATCGAATAGAGCACCGACAGGCCGAACAGATACGGGATTGTCAGGACGCCGTAGGCGCCGAAGTGCAGGGCGCCAAAGATTGCGCCGACGATCGTCGCGATGATGGCGCGGCTGCGCAGCACCCGCCCCAGCGCCTGGGTCAGATAGCCGCGGAACACCATCTCTTCGCTCGCCGCCTGAAACGGCACGAGCAGCATGAGGACGAGAAGGTCGGGCAGGCCGATGCCCTGCCCACTCGGCGACGCGTTGCGGCCGATCAGCACATGCATGAGGCCCAGAAACAGCAGCAGGATCCCGCCTTCGACCCCGGCGCCGATCAGGAGGCGGCGCCAATCGAGCCGGAGATCGCTTGAAATCAGCGACATCCAGGGCCGGCGGTGGCTGCGCGCGACGCGCCATGCCAGCGTGACGCCAGCAACGATGACCGCGACAAACGCCGCCGTCAGCACCAGCACCGACCCGCCAACACCGGTGATCCAATGCCGTGCCGCCGCGACGAAGATCGCTCCGAACGCAAGAACAAGAAATCCAACAGGCGCCGCGACGACGGCGACCAGCGTCAGCGTATAGGTCGATGCGGTATTGCGGCCGAGCGCCGCCAAATCGATGAACGTCCAGCCATATCCAGCGCGCGGCATCGCGCCCGGCGCCGGGCGCATCACATCACTCATTTGCCGGCCGGCGCGCGCACTTGAGCAGGAAGGCCTCCACCCCCGACACAGGG
This sequence comes from Alphaproteobacteria bacterium, assembly GCA_030042035.1. Lineage (GTDB taxonomy): Bacteria > Pseudomonadota > Alphaproteobacteria > ATCC43930 > CGMCC-115725 > DATARH01. The sequence continues at coordinate 2,905 of JASIAN010000091.1, read as the reverse complement.
TTCATTGCTGCTGCCCGTCCGCGCCGCTCGATCGCCACAAGCTTAACCGTCGGGCCGACCCGCCACAACAAACCGCGCGGTGCCGTCGGCGGGTTCGCCATGGTGGACCGCGATGATATCATCATTGATCGCACGGCGTGGCGGCCGGCGCAGGCGCAACAGGATATCCGACGGCGAGCGGCACCAGACGGCGCTGCCGCGGCGGAGCGAGGGGATCATGGATGCGGCGGCAGTGACGCCGGTCGCCAAGCGCAGCCGGCTGCTGCGCTTGGCCATCCTGTGGCTGGCCGGGGCCGATCTGCGGCTGACAGTGCTCGCGGTGCCGCCGCTGCTGCCGCTCATTCACCGCGATCTGGGGCTGAGCGAAGGAGCGATCGGCGCACTGTCGGGACTGCCGGTGCTGCTGCTCGGCTTGGCAGCGATCCCCGGTTCGCTCGTTATCGCGCGAATCGGCGCGCGGCGGGCGGCAGTCGCCGGCTTTCTGTTTGTCGCCGCGACGGCAGCGGCGCGCGGCGCCGGCCCGTCGGTGGCAATGCTGTTCGGCATGACGGTGCTGATGGGCGCCGGCATCGCGGTCGTACAACCGGCATTGCCGACCCTTGTTGCAGAGTGGTTCGCCGACATGCCGGGGTTTGCGACCGCGGTCTATGCCAACGGCTTTCTGATCGGCGAAGCCGTGCCAGCCGCAGTGACTTTGCCGTTCATCTTGCCGGCAGTCGGCGGCAGCTGGGCGGCGGGGTTGGCGGTGTGGTCGCTGCCGGTGGCCACGACGGCGCTGATGCTGGCGGGCCTCGGCACGCCGCGGCAGGCGGCTGCCGCATCGGGCGAGCCGGCGCGCTGGTGGCCCGATTGGAACAGCCCGCTCACTTGGCAGCTCGGCCTGTTGATGGGCGGCACTGGCGGCCTCTATTTCTCGGCCAATGCCTTTATCGCCGACTATCTGCACGCGATCGACCGGCCGGAACTGGTATCGGCTGCCCTTGCCGCGCTCAACACCGGGCAATTGCCGTCGTCGTTTCTCGTGCTGTTCCTGGTGCGCCGGCTCGGCGGCAGCCGGCTCACCTTTGTCGTCATGCCGCTGTTGGCAATCACCGGGCTGTGCGGCCTGTTCGCGCCGTTCGACTGGGCGATCGTCGTCGGCGTCTTCGCCACCGGGTTTTTTGGCGCGTTTGTCCTGATCCTCGGCTTGGCGCTGCCGCCGCAGCTCGCCGCGCCCGGCGACGCGCACCGGCTATCGGCCGGCATGTTCGCGATCGGCTATACGCTGTCCTGCGCGATCCCGCCGCTGGGCGGCCTCTTGTGGGATTTGACCCATGTTCCGGCCAGCGCTTTTCTGGTCGGCGCGGCGAGTTCGGCCATCGTATCCGTCACCGCGCTGACGCTGCCGAAACGCCTGGCGCCGCGGCCCGGCGGTTGAGGATTCTGATCCTGCCGGCGAAAACCGCGCCCTGCGCGATGATCGGCTTGACCCGGTTGCGGACGAGCGCCAGCGGCACGGCGCCGCGCTAACCTTCGATCGCGCGCAGATAGCGGTCTTCGAGGGCGCGCCAATGGGCCGTGCCGACTGCAGCCTCGCGCTCCTCGAACGTTGCCAGCTCGGGTTCGATGCGGCGCGTGTCGCCGTCTTCCCGCATTGCCTGCAGCACGCGCTGGGCGGCGCGGATCGCGGCGCGCTGCGTCTGCGACGGGTAGATGCCGAGGCGAAAGCCCATCGCCTCCAGCGCGCTGGCGCCAAGGGCCGGCGTCTTGCCGCCCTCAAACACGTTGACAAGCGCCGGCCCCTTCACATCGCGGCCGACGATGCGCAGTTCCTCGACGCTCTGCGGCGCCTCGACAAAGCCGATATCGGCGCCAGCCTCGAGATAGGCGTTGACCCGATCGATCGCGGCCTGCAGCCCCTCGACGGCGCGCGCGTCGGAGCGGGCGATGATCACCAGGTCCGGATCGCGGCGGCTATCGACCGCCGCCTTGATCTTGCCGACCATCTCCGCCTGCGAGATGATGTCCTTGCCCTCGTAATGGCCGCATTTCTTCGGGCTGACCTGGTCTTCGAGGTGAAACGCGGCGACCCCCGTCTTCTCATATTCGCGCACGGTGCGGATCACGTTGATCGCGTTGCCATAGCCGGTATCGGCGTCGGCGATGACCGGGATCGACACGGCCTCGACCGTCAGCCCGATGAAGCGGACATTTTCGTTGAGCGTCAGGAGGCCGAGATCGGGATAGCCGTTGGCCCGCGAATAGCCGCCGCCCGTGAGGTACACCGCGGCAAACCCGGCCTGCTCGACAAGCCGCGCCGTCAGCGTGTCGTAGGCGCCGGGCACCATCGTATAGCCGCCTTGGGCGACGAGCCGCCGCAGTGCCTGGCGCGCAGTCATGCCGAGGCGTCAGTCGCGGCGATAGGGATAGCAGCGCGAGCGCTCGAGCGTCATGCCGTAATGCTGCGCCAGCGCGCGGATCGCGTCGCCCTGCTCGGAATAGGGGTCGGCGTTGCCGGGGCCGACGATAATTGGCCGGAAGCTGCGATCGTCGCGCCCGCCCGGCGGCAGCATCGCGGTCGCCAGCGGCTCGCCGCTGTCGTCGCGCAATGTCAAAAACAGCGGCATCTCACGCTGGATATGCGCTTTGAGGCCAATTTCCTGCTCGAAATAAACCTTCGAGATCGGGCGAAAGCTCTGCGCCGCTCGATCGTATTCCTTGCGGAAATATTTTTCGACAGCATGCCGCATGGCATCCGATTCGGCGACTGCCTCGGCTTCGCTCTCGATGCGAAACCACGTTCTGCCGCCCGGCGCATCGCAAACGTACCTCATGCTTCCTCCATCATGGCTTCCGGCATCGTCCGGAATCGAGGGTGGGGATGCGACGTCGGCCGCAGCAAAATCCCCCGGCCGCGCGCTGTCAA
>JASIAN010000090.1 GCA_030042035.1 Alphaproteobacteria bacterium | reverse complement strand
GCCACGCCGGCGCCGCGATTGCGGTCGGCATCGCGATCGATTACGAAAGCTCCGGGGCGGCGCCGCAGCGACTCACTGCGTTCTCGCTCGATTCAAGGCGCCTGCCGCGCGAAGACCGCGTCCGGGCTGGCCTGCACGGCGAGGACGTGAATTACGAGGCGACGCGGCTCGGCGCTGTCATCGGTCGCTACATTGCCGATGTCGCGCGGACCGAACACTGGCCTGCCCGCTGACGGCTCGGGATCAGCCGATCGTCAGGAGGATTTTGCCGATGTGATGTGGGCGCTCCCTTTCATGAGCCGGTGCGCCGCTGCAGCCTCGCCGAGCGGAAGGTACGGTCGATGACCGGCCGAACCTGTCCCCTTTCGATCAACAACGCGCGGCGTTGACGCCGATATTCAGGCGGTCTTGCCGCTTGCGCTGAAGCGGAGATTATTCGGCAGCCCGCGCCTTGGCGGCGGCCTCCTCGGCGTCGTGCACGACGGTCATCGTGCGCAACAGACTGGCCGGGTTGACGCTGATCGAGTCGATGCCGAGATGCGCCAGAAAACGCGCGATTTCCGGATAGTTCGCCGGCGCTTCGCCGCAGATGCCGACGTGGCGCCGGTTGCGGCGTGCACCCTCAACCGCGAGGCGCAGCATCTGCAGCATCCCGGGGTCGCGCTCGTCGAAGTCGAACGCGACAATCGCCGAATCGCGGTCAACCCCGAGCGTCAACTGCGTCAGGTCGTTGGAACCAATCGAGAAGCCGTCGAACAGCTCGGCAAACTGATCGATCGCGATGACGTTGTTCGGGATCTCGCACATCACGTAAATCTCGAGGCCGTTCTTGCCGCGCACGAGGCCGTGCTTCGCCATCTCGGCAATGACCGCCTTGCCTTCGGCGACGCGGCGACAGAACGGCACCATGATCTTCAAGTTGGTCAACCCAATATCATCGCGCACCCGCCGGAGAGCCGCGCATTCGAGCGCGAAGCCGGCGGCATAGGCCGGATGGGCGTAGCGCGCGGCGCCGCGGAAGCCGAGCATCGGATTGGCCTCTTTCGGCTCGAACCCGGCGCCGCCCAAGAGGTTTGCGTATTCGTTGGTCTTGAAATCGGACAGCCGCACGATGACCGGCTTCGGCCAAAACGCTGCGGCGATCGTGCCGACCCCCTCCGCCAGCCGCTCGACAAAGAAATCGGCCGGCCGTGCGTAATTGCGGGTCAGCCGAACAATGGCGCGCCGCTCCTTTGCCGACGCAACCTTGTCGGGCGCTGCGAGCGCCATCGGATGGACGCCGATATGCTCCTCGATGATGAACTCCATGCGCGCGAGGCCGACCCCGTCATTCGGCAGCATCGCCGTGTGAAAGGCCAGCTCCGGATTGCCGAGATTGACCATGATGTGGGTTTTCGGCCGCGGCACCGTGCCGAGCGGTACGCGCGTCGCGGTGAACGGCAATTTGCCGTCATAGACGCGGCCGACCTCGCCCTCGGCGCAGTTGACCGTGACCGCCGCGCCGGTTTTCAGCGCCGTCGTCGCGCCATCGGCGCCAACCACCGCCGGCACGCCCAGTTCGCGCGCGACGATCGCGGCATGGCAGGTGCGGCCGCCGCGATCGGTGACGATCGCGCCGGCGGTCTTCATGACCGGCTCCCAATCGGGCGTCGTCGTCTCGGCCACCAGCACTTCGCCAGGCCGGAACGCGGCGAGGCCTGCCTTGTCGGCGATGACCCGCACCGTGCCGGCGGCGATCTTTTCGCCGACCGCGCGGCCGCTGACCAGCACCTTGCCCTCGCCCTCCAGCGCGAAGGTCTCGAAGCTGTCGGCTGTTCTCTGCGACGCGACGGTTTCCGGCCGCGCCTGCACGATGTAAAGCCGTCCGTCCTCGCCGTCCTTGGCCCACTCGATGTCCATCGGCGTCGGGTGCCCGGCCAGGTGCGAGTAATGGTCTTCGATGCGGATCGCGTAGTCGGCCAGTTCCAGGACTTCGGGATCGGTCAGGCAGAACCGGCTGCGCTGGGCGGGGCCGGTCGGCCGGTTGCGCGTGCGCTTGTCGCCGCGCCCGCGCGCGAAGACGAGCTGCATCTCCTTGCCGCCGAGCGCCCGGCTCAATACCGCGCGATGGCCGGCCCGGAAGGTCGGCTTGTGGACGTAGAACTCGTCGGGATCGACGTTGCCCTGCACGATGTCTTCACCGAGGCCGTAGGAGCCGGTGATGAACACGACATCGCGAAACCCCGACTCGGTATCGAGCGTAAAGATGACACCGCTCGCCGCGCGATCCGAGCGCACCATCTTCATGACCCCGACCGACAGCGCCACCTTGAAATGGTCGAAGCCGTTGTCGATGCGGTAGACGATGGCACGGTCGGTGAAGATTGACGCAAAACACTGGCGGCACGCCTCGACGACGGCGGCCTGGCCGCGCACGTTCAGATAGCTCTCGTGCTGGCCGGCAAAGCTCGCAGTCGGCAGGTCCTCGGCGGTCGCCGAGCTGCGCACCGCGACCGCGACATTGCGGCCGTATTCGCGCTCCAGCGCATGGTAGGCGGCGCGGATATGCTCGCGCAGGCCGGTGTTGCCGGTTGCACGGTAGACAACCGCACGCGCCTTTCTGGCGCGCTCGGCGAGCATCGTCACGTCGCGGTGGTCGAAGCCGGTGAGCAGCACGCGCAGTTCGTGCCAGGCATGGGCCGCGGTCAGCGCCTCGCGATAGGCCTGCGCGGTCAGCGCGAAACCGTTGGGAACGCGGATTCCTTCCTTTGCCAGGGCCGAATAGAGTTCGCCGAGCGAGGCGTTTTTGCCGCCGACCTCGGGTACATCGGCGAGGCGCAATTCGTTGAACCAGCGGACATAGGGAGAATGAGCCGTCATCGTGCCGCTCCTTTAATGAACTGAGCGTGGCGGGCGACCAGCCGCATCGCATTGATCGGGATCAAGGCAGGCAAGGTCCACAACCGTGACGATGCGCCGATGGCATCGCTGACCGACCCCGTGATGCCGCCCAGCGCCGGCGCCGAGCAGGCCCGGCGGCGCCGCCGCAGTCGCCTGCACAGCGCACTGCTGCTGTCGGCGATGGCGGGGCTTTTGGCGTTGTGCGGCTGGCTGGTCGCCGGCTGGCGCGGCGTATCATGGAGCGTCCTCGGCGGCGCGGTCGCCTTCGGATTTGTCGCGCGAACGCCGGTCGACCTGTTCCTCGCCGGCATGGGCGCCCATGTGCTGTCGCCGGAGGAAGCGCCGGGCCTCCTCGCGATGTTCGCCCTTCTGTGCCGCCGCGCCGGGCTGGAGCGGCTGCCGCTGCTGTGCCATGTCGATGCGCGGCTGCCGCTCGCGTTCAGCATCGGCCGTAACGACGACACGGCGGTGGTCATCGACGACAGCCTGCTCATCGGGCTCGATCGGAGCGAGCTCGCCGGCATCCTGGCGCACGAAATTGCGCATCTACGCTCGGGCGATATCGTGTTGAAGCAGATCGGTTTTGTGCTCGGCTGGCTGACCCGCGTGATGAGCCAGCTGGGCGTCATGCTGCTCGTCTTCGGGCTGCTCTTGCGCGCTTTCGCGGCGGTGCGCTGGCCGCTCCTCGCGCTCCTCGTGCTGACGCTGGCGCCGATCGTCGTGCAGCTCCTGCAACTGGCGCTGTCGCGCGGGCGCGAGGCCGAGGCCGATCTCGCAGCGGCCGACTTGACCGGCGACCCGGAAGCGCTTGCCGCCGCGCTGCAAAAGCTGCGGCAGTGGCAGGAGCGTGGCCTGCGGCGGGTGTTCCCAACCGGCCGCGTGCTGCACCTGCCGACACTCCTCAACGACCACCCGCCGACCGAGGAGCGCATCCGCCGCCTCCGGCGCCTGGCGGCGCGCGACGCCGGCATACGCTGAGCCGCTTGCGAACCGCCCGCCCGGTGGCCTATATGATCCGTGCCGCGCCCGCGCAGGGGCGGCTGCGATCCCCGGTAGCTCAGTGGTAGAGCAAGCGGCTGTTAACCGCTGGGTCGATGGTTCGAATCCGTCCCGGGGAGCCAGTTTATGTCGGGGTCAGGCCGCTGCGGCTTGACCCCCCTTTTTCGGGCCGGCATCGCCTCTCGTCTCGGCCCCGCGAATTTCGCATTGCTGCCATCGCCTGCCGATGCGATAGGCTCCGCGCACCGACGGACGGCGGCGCGGTGCCGCCGCGCCGATCAGGGAGGACCCCCGAAGATGCCGCAAGTCACCGTCGAGAACGTCTGCTATCTGAAACACGGCACCCGCGAATTGATGGCGCGCGTGTTCAAGCCGGCAGGCACCGGGCCATTCCCGTGCTATGTCGATCTGCACGGCGGCGCCTGGAACAACGGCGATCTCAACGACCGCACGTCATTAGGCGAGTACCTGGCCGAGCGCGGCGTCGTCATGGTGACGCTGAATTTCCGCCACGCCGCTGACGGCTATCCGACGACATTGCAGGACATCAATTACGGCGTCCGTTGGGCCAAGGCGCACGCCAAGGAGCTCAACATCGACCCGAGCAAGGTGGCGCTCGGCGGCGCCTCGTCGGGCGGACACTTGGCGATGCTGGCAGCGATGCGGCCCAAGGATGCGCGCTATGCCACGATCCCCGGCCCCGCCGGCGTCGATGCGAGCGTCAAGGGCGTCGTCATGCTGTGGCCGGTCATCAACCCGCTGTCGCGCTACAAGAACGCGATCCGCCGCTCGGCCGAACCCAATCCGCCAGCCTTCGCGATCGGCATGAAGGAAAAGCACGACACGTATTGGAAAACCGAGGCCGCAATGGCCGAGGGCAACCCGATGCTGATCCTCGAACGCGGCGAGAAGGTCGAGATGCCGCCGGCAATCTGGATTCAGGGACGCCCGGACGAGACCCACGACTACCACGATCCCGACGGCGGCTTCCCCGGCAACGAACCGGAGCGCTTTGTCAGCAATTACCGCAAGGCGGGCGGCGACATCGAGATCACCTATTTCGATAATGCCAAACGCAACACCGAAGTCTCGCACGCCCCAGTGCTCGATTTTCTGAAGAAGCACCTGTAATAAAGCTCGATAAACCCTGTTCCTTTGGCCTCCCTCTCACCAGTGGTGAGGGGGAGGCGAAAACCAGAAGGCTCAGCGAGCAAGTCCCCCCAATCCTTTGGTCGATGGGGCGGCCTGGGTCGCGTCATATCGCCTCGGTTCGGCAGCGTTTCGGACGACCTTCTACTCCACCGCAATAGAAGCTCGGCCGCGGCAACCGCGTGACGCAGGAGTGATGCCCATCACTGCCGCGCACCTGGTGCGGCGTTCGGTCGCTTGATAACCGACCGGACGGTTATTATCTCGCCGTAACTGACCGCGAGGTAAGTTATGGCTGTCGAGATTGCCGCGCCGGCCTCGCGCTGGCGCCGCCGCAAGGCCGACCGGCCGGCCGAGATCATCGCCGCCGCGCTCCACTCGTTTGCCGAGCGCGGTTACGCCGCAACCCGGCTCGACGACGTAGCGCGCCGCGCCGGCGTCACAAAGGGCACGCTCTACCTCTATTTCTCGAACAAGGAAGAACTGTTCAAGGCGGTCGTCGACCAGGCGGTCGTGCCGAGCCTCGAACGCGGCGAAGCGCTGCTGGCGGCCGGCGATTTGCCGGCGGTGCGCCTCCTCGATGAATTGATGCGCGGCTGGGCCGACACCGCGATGTCGCCGGCCGGCGCCATCCCGAAGATCATGGTGGCGGAGGCCGGCAATTTTCCTGATCTCGCGCGTTTTTACCGCGAGGAAGTCGTCGACCGCGGCATGGCGCTGTTCCGCCACGTCTTGCAGCTCGGCATCGCGCGCGGCGAGTTCCGCGCCGTGCCGGACCTTGACAACGTCGTGCGCTGCATTGTCGCGCCGCTGCTGTTGTCGATGCTGTGGCGCCATTCGTTTGGCCGTCATGAGCCGGCGGGCCGTTTCGATCCCGAAGCCATCTGCCGCTCCGAGCTTCGCCTGCTGCTCGACGGGCTGGCGATCGCGCCCGCCGCGCCGGCGCAACCGGAAACCCAGAGGTCGCAGGCCGCGGACCCCGACCCCATCAGCGAAAAGGCTGTATCATGAGCCTCCTCGAAGAGGACCACCGCCAACGGGCGGAAGCCGAGCAGCAGGCGCCGGAGCAGCGCCTTGCCGAGGCGCGCCGCCCCGAGCGGCCAGCGCCGCCACCGGAAGCGCGGGCGCCAGCGCCACCGAGCCGGCGGCGCCGGCGGCTGTTGATTGCGCTCGTCGCGCTGCTGGCGATCGGCGCCATCGCCGGCGGCTTCAAATGGTGGCTCGCCGCGCGCCATTGGGTCAGCACCGACGACGCGTTCGTCGATACCCACATGGTGCAGATCAGCCCGCAGGTGGCGGGGCGCGTCGTCGCCGTGCCGGTCAACGATAACCAGGAGGTGCGCGCCGGCCAGCTGCTCGTCGCGCTCGACCCGGCCGATTTCCGGGCCAGGCTCGACGAGGTGCTGGCCAACCGGCAAGCCACCGAGGGGCAGCTGGCGCAAGCCAAGGCGCAGCTGCCGGTCGCTCGCGCCAATCTCGATACGGCGAATGCGCAGATCGCCGTTGCCCAGGCCGCCGCCAACAATGCCGAGACCACGCTCGCGCGCGACCGCGCCCTCGTGCATCTCGGGTCGCTCGCGATGTCGCAGCAGACGCTCGACAATGACACGGCGACCTGGCGCAGCGACGCCGCCAACCTCGCGGCCGCGAAGGAAAAAGCGGCGGCCGCCGAGGCCCAGATCGGCCTCGACGCGAAAAATGTCGAGACCGCTGCGGCGAATGTGCGCGCCGCGGCGGCGCAGGTCGAACAGGCGCACCTCAACCTCACCTACACCGAAATCCGCGCACCACAAGCCGGCCGCGTCGCCAACAAAAACGTCGCCCCCGGCGATTATGTCCAGATCGGGCAGGCGCTGACGGCGCTGGTGCCGGACAAGGTCTGGGTCACCGCCAATTTCCGCGAGACTGAAATCGGCCGGATGCGGATCGGCGATCGCGTCGACATCTACGTCGACGCCTATCCCGGCCATGTGTTTCACGGCCGCGTGCAGAGCATCCAGCCCGGCAGCGGCGCCGCCTTCTCGCTGTTGCCGCCGGAAAACGCGACCGGCAACTATATCAAGGTCGTGCAGCGGGTGCCGGTCAAGATCACATTTGACGGCGATCCGTCCACCCATTGGCTGCTCGGCCCCGGCATGTCGGTCGAGCCTTACGTCAGGGTGCGATGAGCGCCGAAACGATCGCCACCTGGAGAGGCGGCCGCGCGCCGACGGCGGCCTTTTCGCCCTGGGTCGTTGCGCCGACGGTCGGGCTGGCGGCGTTCATGGAAGTGCTCGACATTTCGATCGTCAACGTGTCGCTGGAACACGTCGCCGGCAGCATGGCCGCGACGCCGGACGAGGCGACGTGGATACTGACTGCCTACCTCGTCACTAACGCGATCGTGCTGCCGATCAGTGGCTGGCTGTCACGGCGCTTCGGCCGCACGCGCTATTTTCTCGGCTCGATCATCGGCTTCAGCCTCAGTTCGCTGGCCTGCGGCCTGGCGCCGACACTCGGCCTCTTGATCCTCGCGCGTGCCTTACAGGGCATCGCCGGCGGCGGCTTGCAACCGACGGCGCAGGCCTTCCTCGCCGACGCCTTTCCAGCCGAAAAACGCGGCCAGGCCTTTGCGATGTATGGGCTGGCGGTCGTCTTCGCGCCGGCGATCGGCCCGACCGTCGGCGGCTGGATCACCGACACGATGAACTGGCGCTGGGTGTTCCTGATCAACATACCGGTCGGCATTGTCGTCAGCCTGCTGGCGGCGCGCATTCTCGCCGATCCGCGCGAAGAGGTGGCGGAGCGCGCGGCGCGCAAGAACCAAGGCCTTGACCTCGATTATATCGGGTTTGCGCTGCTGTTGATCGGCATGTGCGCGTTGCAGGTCGTGCTCGACAAGGGCCAGGAGGACGATTGGTTTCACTCTTCGCTGATCATCACCCTTACCATCACCGCGATCATCGGGTTGGCGGCGTTTACCGTATGGGAACTGCGCCGCGACGACCCGATTGTCGATCTGCGCCTCTTCCGCGACCGCGCGTTCGCCTCCGGCAACCTAATGATGTTCATGCTCGGCTTCGCGCTGATGGGGACGACGGTGCTGCTGCCGCTGTTTGTGCAGACGCTGTTCGGCTACACCGCCGAGCAGGCCGGGCTGGTGCTGTCACCGGGCGGACTTGCGACGATGTTCATGATGCCGATCGTCGGCGCGCTGTCGGGCCGCGTCGATGCGCGGCTGCTGATCACGGTCGGGCTGCTCAGCACAGCTATCGCGATGTTCCATATGTCCGGTTTCGATCTGAACGTCGATTTCTCGACGCTCGCCTGGGCGCGGGTCTATCAGTCGCTGGGGCTGGCGCTGCTGTTCATCCCGATCAACACCGCCGCCTATCAGGGCGTGCCGGCCGCCAAGAACGCCAACGCCTCGGCGATCATCAACATGGCGCGCAATCTCGGGGGCAGTTTCGGCATCGCGATCCTGACGACCTACCTGGCGCGCCGCGAACAGGCCAACCAGGTCACGCTCATTCGCCATGTGACGCCTTACAGCACGCCGACAACCCTGGTGCTGCACGCCTTGCAGCAGAAGTTCGCCGCGGCGCACGCGAGCGCCGCCGGAGCGTTGCACCAGGCCGAGGCCGAGCTTTATGCGATGGTGCAGCAGCAGGCCGCGGTGGTGTCCTATATCGACGCGTTCTGGCTCCTCGGCGCCGTGCTTCTGGCGATGATTCCGCTGGTGCTGCTGCTGCGCCGGCCGCAGCCCGGCGCTGCGGTACCGTCAGCCCATTGAGGCGTGCCGCGGCGCTACCATCGCGCCGCGCCGTCTCCTACAGTGCCGGTAATGAGCAACCGCCGCGATCTGTTTCCGCCGATCGAGCCTTACCGCACCGGTCAATTGCGGCTCGACGGCCGCCACACGATGTATTGGGAGGAGTCGGGCAATCCGCACGGTCGGCCGGTGCTGTTTCTGCATGGCGGCCCCGGTGCCGGCGCCACGGCGGTGCATCGCCGCTTCTTCGACCCTTCCTCCTGGCGCATCGTCATCTTCGACCAGCGCGGCAGCGGGCGTTCGACCCCGCTCGGCGAGGTGCGGGACAATACCCCGCAGCTTCTGATCGCCGATATTGAGCGCCTGCGTCAGGAACTCGGCATCGCCCGCTGGCTCGTCTTCGGCGGCTCATGGGGATCGACCTTGGCGCTGCTTTATGCCGAGGCGTATCCGTCCCGCGTCGCCGGGCTCATCGTGCGCGGCATCTTTCTCTGCCGACAGGCCGAGATCGACTGGTTTCTCGGCGGCATGCGCACGGTATTTCCCGAGGCGTGGCGGGCATTTGCCGGGTTACTGCCGGAGGCGGAGCGCGGCGATTTGCTGCTCGCCTACTACCGCCGGCTGATCCATCCCGATCCGGCGGTGCACATGCCGGCGGCGCGCGCCTGGAGCATCTACGAAGGGGCTTGCTCGACGCTGCTGCCCAACCCGGAGACGGTCGCCACCTTTGGTGAAGACCGCCTCGCGCTCGGCTTGGCGCGCATCGAGGCGCATTATTTCCGCCATCACCTGATCCCGCCCGAGCGCGACCTCGTCGCACGCATCGCCCAGATCCGGCATCTGCCGGCGATTATTGTGCAGGGGCGCTACGATATGGTCTGTCCGATTCGCAGCGCCGACGAACTGGCCCAAGCCTGGCCCGAGGCCGACTACATCATCGTTCGCGACGCCGGCCATTCGGCCATGGAGACCGGCACCCGCGAGCAACTGATCCGCGCGACCGAACGCGCCAAACGCTGGTGAGCGCGCGCCGCCGGGCTGGCGTCCCTGCCTCCCGGCGCGACGAGGGAATGCGGCATCGACGGCCTTCGCTCATTCGTTTCACTTGCCGGCACGACGATCGCCTCTAAGATGCGCACAACCGTGACGATCGCGAGGACGCGGGGTGAAACCAAGCACGACAGCGATCCGGGCGGCAGGCGGCAGCGTCGTTTCAGCGCTGGGCTTGCTGATCGCCGCCGGCGCCGCATTGCCGGCCGCGGCACAGGTGACGTTGGGCACGCCCGCGACCGACCCGCCGCGCGTCGAATTCGGCGTCGGCGCCTTCGACATCACCCCCGACGCAAAGTACAAGGACAGCGAGACGGCGGCCGAATTCCGCGGCGAATACCATTTTGGCGACGTGCTGTGGGCGATTTCGCCGTTTATCGGCGCCGCGGGCACGAGCGACGGCGGGTTCTACGGCTCCGGCGGGTTCGGCATCGATATCGATTTCGGACCGAACGTCATCCTGACGCCGACCGCTGCGGCCGGCTATTTCGCGCGCGGCTCGGGCACCAATCTCGGCTCGTGGTGGGAGTTTCGCACCGGCGCCGAGCTGGCCTGGCGCTTTCCCGACCAGAGCCGCATCGGCATCGCCGTCAACCACACCTCGAACGCCGGTCTCACCCGCCGCAATCCCGGCGAGCAGTCGATCGTGCTGACCTATAGCTTCCCGCTCAACCCTTAACGCGACAAACTGTTTCCGTCGCGCAGTAGGGGCGGCGGGACTCACGCCGCCGTCAGCCGTCTGGCGGCGGCGCGAACATGTGCTGCGCCTCGGGATGTGTCATCGCCGCATGCAGCGCATCGAAGCGATGGGTCGCGTGCATCTGCTCGACGACCTGGCGGATGGCGCCCAGCGCGACAAGCGGCAACTGGGTCGCGGTGCTGAGGCGACGCACGCCGAGCGCAGCGAACTCGGCGACGCCCGGATAGCCGGCGCGCACGTTGATGTTGATCGGCGCCGGTACCGCCGCCGCCAGGCGGCCGATCGTCGCCGTATCGCGCAGCGCGATCGGGTAGAAGCAATCCGCCCCGGCGGCGACATAGGCGCGGGCGCGGGCGACCGCCTCGTCAAAGCGGCTTTCCTCGTCGCCGATATTCTTGAGATAGAGATCGGTGCGGGCGTTGATGACGATCGGCACACCGGCGGCGCGTCCCGCCTCGCGCGCGGCGGCGATGCGCCGGGCGGCATCCTCGATCGGCCGGATCGCCGCCGGCCCGCCGCGCAACCCGTCTTCGAGGTTCACGCCGACCGCGCCGGCGCCAACGATGTCGGCGATCGAACGGGCGACCGCTTCCGGGCTGTCCCCGTAACCGCTCTCGATATCGGCGGTGACCGGCACGCTGACGGCGCGGGCAATGCGCGCCGTCGCTGCGACGACTTCGTCCCACGGCGCCGCTTCGCCGTCGGCGTACCCGAGCGCCCAGGCGACGCCGCCGCTCGTCGTCGCGACCGCCGGGTAGCCCGTTGCGACGACGATGCGGGCGCTGACCGCATCCCACGCATTGGGGAGGACGAGGAGCGGCGGCCCATGGTGCATCGCGCGAAACAACTCGGCCTTGATCGCCCGCTCGGTATTCGGCATCGGCGCCCTCCCGGGGTTATCGACGAAAGATTGCGTCGGCGATGCGGCTATCGCAACCCACTCCTCCCGTACAGCCAGTCGCTGGTGCGGCGCAGCCCGCCGAACGTAAAGATGTGCAGACCGCCGATCGGCGCCGCCGGGCTTTCGCCGGCGGCAAGCGCCGCGATCAGGTGGTCGGGTCCAACTTCGGTAAGAATGCGGGCGAAGGCGGCGTGACGCCGTGCGAGCACCCGCAACGATCCGCCGATGCCGCAGCGCACCGCGAATTTGGCAAGCGTCGCGACGCCGGCCGGTCCGGCGACACCCACTCTAATCGGGCAGTCGTCGAAGGCGCGCCGGAAGGCCGAAATCCAGCCGAGGATCGGCAAGGGATCGAAGCCGAACTGCGTGACGACCTCGACCGCCAGCCCCTGCTGCCGGGCCAGCGTCAGCTTGTCGCACAGTGCCCGGTCGAGGCTGCGGCGGGCGATACGCGGATGACCCTCCGGGTAGCCGGCAAAGCCGACCCCCCGCATCTCGAAACGCTTCAACAGCCCGCTCTGCAACAGCGCGAGAGCGTCGGGAAACGGCCCGACCGGCGGATCGGCGTCGCCGCCGATTAGCAAGGCTTCGTCTACCCCCGCCTCGCCCGCCGCGCGGCGCAGGAAATCGGCAGCCTGGGTGTAGCTCGCGAGCCGCCGCGCCGCGATGTGCGGCACCGGCAGAAACCCGGCACGGTGCAGCCGGACGCAGGCCGCGACGATATCATGATGCGTGACGCTCACCGGGTAGTTGACGTAGGCGCGCGTGCCAGAGCGAAACAGATCGCGCAGCCGCGGGCCGGCCAACTCGTCCCTTGGCGACACCTCGATCGAGGCCGCGGCGAGCAGCCGCCCGGCCCGGTCCGGTCGCATCTGCTCGGCCGGCATCGCCAGCGCCGCCGGGACAGGGCCCATCCTCACCGCGCATCCCGCCGGCGCGAGATCACGTACGACTCGTCCCAGAACCACAGTCCGCCGTGCCGCCGCAGCACCTCGCGCGTCGCCTCGAGATAGACGCCGCTGGCGATCGCGTCGGACAGGCGCTGATCTTCGATCTGCGCGACATACACGGCGGCATTCCACGCGGCAAACAGCGTCGAGGTGCCGATCCGGTCGCCAATCTCGCTCGGCAACGTGTGCATGTCGTAGCGGAACAGCGAGCGGGCGTCGGAGTGCGCGCCGAAATTCAACGAACGGCCAGCGCCGCCGAGCACCGCTTTCGTTGCCCGCAGCAGGGCGTGGCGATCGGTCGTGAACGGGTTCTCGCCCGGCCAGATGCGTTGAATGATCTCAAGGCCCGGATCGTCCCCGTGCGAGTGTATTGCGATGAGCCGACCGCCGGCTGCCAGACTGCGAGCGAGCGGCGCAACAACGCGCGCCGCCTTGAACTCGACGGACGCGCGGGCGCGATAGGGCTGGGAGGCGATGACAAGGTCGAAATCGCCCTGCCCGTAGCCGCGCCGCGGCCGAACCTGATCGAGCAAAAATTTGTGATCGTCGCGGTAGATGACGAGCACGACCGGTTTTTCATAAACAAGTGCGCCGCTCCTGCCCTCGCGCACGCGCCAGTGCTCGGTAAGAAACGGCTGCAGTTCGTTGATCTGCTCCTCGAAATCGTGGGCCGTCCCACCAACGAGTGGGACGTCGTGCCACACGAGGCTTGTGGCCGCCGACACCGATGCCGGCGTCAACCACGGCGCCTCGGCATAGTACATGTTGGTGATCACGAGGACGGTCGCCGGATGCTCGTACAGCCGGTCGGGCATCTTTTCGAGCGCCAGACGCACGTCTTCGAGGCTGATCTCCTTGCCCACGATATAAAACGGCATCGTCGGGAAACGGCTGTGCATCGCCCGCATCGTGCGCGCCAGCACGCTGCCGTCGCCGATGCCGGCATCGAATAGGCGCAGCGCCGGCGGCCGCGGGTGAAGGTTGGCCAGTTCCATGCCAATGCGCTGCGCGACAACCCACTTCTCGCTGCAGGTTGTCACGAACAGCAGGTATTTCTGGCGATTGTCATAAAAGCGAAAATTCCGCCCATCGCCGGCGGCTTGAGTGGACAACAGCACCGGCGACAGCGCCGCTGCTGCGGCCCGGCCATCGACGGCCGCGGCCGTCGCATCGGGCTTTTGCGCCATGAAGGCGCGCAGCCGGTCAGCCGTTTCGCTGGTCACCCGGCCGCCCTGACGCATGCGACCGACCAGCTTGCCGTCATTGACGGCGAGCCGGCCGAACGTCGATTCGGCGATGCCGCTCTGGCGGCAATACTCGGAAATCTCGTGCAACAGGGCGTCGCTCACGGCCCGCTCCTCCCGACAAGGGATAATGGGCAGCCGCTAAGCCCAAATCAACGATTTATTGTCCCACCATTTTCGTGGGATGGTTCTGTGGGACCTATCCCATCACCAGCGGGCCAGTCGATGCATCAGAAGGCGACGCGGGCCGATGCATCGCTGGTGATTTCGTCGATCGGCTGCGCCTGGACTTCGCCGGAGATTTGGCCGCCGCATTCGACCTCGATCTGGCCGTAGCGAATTGTCCCCGAGACCCGGCCGGTCGCGCGGATCAAGAGCCGCTTGCGCACGATGAGATTGCCCTCGAAGCGGCCACGCACCTCCGCCTCGTCGATCGTCGCCGACCCCTTGAACAACCCCGATTCGGCGATGTCGACCTCATGACAGTTCTGCAGATTGGCTTCGACGCTGCCCTCGACAATCAGCCGGTCGCAGGAGTTGATCTCGCCCGACAGCGAAATCTCGCGGCCAACGATGAGCTTGCGCGCCTCGCCCTCGCTGCGCCGATTCGCAAGAGCCGATGAGGGAGCTGGCGCGGGGCGCGGCGCGAGCTCGGCTGCGCGCAGCGGCTCGGGCGTCGGGCGCGGCGGCTCGGCAGT
>JASIAN010000089.1 GCA_030042035.1 Alphaproteobacteria bacterium | reverse complement strand
CATCGGCCACGACAGGATAGAACCTTGAAAACCCGCCGCAGCCGTGCAGGACGATCACGGCCGGATGCCGTCCCGGCGGGTTCGGCCGCGCCAGATAGCCGAGCAGAGGGTGGCGGCTATGCGATCCCATCAGACCCATGCGATGCGGCGCGACCTGTACCGTATCGCCGCCGAGCCACGCCAAGTCTTCGGCGCGGCACGGGACGGCTGCCCCGAGCGCGCCACAAAGCAGCGCGGTAGCGCACAGGCTACCGCGGAACGAAACCTTCATTGCCGCGCCGGCAGAACTAAACCGCGAGCGATTTCTGCCCGATCGTGCGGCGGGTGCGGTTGATCTCGCGCAGATATTCGATGCCCTCGGCGGCGATCGCGTCGCCGACCATCTGCTCGCCCTCGGCCTGCAATGCCTCGGTGTCGAGCCAGGCGGCATAGACGTGCATCGTGCGCCCGGTGACGATGCCGGCCTTGAACAAGGTTTTGACCAGCACGCGAAACACGTTGGTGCTTTCGCGCATCGCCCGCTTGCGGCCGCCGGCAAACGCTTCCCTCACCGAATCCCTGAGCGCCGCCGGGTCGAGGCCGAATTTCTGGTAGATGTAGCCGCGCTGCGGAATGCTCGCGAGGTTGAACAGCAGGGTTTCGAACACCTGCGCGGTCCAGTCCTCGACCCGCTCATGCTCTTCCGGCGACAGCTTCGGCAATGTACGGTCGGCCCAGATCTTGCCGAATTTGTGGTGGAAGGCTTCGTCGGTCATGACCAGCTGCACGAGCCGTTTGAGCAGCGGATCGCGGGCATGCGCGTGCAGGGTGGCGAAGGCGCCCATCGCCAGGCCTTCCAGCAGCATCTGCATGCCGATGAGCTTTTTATAGACGAGCGCCGTCGCGACGATGTCGCAGAGGAAATCGCCGAGCAATTGCCCGACCGGATAGGGCGTGCCCCAGCGCACCTGGATATAGCGGCCGAACGCGGCGACGTGGCGCGCCTCCTCGCGGGTCTGGTTGGCGGCGTATTCCTGCGCGCCGGGATCGAGGAGGATGTCGCACAGCGACGCGGACAGGCTCAGCGCGCCCTGCTCGCCGTGCAAAATGTTGGAAAGGTTCCAGCGCTGGATTTCGTTCGCGAGGCGGATTTTCTGCCCGTCGTCGAGATGATCGGTCGCGGCGCAGTTGAGTTCCGGAAAGCGCTCGAGCGCAACAACCGGCTCGCGCTCCAAATCGAACGGCTGCGCGAAATCGAGGTAAGCCCGGTTGAACGGATCCCAGAAATGGTCGTGGGTTGCGCCGATGATCGCGTCGAACGCATCCGAACGCCGGCCATAGCGCTCGACCGCCAGCATT
Source organism: Alphaproteobacteria bacterium (assembly GCA_030042035.1). Taxonomy (GTDB): domain Bacteria; phylum Pseudomonadota; class Alphaproteobacteria; order ATCC43930; family CGMCC-115725; genus DATARH01. The sequence continues at coordinate 4,070 of JASIAN010000089.1, read as the reverse complement.
GCCGCGAAATCGTCGGGCGCCACCGCCTCATAGGCGGGATCGTGGGTGATCGCCCGCTCGATCGGCTGGATATCGTTCATCGTCGTCCGCCTTTCATCATGCTGCGACAGCCTACTCCTACCGCAGTCGCGGCAAAAGCCGGGACCCCGCGGGTTTCCTTTCTTCCGCCGTCCCGGCGCAAGCCCATCGATCTTCTTGCGAAGCGGCTCGCCCTATGGGCCCCGGCCTTCGGGGCAGTGGGCTCATCTTTCAGGAACGCCGCTTGGGTGGCAGGATTTCCGGCGCCAAGACCTGGTCGATCAGGTGGGCACGGCGGATGTCTTCGAGGTGCGCGCGTTTTTCGTCGGGCGACAGGCGCGTGCCGATGCCCTTCGTCATTAATTGCACGAGCGAGCGGTCGCTGAGCCCCAGCCAATAGGCGCGGCGGATCAGTTTATCCTCGCCGTCGCGGGCGAACGGGTCTTCCTCGCTGCCGTCGAGCGGCGGGCGATAAAAGCGCGGCATCGCATCTCTCCCTGACCAGGCTGCTGCAGGATTCGCCGGCCCGGCGGCGCGATGCAAGCCTGCGCTGCCGTCATGGGAGGTGACGCGCGGCCCGGCTTCGCGCAGGTTGCCGCCGATGAGCCAAACCCATGCGATGACAGCGCGCCGCGCGAGGGGAGCGGCGTGGCTCTTGCTCGCCGGCGCTTTCGGCGCGTTCGCGATCTCGTCGGGGCTCATGCAGTCCTACACGGTGTTTCTCGTCGCGTTCATCAATGCGTTCGGCTGGAGCCGGGGGGAAACATCGATCGCCTATTCGGTGTCGCTGATCGTTGCCGGCGGCAGCTCGCCGTTTGTCGGCGCGCTCGTCGATCGATTGGGACCGCGGCGGCTGCTCGTGCTCGGCAGCGCGCTGTTGGTCGCCGGCCTTGCCGGCAGCGCCTCCGTCCAGACGCTGTGGCAGATCATCCTGCTCTACGGCGTCGTCACGACGATCGGTGCCAATTGCCTCGGGCTTGTCGTGTTTGTGCCGATCTTGTCGCGCCAATACGTCAGGCGGCGCGGCATGGCGATTTCGGTCGTGCAGTCGGCCAACGGCTTCGGCCGCGGGCTGTCGGCGCCATTGACGCAGTTTGGCGTGTCGGCGATCGGCTGGCGGGAAACCTATCTGGCGCAGGCGGCGCTGATGGCCTTGGTTGCGGTGCCGCTCGCCCTGGTGTTTCGGCGCCTCGATCCCGGCCGTCGCGCCATGCCGCCAGCAGAGACGGCGCCTGTCGCTTCGCCGGTCGCGGCCGCCGGCGTCGGATGGAGCCTCGCCGACGCCTGCCGCACGCTGCATTTCTGGCTGTTGTTCGCGGTCTATCTGTTCACCGGCCTCGGCAGCTTTTTTGTGTCGCTGCACCAGCTGGCGTTCGCGGTCACGATCGGTTTCCCGCCGCTCTACGCCGCCGAGGTGCTCGGCGCCGGAGCCTTTCTCGCCGTCATCGGCACGATCTGCACCGGCACGCTGTCCGATTATATCGGGCGCGAGGCCGCGGCGATCCTCGCCTATGGCATCTCGATCCTCGGCGTCGTCTGCGCGCTGTGGATCACGAGCGCGAGCCAGCATCTGCTGTTGTGGCTGCATGCGTGCTTTTTCGGGCTGACCTGGGGGGCGCGCGGCCCGGCAATCACCGCCAAAACTGCCGATCTCTTTCCCGGGCCGCAGCTCGGCCGCATCCTCGGCGTCATCACGATCGGCAGCGGCCTTGGAGCGGCGCTCGGCTCGTGGGGCGCCGGCGCGATCTTCGACCTGACGCACAGCTACCGCGTTGCGTTCGTGTTATCGATCGCATCGTATCTGTGCGGCATGGCCGCCTTCTGGGCGTTGCGCCGCCCGCCCGTGCGCCGCCGCGATTAGCCCGGTTTGCGGACCAGCGCCTCGATCGTGCGGGTGCGGTCGTCGATCTGGCTTCTCACCGAGTTGAGGCGCATCTCGTGGATGCGTTCGCCGAGAATGAGATGGATGCCGAGGGGCGGAGCGGCGCTGCTCTGTTCCATGCGCTCGCGCTCGCGCAGCTGCGCCGGGCGCAGTTCGTCGCTGGTGTCGCGGAAGCTGACGACGGCGAAACCGGCTGCTTCGAGGTCGGCGCGAGTCTCCTGCGGCGTCGCGAGGAAGCTCGTGGCGGGCGTCGCCGCCCACGGCACCGGGAAATAGGGCGGCCCGGCGGAGCCGGCGCAGACATTGCTCAGCGCCAAAAGGCCGCCCGGCCTCAGCGCGCGGAATGCCTCGCGGTAGAACCGCGGTTTATCGGCGATGTTCATGATCGCGTTCTGCGAATAGGCGCGGTCGAAAGCGGCGTCGGGGACCGGCAGATCGAGCGCGCTGCCCTCGATGATTGTCACCCGGTCGGCGAGGCCACAGGCCGCGTTCAGCGCGCGCGCCGCGTCGCAGAATTCCGGCGTCAGATCGACGCCCGTCACCCGCACGCGATAGTGCGCGGCGATCCAGCGCGCCGGCCCGCCGATGCCGCTGCCGATATCGAGCAGGTGCTCGCCCGGCTGCGGATCGAGGCGGCGCGCCAACTCCTCGGTCGCGACGACGCCGCGGCCGTGGAAATGATCGATCGGCGCCAACGCCTCGGGCGTCACCGGCGCATCGGGGCCGTTCGCGGCGCGCAACGCGGCGAGCGCCCGCTCGGCGATGCCGGCGGTGCCGTAATGTCGCGCGACCGGATCTCTTGCTGTCATCTACCGCTCCGCTTCACTTGTCCGGGCCGTGATGCTAGGCCAAGGGCGGCGAAAAACCCAGCGAGGAGCCAACGCGATGGCATTTGAGATCGAACGCATCCAGCCGGCCGGCATGAACGTCCGGATGCAGCAGGGCAAGCCCGCCTATTCGCATGTCGTGACCGTCAACGGGCCGGGAAAGACGATCTATATCGCCGGGCAGTTGGCGCGCGACGCCGACGGCAACATCGTCGGTCCCGGCGACATGCGGGCGCAATTGGAGCAGACTTTCAAGAACCTCGAGGCTTGCCTCAAGGCGGCCGGCGCGAGTTGGGCCGATGTCGTCAAAACCAACACCTTCGTCACCGATTACGCCGCGTTTTCGCAGTGCTCGGACGTGCGCATCCGCTATTTCGGCGTCGCGACGCCGACCAGTACGACGATCCAGATCAGCGGCCTCGCGCAGCCCGGCGCGATGGTCGAAATCGAGATGATCGCGGTTGTCGCCTGAGGGTTAGCGCGGCGGGCGATTGACCGTGACGACCCGCCAGCCATGCCCCAGGCCCGGCCCGTCGATATGGTCGATGCGGGTGATCGAGCAGTTTTCCATCGTGAACGCGAGGCAGGCTTCGGGGTCGAGCCCCAATGCGAGGCCCAATGCTGCGCGGATCGTGCCGCCATGCGCGACGGCAATGATGTCGCGGCCGCGGTTGGCGTCGAGCACGCGGTGAATGGCGCGGGCAACGCGCTCCATGACATCGAGAAAGCTTTCGCCGCCCGGCGCCCGCTCATGCGCCGGGGCATGCCAGAAGCGATGGAAGGCGCCGCCGCGCGACTGCCGCAGCTCCTCGTAGGTTAACCCCTGCCACTCCCCGAAGCTCTGTTCCGCCAGATCGGGGATGGCGGCTGCATCGGGGCCGGGGATCGCGTCGGGGCCGGAAAGGCCGGCGCGGACGATCGCCCGCGCGGTCTCGTGCGTGCGGCGCAGATTGCTCGTGACCCACGCCGCATCGTCCGGCAATTGCCGGGCAAGGCCGGCGAACACCGCCGTGTCGGTGCAGTCGCACGGCATGTCCTTCTGTCCGTAGATGCGGCCCTCATGCGCGACCGGCGCGTGCCGCACCCACCAGAAGCGGGTCGTCGTCGCGCCGTCCTCGCGAAACCGCGGGTCGCCGGTCGGGTGCTCGGTGCCCCGGCTCATGTCGCCGCCGCCGCGAGCAGCATGACGATCTCCCCCAATTGCTGGCAACAGCCGAGAACATCGCCGGTGTAGCCGCCGATCTGCCGCTGCGCAAGGATGGCGGCGAGCGCAATCGTGCCGCCTGTCAGCGCCAGCGCGACGGCGCCGGCGAACGGCCCGAGCGTCGCCAGCGCGACGGCGG
>JASIAN010000088.1 GCA_030042035.1 Alphaproteobacteria bacterium | reverse complement strand
ACGATTTCGGTCGCCGAATCCTCGACCGCCGGCCTCATCTCGGCGGCGCTGTTGGCGATTGGCGGCGCCTCGGCCTATTTCATGGGCGGCGCGGTCGTCTACACGCGCGCCTCCCGCACCGAACTATTGCGCGTCACCGAGGCCGAATTCGCCGCGATGACCGGCATCACGCCATCAACCGAGCCTTATGCGCTGCTGTTTGCCCGCAAGATCAAGGAACGGCTGCAGACCACCTGGTCGGTCGGGGAGACCGGCACTGCCGGGCCGACCGGCAGCCGCTACGGCCACGCGCCCGGGCATTCCTGCATCGCCGTCATCGGCCCCAATCGCGAGCACGCGATCACGGTCGAGACCGGCAAGGCCGACCGGCTTGACAACATGCGCGCCTTCTCGATGGCTGCGCTCGACCTGTTGGAAAAATCCCTCGGCTGACCGCGGCGGTTCGGCCGACGCTTACTCCGGGGTCAGGATCAACGCGTCGAGCGCCGCGGCGCCTTCGCCCTTGGCGCGCACGAGGAGCGGGTTGATGTCGATCGACGTGAATTCGGCGCGCTTGGCGGCGGCAAACAGCGACAGGTTCGACAAAGCCTCGGCGAGCGCGTCGAGATCGGCCGGCGGCTGGCCGCGCGCGCCCTGAAGGATCGCGGCGCCGCGCAATTCGGCGATCATGCGCTGCGCCTCCTCGCAGCCGAACGGCGCGATGCGGAATGTCACGTCGCGCAGCACTTCGACAAAAATGCCGCCCAAGCCCAGCATGACGACCGGCCCGAACACCGGATCATTCTGCACGCCGAGGATCATCTCGGTGCCGCCCTTCAGCATCGGCGAGATCAGGACGCCATCGATCGTCGCATTCATTGCCCGCGCCTGCACGCGCGCCACAAGCCGCTCGTAAGCTTCGCCGACCTCACCCGCCGGTACGTCGAGCATGACGCCGCCCATCTCGGTTTTGTGCGCGATGTCAGGCGAGACGATCTTCAGGACGAGGTGCTCTTCGCCGAGCCCCGAGGCGGCGGCCGCCGCCTCGCCGGCGCTCGTCGCGAGGATTTCGTCGAGCACCGGGATGCCGGCGGCGGCGAGGATGCGTTTCGCCTCGTATTCGGCGATGCGGCCCTTGGGCAGCGGCGGCAGATCGCGCGGCAGCGGCGGCACGGATAAGGGCGGCGTATGCAGCCGCTCGGCGCAGCGCACCGCGGCGGCGATCGCTTCGACCGCACGCCACGGGTCTTCGTAAACGCCGATGCCCGCCGCCTCATAGCGCCGCTGCATGTCGGGCTGGGCGATCGCCGACAGCGCGAAATAGGCGTCGGGATGGCGCGAAACCGCGCCGCTGACGGCCTGGTAAAGCGGTTCGGCCATCTGCGGCGATGACGCCCAGGTCGTAAAGAACCCGACCATCGCCGGGAACTTTTCCTTGCCGAGCAGGAGGTCGAAGCTCTTGTCGAGGATCGATGGATCGTTCAGCGCCTGCGCCGTCACATCAACGGGATTGCGCGGCGCCGCAAACGGCACCCACGACAAGACCGCCTTTTGCGACTCGTCGGCGAGTGGCGTCAGCTCAAGGCCTTCTTCCTCCGCGGCATCAGCCATCAAGACGCCGGCGCCGCCGGACATCGTGACGACCGCGAGGCGGCGCGAGCGCGGCAGCCGGCCGCGGGTGCAGGCATAAGCAATCTCGACGAGGTCTTCCGGCGTCTTGGCGCGCTCGACCCCGAGCTGGCGCAGCGCCGCATCATAAATCGCATCGTTGCCGGCCAAGGAGGCGGTGTGCGATGCGGCCGCGGCGTGGCCGACCGCCGAGCCGCCGACCTTCATGCAGATGACCGGCTTGCCGTTGCGGCGGGCGCGCGCGACCGCCTCGGCAAACCGCGCGCCGTCCTTGATCGCCTCGACATAGCAGGCGATCGCGACGGTGTCCGGGTCGTCGGCCATGAACGAGATGCCGTCGGCGACGGCGACATCGGCCTCGTTGCCGGTCGACAGCCAGACGCCGACCGCAATGCCGCGGCGCGCCGTCAGCGCCAGCAGATGCGTGCCGAAGGCGCCCGATTGCGTGACCATGCCGAGCGGCCCCGCCGGGGTCGGCCCCTCTTCGAGAAACGACGAGAAGGTCGGCGTGTGGCCGATCCGCATGTTGAAGAGGCCGAGGCAGTTCGGGCCGCACAGGCGGATGCCGCCGTCCTTCGCGATCTGCGTAATGCGGGTCTGCATCGCGCGGCCTTCGGGGCCGATCTCGGCAAACCCGGCGGTGAACATGACGACCGCCTTGACACCCTTTTGGACGCACGCCTCCATCGCCTCGACCGCGAGATTGGCCGGCACCGCGATGACGGCGCATTCGACCGGTCCCGGCACCGACGCGATGTCGGGATAGGCGATGACACCCTGCACGGTGTCGCGCGTCGGGTTGATCGGGTAGAGTCCACCCCGGAAGCCGGCCTCGCGGAAATAACGCAGCGAACGGCCGCTGATGCGGGTGGGATCGTTGGATGCGCCGAAAATCGCGACCGAAGATGGGGCGAGGAGCGCGCTGAGCGGGTTGGGTGCGGGCATCGGCAGCTGTCCGTTGCTGGGAGGACGGGCAGATCCGCATCCTTTGGCGAAACCCCGTCCGGCGCAACCGTAGGGAACGCAACGCTCGTACGCGGCCGCGCAGGTCGCGCAATCAGCCGCCGCAGGCGCAGTCGATGTGAAAGACGCGAGCGGCGTTGCCGCCGAGGATTTGGGCGCGCTCGGCGGCGGTCAGCAGCGTCCGGTCGACGACGCCAACCGGCTCGGGATCGCCGATGCCAAACGGGTAATCCGAGCCGAGCATGACCTTGTCAGCCCCGGCGACATCGCACAGAAAGCGCAGCGCCAGGGGCTCGAACAGCACCGTGTCGAAATAGAGGCGGTGGAATTCGGCTTCCGGGTCGGCGTAGTCGGGATGAATGGCGCGGTTGCGCTTGAAGCGTCCCAGCGCATAGGGCAGGGCGCCGCCGCCATGAGCGATGACGAGCGTCATGCCGGCAAACCGCGTCAGATGGCCGGAGAACAACAGCCGTGCGATCGCCAGCGTCGAATCGGAGAGCCGCCCGACGGCGTTGACGAGATCGTAGCCGGCCAGCCGCTCATCGCCGCACAGGTAATGCGGATGAACAAAGATCGTCGCCTGCCGCGCCGCGGCTAGCGCCCAGAACGGGTCGAGATCGGGATCGTCGAGATTGCCGCCCGTGCCCTTCGGCTGGGTCGCGATCATCGCCCCCTTGAAGCCGGCGTCGAGCGCCTCTTCGAGCACCCGCGCCGCCAACGCCCCATCCTGCAGCGGCACCGTGGCGAGCGCGGACAGCGCCGGTAAGGCGGCCGCATCCGTCGCCATGTGCTCGTTGTAGAAGCGCGCCCAATCGGCCGCCTCGCTGCCGCTCAGCTCGTAGCCGTAAACATCGGTCCAGCCGCCGACCAGCTGATGATCGACCCGTGCCCGCTTAAGCCAGTCGCGCCGATCGGCGAGGTCTGCGAGGCGCGGCTGGATCGGCCGGCCCGGCGCGCCGCCGGCAAACGCGAGACGCGGCGCCGCGCCGTCGCCATGCAGCTGCACCGACGGGAACAGCCGCGGGTTGCCGCGCAAGGCGTCGAGCATCGTCACCGGCACGACATGGGCGTGCGTATCGATGATCATGCCGCCCCCTTTTTGGATCGAATTGGGGTCATTGCAAGCGGAGCGAAGCAATCCCGATGTCCGTCGCGTTCCGAAAGGGATTGCTTCGCCGCTCCGCTCCTCGCAATGCCCCTGCCTTTGTTTGCGATGAGCTATGCCGGCAATTTGTCGCCGTCGGGCGGCGGCGCGACCTCGAACGCGTTGACGACCCCTGACAGCATCGCGAAATAGCCGGCGAACGCGGTCAATTCGACCAGCCACGGCGTGCCGTGCCGCTGTTGCAGCCGGTCGAATAGCGCCTGGTCGACCCGGTTGGTGCGGCGCAGCTGCCGCACATAGTTGACGATGTCGCGCTCGTCCTCGGCGAGCGATGACGCATCGCCCTTGGCGCGCAGAATGTCGATCGTCGCTTCCGGCACGCCGTTGCGGCGCGCCGCATTAACCTGCGCGGCCCAGACGTAGCGCGCCTCGCTCTCGCGCACCGAGGCGAGGATCGCATGCGACAAGAGGCGCGGCTCGACCGCGGTGCCGCTGCGGTTGTACTTGACGAATTGCAGCATCCGCTCGGCCAGGGGCGGGCTGTGCAGCAGCATGCTGAACGGCCCGCGGATCTGGCCGAACACGCCGATAACCTCCTCGGCAATGCTCTGGTATTGCGCCGGCACATCCTGCTTGCCGGTAACGGGTGCAACGCGCGGCATGGGCCTTCCTCCTCATTAATTTTGGTCAGCCAGGATTGCTTCGTCGCCCCGCTCCTCGCAATGACAGCCCCTCAGTTGTCATTGCGAGCGAAGCGAAGCAATCCCGCGGCAATCGCGGACAAAAAGGTTACAGCCCCCGGTACGGCTGGCCCCATTTGTCGCTGTAGACGATGTCGTTGAGCGGCCCGCGCCCGACCGGCCCGAATTTCCCCATCGGATAGCCGATCGGCAGGATCGCGTAGGAATGCACCCCAGGTGGCAGGCCGAAGATCGCATCGACCTCCTTGCCGTAGCCCATATGCCGCGTCGTCAGCGTCGTGCCGAGCCCCAGCGCGCGGATCGCCAGACACATGTTCTGCACCGCCGGGTAGATCGACGAGCCGACGCCGTGTCCCGGGTTCTCGCCGCTTTCGAGGCACGCGACGATCCACACCGGCGCTTCGTGATAATGATCCGTCAGGTATTCGTTAGCGGCGAGTTGGCGCTGCTGGCGCGCGGGATCGGAACCAGGCGGCGGCGGGCTGTTGCGGTAGCGCGGTCCGACCTGCTCATCGAACAGCCGCTTGTAGTAGACCTGCACCTGCTTTTTGATGTTGGGGTCCTTCACGACGAGAAACCGCCAGCGCTGGGTGTTGCCGCCGTTCGGCGCCCATTGTCCCGCCTGCAGAATCTTGTTGATCAGGTCGTCGGGCACAGGATCGGGCTTCAGGCGGCGCATCGCGCGCATCGTGCTCATAACCTCGAAAATGTCGGGCATGCGTCCCTCCTCGTTGTCTCGGGCGACCGTCCGGATCAATGCACTTGCGGCGCCTTCAGCAGCAGCGTGCGGTCGGTCGACATGATGCGCACCTTCATCGTCTCGTTGTCGCGCGCCACCTGCAGCACGACTTCGCTGCCGGCCGGACCGCTCGCCCAGATGCGGCGCCACAGCGAGGCGAGGCTGGAGATCGGTTCATCGCGCACCGCGACGATGCGGTCTCCGGGCCTCAGGACGGTCTTGCTTGCGGGGCCCCGCTCCGACAGGCCGGCGACGACGATCGCATCTTCGACCTCGGCGGCATAAAGCCCGAGCCAGGGTCGCGGCGGCTTGTTGGCGCGGCCATAGGTCAACAGATCGTCGATGATGGGCGGCAGCAGATCGATCGGCACGACCATGTTGACGTCGCGCCGCAATTCGCGGCCGCTCGAGTGCTGCACGTGCAGGGAGCCGATGCCGATGAGGCTGCCGTCGCCGCCGATCAGCGCCGCCCCGCCCCAGAACGGGTGCGCCGGCGCGGTGAAAATCGCGCGGTCGAGCAGGTATTCCCAGTAGCCGGCGAATTCCTGACGCGCGACGACGACGGCCGACACGGCGTGCTTGCGTCCCCCTTCAGCGGCGAGGATCGCACGGTCGCCGGCGCCGACGCGCCGCCGGGCGCCGACTTCCAGCGCGGGCACGTTGAGCCGGCCCAACGCCTGTACCAGCCCGAACCCGGTCTCCTGGTCGTAGCCGAGCACGTGGCCCGGGACGGCGCCGCCGAGGCTTGAGGTAAGCCAGATCGTCTCGGCCTCGGTGATCAAATAGCCGATCGTCAGCACGAGGCCGTCCTTGCGAATGAGCACACCCGAGCCGGCCCGTTCGGTGCCGAGCGTCGAGGCGGTGACTGCATCCTCCGGCACGGTCGCCTGCAATCCGAGCACCCCAGAGAGCGCCCGGTCCACGTCGAATTCGAAGTCCTCGGCCTTCGGCTGGAACTCGTTCGGAATTTCCCAATCGATGCTTCGCGCCATCTCGCCGCTCGCTGGTAGCCGCTCGTTCGGACCACGGTTTGGTGGTGAGAGAGTGCGCTGTCGCTCGGCCGTTTGTCAAAGTGTTGAGCATCGCTGCCGGCCCGCCGCCGGGCAACGTGATGCCCGGCCGACGATCGGAGGCGCCGAGCCGCTTGACAGAACGTCGTCTTTCGACTAACTCAGCAGCACTCTCGGACAGAGAGTGCTAACCCGAATTTTTCAGGCGTGCGAGGAGGTCTAAATGGCATTCCGTCCGTTGCACGACCGCGTCGTCATCCGACGCATCGAGGCGGAGGAGAAGACTGCGGGCGGCATCATCATTCCCGACACGGCAAAGGAAAAGCCGATGGAGGGCGAGGTCATCGCCGTCGGTCCCGGCGCCCGCGGCGACGACGGCAAGATTCATGCGCTCGATGTCAAGACGGGCGACCGCGTGCTGTTCGGCAAGTGGTCCGGCACCGAAGTGAAGCTCGACGGCGAAGATCTGATCATCATGAAGGAATCCGACATCATGGGGATCATCGAGAGCGCCGCCGCATCGCGCAAGGCCGCGTAAGGGAGATCGCAAACAATGGCTGCGAAGGAAGTCAAGTTTCACAGCGAAGCGCGCGAGAAGATGCTGCGCGGCGTCGATATTCTCGCCAATACCGTCAAGGTGACGCTGGGGCCGAAGGGCCGCAACGTCGTGCTCGACAAGTCGTTCGGCGCGCCGCGCATCACCAAGGACGGCGTGACGGTCGCCAAGGAGATCGAGCTCGCCGACAAGTTCGAGAACATGGGCGCGCAGATGGTGCGCGAGGTCGCATCGAAGACCAGCGACCAGGCGGGCGACGGCACGACGACCGCGACCGTGCTGGCGCAGGCAATCGTGCGCGAGGGTGCCAAGGCCGTGGCTGCCGGCCTCAACCCGATGGACCTGAAGCGCGGCATCGACATCGCGGTCGAGGCGGTCGTTAACGACATCAAGACCCGCTCAAAGAAGATTTCGACAAACGAAGAGATCGCCCAGGTCGGCACGATCTCGGCCAACGGCTACCGCGACATCGGCGACATGATCGCGCAGGCAATGCAGAAGGTCGGCAATGAGGGCGTCATCACGGTTGAGGAGGCGAAGAGCCTCGAAACCGAACTCGACGTCGTCGAAGGCATGCAGTTCGACCGCGGCTATCTCTCGCCATATTTCGTGACCAACGCCGAAAAGATGATCGCGGAACTGGAGAACCCATACATCCTCATCCACGAGAAGAAGCTGTCGGGCCTCCAGGCGATGCTGCCGGTGCTCGAATCGGTCGTGCAGAGCAGCCGGCCGCTCTTGATCGTCGCCGAGGATGTCGAGGGCGAGGCGCTGGCGACGCTCGTCGTCAACAAGCTGCGCGGCGGCCTCAAGGTCGCGGCGGTCAAGGCGCCGGGCTTTGGCGACCGCAGGAAGGCGATGCTTGAAGACATCGCGATCCTGACCGGCGGCCAGGTCATCAGCGAAGACCTCGGCATCAAGCTCGAAAACGTCACGCTCGACATGCTCGGCCAGGCCAAGCGGTTGCGCGTCGAGAAGGAGAACACGACGATCATCGACGGCGGCGGGCTGAAGGCCGACATCGAGGGCCGCTGCACGCAGATCCGCCAGCAGATCGATGAGACGACCTCGGACTACGACCGCGAAAAGCTGCAGGAGCGGCTCGCGAAACTGGCCGGCGGCGTCGCGGTGATCCGGGTCGGCGGCGCCACCGAGGTCGAGGTGAAGGAACGCAAGGACCTCGTCGACGACGCGATGCATGCGACCCGTGCGGCGGTCGAAGAAGGCATCGTGCCGGGCGGCGGCGTCGCGCTGCTTTACGCGACCAAGGCGCTCGACAAGCTGACCCCGGCCAACCCCGATCAGAAGGTCGGCATCGAAATCGTGCGCAAGGCATTGTCATGGCCGGCGCGGCAGATCGCCGAGAATTCCGGGGCGGACGGCTCGATCGTCGTCGGCAAACTGCTCGACAGCACGAACACAAACTACGGCTACGACGCGCAGAAGGGCGAGTTCACCGACCTCGTGCAGGCCGGCATCATCGACCCGACGAAGGTCGTGCGGCACGCGCTGCAGGACGCCGCCTCGATTGCCGGCCTTCTGATCACGACCGAGGCGATGGTCGCCGAAAAGCCCGAGCCCAAGCCGGCGATGCCGGCGATGCCGCCCGGCGGCGGCATGGGTGGCATGGACTTCTAAGCCGCCGACTTAGCAGACCGTCACCCGCGGGCTTGACCCGCGGGTCTCGGGACCGTCAAGCAGATGGCCGGCTCAAGCCCGGCCATGACGTAGAGCAAGAGCCGCCCGCCCGAGCTTCTCGGGCGGGCTTTTTTTAAACGCCACGGGCCGATGAACCCAGTCCCCCCAGGGCGAATGACGAAGCAATTTTATGATTGCAGAATGTGAAACGAATTTGTAATGGTTGCCGACCTTTCAGGTGGGACGCTAGGGATGGCTAGCGCGGTTGCAAAGCTGCTCGACGACCTGCGTGATCACGGCGGGCTGAAGGGAACTGACGTGGCAAATATCGCGTCTGTCTCGCCGGCCACGGTGTCGCGCTGGACCTCGGGTAAGGCCTTCCCGCAGCCGAAGACGCAGCTGTTAATTTCCGACCTGCGCTACATCGTCGATCGTCTAGCGGAATTCTACTCACCGGACGAGACGCGCATCTGGCTTTACGCCAAGCACCCATTGCTTGGCGGCCAGCGGGCGATTGACTTGATCCACGACGGACGGGCAGACGACGTATTGCGCGTCATTGAGGGTCTCGACGAAAGCACGTTTACCTAATCGATGCCACGGTCCGGGCGCATCCACGATCGGGCCATCCTCGATGCGCTGGAGGCGCTTGATCCCGAGCCGTTCGGCGGGACAGTCTGGCGGGTCACCCGTAAGGGGCGAGAACCGACGCGCGGCTCCGCGGCGCACGGACGGTGGAGCGCGAGCGGTGAATTCGAGGTCCTCTATACGAGCCTGGAACGCGACGGCGCTCTTGCTGAGATTGGATACCGCCTATCGCTTGAACCCGTTTGGCCGAGCCGCATCGAGCACGAGCTTCACACGATCCGCGTCGAGGCCGAGCGCCTCATCCGATTTCCGAATCTGTCCGGTTTGGAGCCGTTCGGAGTCGATGTTGCCCGCTATCGAACGTTCGAGTACGACGCGACGCAGGCGCTCGCGGCCGCCGCCCATTTTCTCGAATTCGATGGGTTGATCGTGCCGAATGCGCGCTTCGCTTGCGCCAATCTTGTCCTTTTCACCGAACGAAACCCGGGACTGACGCTGATCGAAACGCAGCCGGTCAATTGGGAGCAGTGGCGTCGCGGACGACGACGGTAATCCGGCGCTCAGCGGCCGATTTCGCCGAGCACCTGGAGCTTGGCGCGGGCCACGGCCTGGCGGCGTTCGAGGCGCGACAACTCGGCGGCGAGGCGCTCGCGGTCGGTGCCCTGCGCCTGCCCGACCTGCTCCCGCAGCATCGGCAGATTGCCCTCGACCTCGGTCAACTCGGCGTCGAGCGCGGCCCGGTCGAGGGCCTCGGGCGGCATCGCCTCGTCGGCCAGGACGGTGCAGCGCTCAGGCGTCACCTCGGCGAGGCCGCCGCCGACAAAGATGCGCCGGGTGATCGTGCGCGCGGCATCATAAATATCGACGGTGCCGGGCCGTAGCGTCGAGATGAACGGCGCATGACCCGGCAACACGCCGAAATTGCCTTCGCTACCCGGCACGACGACCATCTCGACCGGGGTCGAGACGACGAGCCGCTCCGGCGTCACCAGTTCGAACTCGACCGGCATCACGGCGTGCCCGCAAAATTACCGTCATGCCCGGACTTGATCCGGGCATCCATGGCAACGACTCGCGAGAAGTCGTGGATGGCCGGGTCAGGCCCGGCCATGACGATGGGGCGGAGCATCAGGCTGCCTCGGCGGCCATGCGGCGCGCCTTGTCGACTGCCTCTTCGATCGTACCGACCATATAGAACGAGGCTTCCGGCATCTCGTCGTATTCGCCGGCGACGATGCCCTTGAACCCCTTGATCGTGTCTTCGAGGTTGACGAAGACGCCAGGCGTGCCGGTGAACACTTCGGCGACATGGAACGGCTGCGATAGGAAGCGCTGGATTTTGCGCGCCCGTGCGACGGTCAATCTGTCTTCTTCGGAGAGTTCGTCCATGCCAAGGATCGCGATGATGTCCTGCAAGGATTTATAGGTCTGCAGCACGCGCTGCACGTCGCGCGCGACCTGGTAATGCTCGTCGCCGACGACCCGCGGGTCGAGCATGCGCGAGGTCGAATCCAACGGATCGACCGCCGGATAGATGCCGAGTTCGGCAATCTGCCGCGACAACACGGTCGTCGCGTCGAGATGTGCGAACGAAGTGGCGGGCGCCGGATCGGTCAAATCGTCAGCCGGCACGTAGATCGCCTGCACCGATGTGATCGAGCCTTTTTTGGTTGTCGTGATGCGTTCCTGCAGCTGGCCCATGTCGGTTGCCAAGGTCGGCTGATAGCCGACCGCCGACGGGATGCGGCCCAGGAGCGCCGACACCTCGGAGCCGGCCTGCGTAAAGCGGAAGATGTTGTCGACAAAGAACAGCACATCCTGGCCTTCCTCGTCGCGGAAATATTCCGCGAGCGTCAGGCCGGACAAACCGACGCGGGCGCGCGCACCCGGCGGCTCGTTCATCTGGCCGTAGACGAGGGCCGCCTTCGATCCCGGCCCGTCCGGCACGATGACGCCCGATTCCATCATCTCATGGTAGAGGTCGTTGCCCTCGCGGGTGCGCTCGCCGACCCCGGCGAAGACCGAATAGCCGCCGTGCGCCTTCGCGATGTTGTTGATGAGTTCCATGATGATGACGGTCTTGCCGACCCCGGCGCCGCCGAACAGCCCGACCTTGCCGCCCTTGGCATAAGGCTCAAGCAGGTCGATGACCTTGATGCCGGTGACGAGGATTTCGGCCTCGGTCGATTGGTCGATGAACTCCGGCGCGGGTTTGTGGATCGGCGAGCGGCGGTTGGTGTTGACCGGGCCGCGCTCATCGACCGGCTCGCCGACGACATTGAGAATGCGCCCCAATGTCTCTGGCCCGACCGGTACCATGATCGGTTCGGCGGTGTTGAACACGGTGGCGCCGCGCACGAGACCGTCGGTCGTATCCATCGCGACGGTGCGCACGGTGTTCTCGCCGAGGTGCTGCGCGACTTCCAGCACCAGCGTGCGGCCGGAATTGTCAACGTGCAGCGCGGTCAGGATCGGCGGCAGCTCGTCATCGAAATGGACATCGACGACCGCGCCGATGACCTGGGTGACCGTGCCGTTCGTGGTCGTTGTCGTGCTTTGCGCCATGTTCTCTCTTTTCCTCAGCCTCTTTTGTCATTGCGAGCGCAGCGAAGCAATCCCGCGCCGTGTGCACTCAATGCAGCGGGATTGGTTTGTCGCCTGTGGCCCCTCGCAATGACAATCATGACATCACAGCGCCTCGGCGCCGGAGATGATCTCGATCAACTCCTTGGTGATGACGGCTTGGCGCGTGCGGTTGTAGTTGAGCGTCAAGCGGTCGATCATCTCGCCGGCATTGCGCGTCGCGTTGTCCATCGCGGTCATGCGCGCGCCCTGCTCGCTGGCGGCGTTTTCGAGAAGCGCCGTGTAGATCTGCACCGCGAGATTGGTGGGCAGGAGCTCGTCGAGAATTTCCTCTTCCGATGGCTCGAATTCATAGATCGCGCCGCCCAATGACGCCCGCACCGCCTCCGCCTGCTCGGCCGAGGGGGCAAACGGGATCAGCTGCTGCACCGTGACGATCTGCGTGATCGCCGAGCGGAAGCGGTTGAACACAATCGTCGCGACATCGAATTCGCCGGCGGCGTAGAGCGCGAGCAGGCGTTGCGCGATATCGCGCGCCTCCTCGAACGCGACGCCGCGGCGGCCGATTTCGGTCAGGCTGTCGTGAATGAGCCGGCCGTAGTCGCGGCGCAAGCTGTCGCGGCCCTTGCGGCCGATCGTCAGGATTTTGACGGTCTTGCCACTGTTGTCGAGGTCGCGGATGCGGCGCCGGGCTTCGCGCAGGATCGAGGCGTTGAAGCCGCCGGCCAGCCCGCGGTCTGAGGTTGCGACGACGAGCATGTGCACGTCGTCCCTGCCGGTGCCGGCGAGTAGCGGCGGCGCGCCCGGCATGCCGGCCATGCCGGAGGCGAGCGAGGCCAGCACGCGCTCCATGCGCCCGGCATAGGGGCGCGCGGCTTCCGCCTGTTCCTGGGCGCGGCGCAGCCGCGAGGCCGCGACCATCTTCATCGCTGCGGTGATCTTCTGGGTCGAGCGGACGCTGCGGATGCGATTGCGCAGGTCCTTCAGGCTGGGCATAGGCTAATTCGCCTCCAACTTCACCATCACGCGAAATTCCGGGCGAATTCGTCGAGGAACGATGTCAGCCCCTTCTCGGTCGCCTCCGACACCTCGCGCTGGTTGCGGATTGCCGCCAAGAGCTCAGGGTGCTTGGCGCGCAGGTCGGTCAGCATCAGGTGCTCGAAGCGGGTAATGTCCCTGACATCGACGCGGTCGGTATAGCCGCGCGTGCCGGCAAAGATCGTGACGACCTGCTCCTCGACCGGCACCGGCGAGAATTGCGGCTGCTTCAACAGTTCGGTGAGCCGCGCGCCGCGCGCCAGCAGGCGCTGCGTCGTCGCATCGAGATCGGAGGCGAACTGCGCGAAGGCCGCCATCTCGCGATACTGCGCCAATTCCAGCTTGATGCGGCCGGCGACCTGCTTCATCGCGCGGATCTGCGCCGCCGAGCCGACCCGGCTGACCGACAGCCCGACATTGATCGCCGGCCGGATGCCGCGATAGAAGAGTTCCGTCTCCAGATAGATCTGGCCGTCGGTGATCGAGATGACGTTGGTCGGGATGTAGGCCGACACGTCGCCCGCTTGCGTCTCGATGACCGGCAGTGCGGTCAGGGAGCCGGCGCCGTGCTCGTCGTTCATCTTGGCGGCGCGCTCCAAGAGCCTGGAATGCAGGTAGAACACGTCACCGGGATAGGCCTCGCGGCCGGGCGGACGGCGCAGCAGCAGCGACATCTGGCGATAGGCGACGGCGTGCTTCGACAGGTCGTCATAGATCAGGAGCGCGTGCATGCCGTTGTCGCGGAAGAACTCGCCCATCGCACAGCCGGCATAGGGTGCGAGGAACTGCAACGGCGCCGGCTCCGACGCGGTCGCCGCCACGACGATCGAATATTCGAGAGCGCCGTAATCCTGCAGCGTCTTGACAATCTGGGCGACGGTCGAGCGCTTCTGGCCGATCGCGACATAGATGCAATAGAGCTTGCGGGATTCGTCGATGCCGGCGTTGACCTCTTTCTGATTGAGGATGGTGTCAACCGCGAGCGCGGTCTTGCCGGTCTGGCGGTCGCCGATGATCAGTTCGCGCTGGCCGCGGCCGATCGGCACCAGCGAATCGATCGCCTTCAACCCGGTCTGCACCGGCTCATGCACCGAGCGGCGCGGCACGATGCCGGGTGCCTTGACCTCGACCCGCGCCCGGGTCACGTCGATGATCGGCCCCTTGCCGTCGATCGGGTTGCCGAGCGCATCGACAACCCGGCCCAGCAGGCCGCGGCCGACCGGCACGTCGACGATCGCGCCGGTGCGCTTCACGACGTCGCCCTCGCGGATGCCGCTGTCGTCGCCAAAGATGACGATACCGACATTGTCGAGTTCGAGGTTGAGGGCCATGCCCTTCATGCCGTTCGGGAACTCGACCATCTCGCCGGCCCGCACCTTGTCGAGGCCGTAGACGCGCGCGATGCCATCGCCGACCGAGAGGACTTGGCCGACCTCGGCGATATCGGCCTCGCTGCCGAAGCCGGCGATCTGCTCCTTCAGGATCGCCGAGATTTCCGCTGCACGAATTTCCATCTCTGTTCCTTCATCCTTCGCGTCATTGCGAGCGTAGCGAAGCAATCCCCGCCAGAAAGCGCAAATGCCATCGGGATTGCTTCGTCGCCTCTCGGCGACTCGCAATGACGGCGCGTTGGTGCGTTATCCTGTTTCTCGCATCGCCAGGCGCAGGCGCTGCAACCGGCTGGCGAGCGAGGCATCGACCAAGCGCGAGCCGACCTTGACGATCATGCCGCCCAAGAGCCGCGGATCGACGCGGATATCGACCGCGACCCGCGCGCCGACCGCGCGCCGCAGCTGATCGGTTAGCGCCGCGGTCCGCGCCGCGTCGAGCGGCTGCGCGACCGTGACTTCTGCCGTGACCTCGCCGCGCCGGTCGGCGAGCTTTTTCAGATAGGCGTCGATCATTTCCGGCACCGCAAAGAGCCGCCGGTTTTTCGCGACGACGCCGAGAAAATCACGGGTCAGCGGGGTCAGCCCGGCGCCCGCGGCAACCGCTGCGACGGCCTTTCCCTGCGCCTCGCGGGACAGGACCGGGCTGCGGATAAGACGCATGAAATCGCCGCTCGAGGCCAGCATGGCGCGCAATTCGCGCAGGTCGCCGGCGACGGCGTCGAGCACGCGGCGCTCGTCTGCCAATTCGAACAGCGCCGCCGCGTACCGCTCGGCCAGCCCGGCAACGCCCGTCCCTTCGGAAGCCAATGGACAGCTTTCCCCAAAATCAGCGCGCCGCACCAGGCGGCCGCGACAGTCGTTGCGCTGGGTGATTTCGGCGCAGCCGCGCGCCGGGGCCGCGCGGCCCCCGAAATCGGCGCGGTTCCTAGCATAAGTTGCGGGCCCGACGCAACAACGAGGGTTCCTCGCAAGGGCGGGGCCGCAATGCCGGTTGGAACGGCCGGTCGGCCATGTTATCGCCGCCGGCATCGAAATGGCCAATCCGCGCCACGAGCACGAATGGAGCCTCTGGGAAAGCGTCAAACTGCCGGAGGGCAAAAAGCTCGTGCCGGGCGTCGTCAGCCACGCGACGAACATCGTCGAGCACCCCCGAACTCGTCGCGCAGCGCCTCGTGCGGCCCGCCCGGCTGGTCGGCCGCGACAATCTGATGGCGGGCACCGATTGCGGCTTCGCGCAGGCAACGCAGGTGCGCCGCGTGCATCCCTCGATCCAGTGGGCGACGCTTGCGGCGCTCGCCGCCGGTGCCCACCTCGCCAGCCGCGAATTATGGGGCCGTTGAGCGGGGTGGCGGCGCCGGGAGGGCGGCGGCGAACAATGCCGCGGCATCGGCCGCCAGCGCCGCGCGCGACTGTGGCCGCATATACATCATGTGGCCGCCCGGATAGACGCTGAGGCGGATGTCGGCGCGCACCGCGCTCGGCAGCCCGAGCTGATCGACGAGCCAGCGCGAGGCAGGGTAGGGCGTCACCAGATCATAGCGGCCGTTGGCGATCAGCACCTTGGTCTGCGGCCGCGCGCGCAGCGTCTGTTGCAGTGAGGTCAGCGCGAGCCCCAGCCCGTCTTCGCCGTGGCGCGCGGCATCCCAGTTCCATTGCCCCGCGACCTGGTCGTGCAGCACCTGGTAGGGCGCCTCGGTGCGGTAGCCGAGTTCGTTGATCGAATAATTCTCGAACGCCGTGTTGAAGGCGGCAATCGCCGGTCGCAGGATCGGGTCGCCGGCCTGGTCGTCCCACGGATTGGCGCCGGTCGGCCGACCGACCGTCGCGTCATAGCGGCTCAGCAATTCATGCTGCTGGCGGCGCAATTCGTGGGTGAAGGTCGCGGCCGAGATGCGGCCGCGTTCGCGCGCGATGACCCAGGGCGGCAGCCCTGTCAGCGCCGCGATGCGGGCGATGAAGGGGTCGCCCGCAGCCGGGATGCCGGTCATCTGCGCGAGGCCGAGCACATAATCATTCATTGCGAAGCGCTCGGCCGTCGCGGCGGCCGCGGTCGGCGACTTGCCGGCAAAGACGGCGGCGCTCGCCGCCTCGCTCGGCAGCAGAAAAGCCGGCGCCAGCATATTGCTGATGTCGGGATGCAACAGCGCGACATCGAGCGCCGGCGACACCAGCACGAGGCCGTTTGCCGCCACTCCGACCTTGTCCGCCAGCTCCCGCGCCAGCCCTGCGGCGCGCAGCCCGCCATAGCTCTCGCCGACGAGAAAGACCGGCGCTCCCCAGCGGTTGTGCAGATCGAGCCAGCGCCGCACGACGGCGCCAAGCGAATCGAGATCGCCGCGGACGTTCCAGAACGGCTTGCCGGGATTCTCCCCCTTGCCCTCGGCACGGCTGAAGCCGGTGCCGACCGGATCGACGAAGACGAGATCGGTAAAGGCGAGCCAGGTCGACGGATTGTCGATGAGCCGGAACGGCGGCGACGGCACCGCCCCGTCGGGCGGCGTGTCGAGGACGCGCGGACCGGCGGCACCCAGCTCGAGGAACACCGAGGCGGCGCCCGGCCCGCCGTTGAAGAAAAACGCGACCGGCCGCCGGCTATCCGGTGTCTTGGCCGAGCCGGCCAAGTAGGACACAACAAAGATCGAGGCTGCGGGCTCACCCTTCTGATTGACGAGGCCGATCGTCTCGGCGACGGCGCGGTATTTGAGCGGGTGTCCGGCCAACACGATCGAGTGCTGCGTCTCGACCCGCGCCGGCAGGGCTAACCCGCCGCTCTGCGGCTTGCCGGCCGCCGTTGCAGCGCCCGGCAGCGCGGCGACGAGGAGCAGGAGGCCGAGCGCCAGCCGTGTCGCCATCGCTATCATCGGTGTTCCTCGCGCGTTCGAATCATCGCCGGCCGCCATCCTGCGCCCGCGACGATAATACGAGCCGTCGAGCGATAAGTGCTGCATGCCGACCCGATGGCGCCGCGCAACCGCGGGTCTTGCCTCGGCGCGCCGAATCGGGGAATAGAGGGACGCCTTGTCGCGGAGAGGTCGATGCGCGCCTTTGCCCTCGTTTGTCTCTTGTCGCTCGCCGGTTGCGTCGGCACGGCGCGGGTCGAGGGCTTTACGGCGACCGGCCCGCACACATTTCTCTACAGCGCCCACACCAATACGGTCCTGACGCCGAACGATGACGGCGGCGCGGAGCGGCTGCGCCGCGAGTGGATCGCCGATGCCCTGAGCGCGCATCACATGTGCCCGACCGGCTATGCCGTCGATACGCGGCGCTACGTGCCCGACGCGGTCGGCCCGTTCGCCAATGGCGGCGACATTCTCTATACCGGCAGGTGCCTCTGAACCGCCTGCCCGCGTCGCGGCGGCGGTCTTTCCCCGGCGCGAACGCGGCATTTGCAGGATTGGCGCCACTGCGGCATATCTGGGCAAACGCTTCTGATCCCTAGGGAGGAGGACGGCGATGCCAGAGCGCAGCGTGATTCCGATTTCGGCCCATCCGAGCATCGGCCGGATCGACGAAGCCGAATATTTCCGCCTCTACGGCGAGTCGCTCGCCGATCCCGAACATTTCTGGGCCGAGCAGGGAAAGCGCATCGACTGGATCAAACCGTACACAACGGTGCGCGACAGCTCGTTCTCGGGCGATGTCTTCATCCGCTGGTATGAGGACGGCACGCTCAACGCCTCCTACAACTGCATCGACCGGCATCTTGCGAAGCGCGGCGATCAGACCGCCATCCTGTGGGAAGGCGACGATCCCTCGGAAGACAGGCGGGTCACCTACCGCCAATTGCACGACAGCGTATGCCGCCTCGCCAACGCGCTGAAGGCAAAAGGGGTCAGGAAGGGCGACCGGGTGACGATCTACCTGCCAATGATTCCCGAGGCAGCGATCGCGATGCTCGCCTGCGCCCGCATCGGCGCGATCCACTCGGTCGTGTTCGGCGGCTTCTCGCCCGACAGCCTCGCCGGCCGCATCGAGGATTGCCGCTCGACGGTGCTGATCACGGCCGACGAAGGGCTGCGCGGCGGCCGCAAGGTACCCCTAAAGCGCAATGCCGATACGGCGCTGCGCCAGTGCCCCGGCGTCACGACCGTCATCGTCGTGAAGCGCACCGGCGGCGCGATCGATTGGAGCCAGGGCCGCGACCATTGGTATCACGAACTGTGCGCCGCCGCCTCGCCCGACTGCCCGCCCGAAGAGATGTCGGCCGAAGACCCGCTTTACATCCTCTACACATCGGGGTCGACCGGCAAGCCGAAGGGCGTGCTGCACACGACCGGCGGCTATCTCGTCTACGTCTCGTTGACCCACCAATATGTCTTCGACTACCGCGACGGCGAAGTTTATTGGTGCACCGCCGATGTCGGCTGGGTGACCGGGCACAGCTACATCGTCTATGGGCCGCTGTCGAACGGCGCGACGACGCTGATGTTCGAAGGCGTGCCGAACTATCCCGATCCGTCGCGCTTCTGGCAGGTTTGTGATAAGCACAACGTGTCGATCTTTTATACCGCGCCGACTGCGATCCGCGCGCTGATGCGCGAAGGCGAAGACTATGTGCGCAAGGCCGGTCGCAAATCGCTGCGCCTCTTGGGCACGGTCGGCGAGCCGATCAACCCCGAGGCGTGGCTGTGGTATTACGATCATGTCGGCGACCAGCGCTGCCCGATCGTCGATACGTGGTGGCAGACCGAAACGGGCGGCATCCTGATCACGCCGATCCCGGGCGCGACGCCGCTCAAACCGGGCTCGGCGACGCGGCCGTTTTTCGGCGTCGAGCCGGTCATCGTCGATGGCGAGGGCAACCCGCAGGAAGGCCCGTGCGAGGGCAATCTGTGCCTGGCGCGCTCGTGGCCGGGCATGATGCGCACCGTGTTTGGCGACCATCGGCGCTTTATCGAGACCTATTTCTCGACTTTCCCCGGCCTCTATTTCACCGGCGACGGGGCGCGTCGCGACGCCGACGGTTTTTATTGGATCACCGGCCGCGTCGATGACGTGATCAATGTCGCCGGCCACCGGCTCGGCACCGCCGAGATCGAGAGCGCGCTCGTCGCCCATCCCAAGGTCGCCGAAGCCGCCGTCGTCGGCTACCCGCACGACATCAAGGGGCAGGGCATCTACGCCTATGTGACGCTGCGCATCGACGAGGAGCCGAGCGACGCGCTGCGCCGCGAACTCGTGCAATGGGTGCGCAACGAAATCAGCCCGATCGCCACCCCTGATCTGCTGCAATGGGCGCCCAACCTGCCGAAGACGCGGTCCGGCAAGATCATGCGCCGCATCCTGCGCAAGATCGCCGAGGACCAGCCGAGCCAGCTCGGCGACGTGACGACGCTCGCCGACCCAACCGTCGTTGACGATCTCGTCGACAACCGCATGAACCGCGCCGGCTAGTTCACGGCGCGAGGCAGAGGCGGGCGAGGGCGGCGGGCAGGTCGGCGAAATTGTCGAGCACGGCGGCGGCGCCGAGGGCCTCGGGGTCGGTGCGGGCGTAGCCGTAGCGCATCAGGATGAGCGCGACCTCGGCGGCGTGCGCCACGGCCGCGTCGTTCTCGCTGTCGCCGATCATCAGACTGCGCGCCGGCGCGCCGCCGAGCTCGGCGACGATGCCGAGCAGGTGGCCGCGATCGGGCTTGCGGACCGGGTAGCGGTCGCCGCCGGCCACGCCGTCGAACAAACCGGCAAGACCGAGGTCGCGCAGCACGATCTCGGTTGCGTGCTGCAGCTTGTTCGTGCACACCGCGCAGCGATAGCCCCGCCGCCGCAACGCTTCAAGGGTCTCGGCGACGCCGGGATAGGGGCGCGTCCGCCGGGTTGCAGTGGCCTCATAGAGCGCAACGTAGCGCGGATAGGCCGCCGCGGCTTCCGCCGCGCCGCCGCCGCGGGCGGCAAAGGCCCGCGCGACGAGCGTCGGCACGCCGTCGCCGACCATCGGCTTGACCTCGGCCTCGGACAAAGTGCCGGCGTAGCCGCGCTCCCGCAGGATTTCGTTAAGGGAATCGGTCAAATCTGGAACGCTGTTGACGAGCGTGCCGTCGAGGTCGAAGACCAACAGAAATCCTGACATGCTGGGCTACCTCGCCTCCGTCCTGCCACACGATGCAACAATCTGTGTGTTGGCAGAGTGCGGCGCGGCATGCAACTTAAGCCGTCACGATCGCGCTTCGTTCGCTGCGAGAAGAGGGCATGAGCCGATCCCGCTTTATCGCCATCGTGCTGGCCGCCGGCGAGGGGACCCGCCTCAATTCGGCGCGCCCGAAAGTGCTGCACGACGTCGCCCTGCAGCCGATGATCCGCCATGTGCTCGACGCGCTCGCGCCGCTCGGGCCCGCGGCGACCGCCGTCGTCATCGGTCGCGACATGGACGATGTCGCGCGCGCTGTGGCGCCGGCCAGGACCGCGATCCAGTGGCCGCCGCGCGGCACCGCCGACGCGGTCAAGGCCGCGCGTTCGCTCGTGGCCGACCGCCTCGCTGCGGGCAACATCGACACGGTTCTCGTGCTGTTCGGCGATACGCCGCTCCTGCGCAGCGAGACGCTTGCGGCGCTGCTCGACGCGCGGCGCCGGACGCCGGCCGTTGCGGTTGCGGTGGCGGGCATGCGGCCGGCCGAGCCCGCCCCATATGGCCGCCTCGTGCAGGACCGGGACGGCGCGCTCTTGCGGATCGTCGAGGCGAAGGATGCGAGCGCCGAGGAAGGCGCGATCGGGCTGTGCAACGGCGGCATCATGGCAATCGCCGGGCGCCATTTGTTCGCGTTGTTGGACCGAATCGGCAACGACAATGCCAAGCGCGAATTCTATCTGACCGATATCGTCGCATCGGCGCGCGAGGCGGGCCTCGCGTGCCGCGTCACGGAATTGCCGGCCGAGGAGTTGCTCGGCGTCAATACCCGCGCCGAATTGGCCGAGGCCGAGCGGCTCATGCAGCAGCGGCTGCGCCGCCGCGCGCTTGAGGCGGGCGCGACGCTCGTTGCGCCGGAGACCGTCTTCCTCGCCGCCGACACGCGACTGGGGCGCGATGTCGTCATCGAGCCCAATGTCGTGTTCGGACCGGGGGTCACGGTGGCCGAGAATGTGCGCATCCGCGCCTTCAGCCACATCGAGGGTGCCCGCATCGCAGCCGGTGCGATCGTCGGCCCGTTCGCCCGGCTGCGTCCCGGCACGGACTTGGAAGAAGATGTGCATGTCGGCAATTTTGTCGAGGTTAAGGCCTCGCGCCTCGGCCGCGGCGTCAAGGCCAGCCACCTTTCCTATCTCGGCGACAGCGAGATCGGCGCCGCCACGAATATCGGCGCGGGCACGATCACCTGCAATTACGACGGTTTTAACAAATCCCGGACGATCATCGGCGAGGGCGCGTTCATCGGCTCGAATACGGCGCTCGTCGCGCCGGTCACGGTCGGCAATGGCGCGTATGTTGCAACGGGCAGCGTCGTCACTGCCGACGTGCCGGCCGACGCGCTGACGATCGCGCGCGCCCGCCAGGTTGACAAGCCGGGACGCGCCGCCGAACTGCGCGCCCGCCTGAAGAGGCAACGGAACGAACGCTGATGTGCGGCATCATCGGGATCATCGCCAACCGGCCGATCGCCGGCGAGCTGCTGGAAGGGCTGCGGCGGCTGGAGTACCGCGGCTACGATTCGGCCGGCGTTGCGACGCTGACCAACGGCCGCATCGAACGCCGCCGGGCCGAAGGCAAGCTCGCCAACCTCGCCGCCCGCCTTGAGCGCGAGCCGGTGCACGGCACGATCGGCATCGGCCACACGCGCTGGGCGACGCACGGCGAGCCGAGCGAACAGAACGCGCATCCGATCGCGACCGATCGGGTCGCCGTCGTCCATAACGGCATCATCGAGAATTTCCAGGCGCTGAAAAAGGAGCTGGTCGGGCTCGGCTACGGATTTCACACCGAGACCGACACCGAGGCGGTCGCGGTCATGACGACCCATTACCTCGCGCAGGGCCAGAAGCCGGCGCAGGCGGTGGCGCGCACGCTCGAACGGCTGGAAGGCGCGTTTGCGCTCGTGTTCCTGTTTGCCGGCGAGCACGACCTGCTGATCTGCGCCCGGCGTGGCAGTCCGTTGGCGGTCGGCTACGGCGACGGGGAGATGTTTGTCGGCTCGGATTCGTTGGCGCTGGCGCCGCTGACCCGCCGCATCAGCTATCTCGAAGAGGGCGACTGGGCGGTTGTGACCTCGCGTAAGGTCGCGATCTTCGACCGCGACAACAACAAGGTCCGGCGCGACGTACGCGAGACCGCCGCGTCGGGCGCGCTGATCGGCAAGGGCAACTATCGTCATTTCATGCAGAAGGAGATTTTCGAGCAGCCGGCGGTGATCGGCGACACGCTGCATGCGCTGATCAACCCGGTGAGCCGCAGCGTCCATCTGCCCGAGTTGCCCTTTGCGCTCGGCGACATCGGCAAGATCACGGCGCTCGCCTGCGGCACCGCGCACCACGCCGGCATGATTGCGAAGTACTGGCTGGAGCAGATCGCCCGCATCCCGGTCGAGGCGGATATCGCCTCGGAATTCCGCTATCGCGCGCCAGCCATGCCGGCCGACGGCGCGGCGCTCGTCATCTCGCAATCGGGCGAGACGGCCGACACGCTGGCGGCGCTGCGCTATTGCCGCGAGGCCGGGCAGAAGATCATTGCGGTCGTCAACCAGCCCGAAAGCACAATCGCGCGCGAGGCCGATGTCGTGCTGCCGACCCTCGCGGGCCCCGAGATCGGCGTCGCCTCGACAAAGGCGTTCACGACGCAGCTCGCCGTGCTGGCGGCGTTGACCGTGGCGCTGGCGCGGGCGCGCGGCACGATCGACGACGCCGGTGAGGCGGCGCTCGCCGGCCAGCTCGCCGAAATCCCGTCGCGCGCCAGCGAAGTCTTGCAGCACGACGAGCGGCTGCAGCAGATCGCGGCCGAGGTCGCGCTGGCGCGCGACGTGCTCTATCTCGGCCGCGGCACCGCCTTCCCGCTGGCCCTGGAAGGCGCGCTGAAGCTCAAGGAAATCTCCTATATCCACGCCGAGGGCTATGCCGCCGGCGAGATGAAGCACGGGCCGATCGCGCTGATCGACGAACATGTTCCGATCATCGTGCTGGCGCCGCCCGACGATCTCTTCCCGAAGACGCTGTCAAACGTCGAGGAGGTCATGGCGCGCGGCGGCCGCGTCGTCATGATTTCTGACGCCGAGGGCGTCGCGCACCTCGCCGGCCGCATGTTCTCGGGCATCGCGGTGCCGCATTGCGCACCGTTTGTCGCACCTCTGCTCTACGCGATCCCGATTCAGCTGCTCGCCTACCACGTCGCGGTGCACAAGGGCACCGATGTCGACCAGCCGCGCAACCTCGCGAAGAGCGTAACGGTGGAATGAAGCGCGGCGGTACCGCGCAGCGAATTGCAGCTGTCACAATTGCGTCATCGGCGCCGGGGTAGACGGAGGGACCGCAACCCTCCCGCAGGTACGGTCATGCGCGCGCTG
>JASIAN010000087.1 GCA_030042035.1 Alphaproteobacteria bacterium | reverse complement strand
ACAGCCATATCTCGCAGAACTACTCGATCGGCACGGCGGATACCTCGGTATCGGGGCCGATCCTCGAATTCATCCGCGCGTCGGAATAGCTGCGTCGCCTCACCGCCCGGTGCCTTGGCTTTGCGGGCGGCGACCCTGCTTTGCTGCGCTGTCAGGTTTCTCCAAGGCCGATCACGCCGTCGCGCGCGAGTGCGTCGAGTGCGGGCCGGTCGATGCCGAATTGTCCGAGGATTTCGGCCGTGTGTTCGCCGAGACGCGGCGCCGGCCGACGCAGGCGGCCCGGCGTGTCGGCGAGGCGCGGTATGACGTTGTGCATTGCGATGCGGCCGGTCTCGGCGTCGGGCACGTCAACGACGATGCCGCGCTCCAGGACATGCGGGTCGGCGAGAAACTGGTCGATGTCGTAGACCGGCGCGGCGGTGATCTCGGCCGCCGCGAATACCGCCATGTTTTCATCGAGCGTACGGGCGGCGATGAATTGGGCGATCGGCGCCTCGCACGCCTCGGCGTTGCGCACGCGGTCGCTGTTCGTGCGGAAGCACGGATCGTCGATCATGTCGGGCCGGCCGATGGCGCGGAACAGCCGCTCGGCCATCGCCTGGATCGACGCGGAGATGCCGATATAGCGGCCCTCTTTGGTGCGGAAGACATTGCGCGGCGTCGTGATGTCGGAGCGGCTGCCGGTGCGCGGCCGGACCTCGCCGGTCAGCCGGTAGATCGGCGCCTCGACCGCGATGAACGAGAACAAGGGATCGAGCAGCGGCAGGTCGATGACCTGGCCGCCGCCGCCTTCGACCTCGACCCGCCGCAACGCCACCATGACCGCAAAGGCGCCGTAGAGCCCGGCGACCATGTCGGCCAGCGCGGTCGGCGGCAATACCGGCTCGCGGTCCGGGAAGCCGGTGCGCGCGGCATAGCCCGACATGCTTTCGACGAGCGTGCCGAAGCCCGGCCGGTCGCGATAGGGGCCCTCCTGTCCCCAGCCCGACACGCGCACGATGACGAGCCGCGGGTTGCGCGCGAAGAGCACGTCCGGCCCGAGACCCATATTTTCCAGCGTGCCGGGGCGGAAATTTTCGATCAGCACTTCGCTCGACGCGGCGAGATCGAGCAAGAGATCGCGGCCGCGCGGATCGCGCAGGCTTAAGGCAACGCTTTTTTTGTTCCGCGCGTAAAGCTTCCAGTGGAGGCTGACGCCCGCGGTCTGCCACGCGCGCAGCGGGTCGCCCCGCTGCGGGTCCTCGATCTTCAGCACTTCGGCGCCGAAATCGGCGAGCTGCGACGATACGGCATTGCCGGCAACCAGCCGCGACAGATCGACGACGCGAATGCCGTCAAGCGGGCAGGGCGCGTCGGGGGTAAAGCTCTGTGTCGGCAGGGTCATCGCGCGGCGCCGCTCTGTCGCTTCGGATTTCTTAATTCTACCATCTTCTGCACTGAGGATTGCGCGCGGTCGTGCAGACTGGCGGCCGGCGCGCCGCAGCATGGCGGCGACTTTCGAGGCAATCTTGCGACTGCGTCTGAGGCGAGTATCCGGCCCGGCGGCGAAGGGGCTGCCGCGATTGGCGTTCGTGGCGCTGCTGACGTTGGCCGTCGGCGCGGCGAGCGTCGCGGCGGGCGCCGCGAACTGCAACGGGCCGCAATCTGCCGAGCTCAGGGTGCGGGTGCTGCGTGATCTGCCGCTGGTCAACGTCGCGATCGACGGCAAGCCGGCGACGCTGCTGCTTGACACCGGCTCCGAGGATACAGTGCTGACCCCCGGCGCCGCGGCGCGGCTCGGCCTCGTCGGGCATTATGAATACCCGCGCCGCATCGGCGCGCTCGGCGGCGCCGTCGGCTCGGGCGTCGCGCTGACGCACCGCTTCGCCGCCGGCCCGCTCGACGTGCCGGATTTTCGCGTCATGATCGGCAACGTGTCGCTGCCCGATCTCGAAGGCGTCCAGCCCGACGGGCTGCTCGGCGCCGATTTCCTCGGGCAATTCGCGGTCGATCTGGAGTTGCCGGACGCGCGGCTGCGGCTCTACCGTCCGGCCTGCCGCGCCGAACAGCCGACATGGCCGCCGCCCTTTGCGACGATCGCTGCCAACCGTTCGCTGAACGATCATCTGTTCTTTCCCGTCAAGCTTGACGGCAAGCCGCTCTACGCCTTTCTCGATACCGGGGCGCAGCGCTCGGTCGTCGATCGCGCCGCCGTGCTGAAGGCCGGGGTCATGCCGGCCGCGCTTGCCCGGGCGCCCACGGCCATGCTGAGCGGCGCCGCGGCGGGGCGGGTCGTCGCGCCGCTTCATCGCTTCGCCCGGCTCGAGGTCGGCGGCAGCGCGATCGCCGACCCGGTGCTGAGCGTCGCGCCGCTCGACCTGATCGACGCCGACCTCATCCTCGGCGAGGATTTTATCGCGACCCGCCATATCTGGCTGTCTTACGCGCCGCCGCAGATTTTCATCCAAGGCCCGTAGACCTCCCCTGAGATACAATTTTCTGCTCCGCCTGCATCCGCAGATCCCGGTAGGATGGGTTGAGCGGAGCGAAACCCATCAAACGACAATGACAGCATACCGCCGCAACGCCGTGCCCGGCGGCACCTATTTCTTCACGGTAAATCTCGCCGATCGCCGGTCAGCGCTGCTGACGGAGGACATCGAACAGCTACGCGCCGCGTTTCGCTACACTTGGCGTCGGCACCCGTTCGTGATCGATGCCGTCGTCACTTTGCCGGACCACCTGCACGCAATCTGGACTCTGCCCGACGGCGACGATGATTTTGCCACCCGGTGGCGGCTTCTCAAATCCTCGTTCTCCCGCGCCCTCCCTGCGGGCGAACCGGTGTCTCCGAGCCGCTCGCGCAAACGGGAGCGCGGCATTTGGCAGCGCCGCTATTGGGAGCATACGATCCGCGACGACGACGATTTCAACCGCCACATCGATTACATCCACTTCAACCCGGTCAAGCACGGATACGTCAGACAAGCCGGCGATTGGCCTTATTCCTCCTTCTGCCGCTTCGTCCGGCTGGGCCTCTA
>JASIAN010000086.1 GCA_030042035.1 Alphaproteobacteria bacterium | reverse complement strand
GGACCGGCAGCTACGGCCGACCCCTCGCGGTCTCGTTGGGAAAAAATTACGGGGTGAGGCCTGGGATTTCCTCGGCGGTGACAGTCAGTTCGCCGTTGTCATCTTCGTCGATCTGGATGATTCGGACCGGCGCGGCGGCAAGGCCGGCATTGGCATCGGTCAGCAGCACGATATCCATCGGTTCCAACAGCATGTAGCGGAAACCGAGCTTCCATTTGTAGGTGTTGCGGATATAGGCCTTGCGCTGCAATTGCAGCTGCGCCGACGTCGTCGCACTCGTCACGTTGGTGAATTCGTGCGCCTGCACCGGCGGCTCGGAGCGGATGCCGTATTGGTCGATGAGGCCCTGATCCCATACCGGCACGATCGCCGGGTTGTAACTGTTGCTGCTGTCGTAATATTCGAGGTTGAGCCAGTTGGTCATCGTCGCGGGGTCCTTGCGGCTGACGATGACGGGGTCGGAACCGCCGCCCTGGTCGAGATAGTCGCCGTCGCCGAACGAATATTGCCACGTCAGGTTGGGCGTCCATGCCGCGCCGTTGCCGGCGAGCGCGGCGTCGCCGTAGGGAATGAACTTCAACAGCGCCCCCGACCACACCGGCGCGGTGACCGTCAATTCGCAGATCTCCTCGATCCAGCGGGCGCATGGCTGCAGCCGGTCGAGCAGCAGCGACATTGCGAGCGCGGCGCTCTGGCAATAATTGCCGTAATCCGCCAGGCTCCCGCCCAAGTCGAGATTGGCGGCGGGAAACCCGGCGCCGTAGCGCGCATTGGTCAAGAGGTCCTCGATCGTGAAGGCGGGGTTGGCGTCGCCCGTGAAATCCGGGCCGCAGCCGGCGCCGCCATTGCCGGACGAGCCGAAGCCGCAGACCTCGAAACTGATGTTCGGCAATGCCGGGGTCGACCCCAACTGCATCGGTGTGCCGGTGGCATAACAGGTGCCGGAATAGCCGAGTACCGGACTATTCGGGTCGGACGCGGCGAAGACCGCATCGGGCGCCTGACCATCGCTGCCGTCGTAAGCATTGATGCTGACCGTGTTGAAGCCGGCGATGCCGCCATTGGCCCACACCCGGTTGTTGTAGGGCGGCGCAGTGCCGAACCCGGCCGGCGCGCCGGTCGCCGGATTGACCGGCCCCTGACACAGCCCGAACGCGACATCAACGGTGAAATTGGCGCCCTCTTTCTTGCCCGCGGTCGGCCCGAACCCTTTGCCGCCCTTGCCGCTTGTGCCGCTGCCCTGAAAGTTGAAGCCCTCCAAGAGATTGACCGATACGCGTTGGGTGCCGTAGCAGAGCGGCAGCGGACTGCCGAATTGCGAAGTGTTGTAGCGCAGCGAATTGACGTTGGGGCCTTTGAAGGCATTGACGAACGGCGACGGGCCGCCGCCCTTTCCGGTCGCGTACATGGTGATCTTGCCTTACCGTCAAAACGGGCTGAAGAAGCGCACTGGACGACCCGTTAGCGGCTGCCGCGTCGCATCGCCGATGACGACGCCACGCTGCCAATACGCATGCACAAGGCGCGGCCAGCGCGTGACGATCGCGCCGTGCGAAAACGTGCGGCCGAAGCGGAACAGCGCGATATCGCCCGGAAGCGGCGCCGTCTCGATCGGCCGCGCATAGCGCAACAGGCCCTCGGCATAGAGTTCGGCATCGCGATTGAGATGCCAGTCCGGTACATAAAACCGCGGCGCAATATGGCCGGTGACGCCGGCGCGCTCATAGACCTCGGCCAACAGCATCAGGCAATCGACACCGCCCTTCGCGCCCTTGATGCGCCCCATATGGTGAAACGGCGTGCCGATCCACGATTGCGCCTCGGCCACGACGGCGGCGCGCCCGGCATCGCTCACCGGCGGCGCTCCTCGTCGTCGGCGAGGCCCAGTGCGAAGGCCAAAATCGCGGCGACGAGCGCCAGCGCGATCGCGACGATCGCGGCCGCGACATGCGGCTCGAAGACGACGGCGGAGGGCGCCGGCGGCATCGTCAAAACGCCATCTCGGGCGGCGGGATGTAGGGGAAGCCGCCAAACCGCGCGAGGTTGTTGCGGCGCTGACAGCCGCCGCTGCCGGTCGTCGAATGGTCGCAGCCCGGCAAGGCGTAGAACTGGTCGCCGATCGCGACCGGATAGAGCCACGGCTTGAACAGCGCGACGACAAGACCGTCCGGCTGGATCGAGGCGATCGTGCGCGTCAGGCCGGCATTGGCGCCGGTCATGCCTATGAGCGTGCCCTCGACGTAATCGGAGGTGTTGGCGGCGATCGGCGACGCGAGCGTCAGCCCGCTTTGTGCCGATCCCGCCGCCGCCGTCACCGTCACCCGCGCCGGGCCGCCGGTCGTGCCGTCGGCGGCGGTGCCAGTCACCCGGTTGTAGCCGCACATCGGGTCGCCGAAGATGTGGCTGCACGAGGCGGCAAACAGGCGCCGCGGCATCTGCTGCACGGCCAACAGGTTCATCAGCGACTTCACCTTCATCGCAATCGTCGAGCGGCCGATGTCGCAATCGGCGACGCGGCCGTAAAACCAGGTGAGGCAGCCGAGCGAGGTATCGCCCGGCGCGGCGCCGATCAGCCGGTCGAGTTCGACCGTCGCGCCGTCGAACAGGCCGATGCGCGCGGCGTCGGCAAACGTGAAGGTGCCGATCATGTCGGCGGCGCCGACGTAGATGTCGATGTCAAGTTCGGCCGGCTGGATGCCGACTTGCGTCGTGATCTTCGAGCGGCCGAAGCGCGGTCCCAGGAGGAAGGTCTGCGCGCTGCCGTAATTGAGGCTCTGCGGGTCGGCGAAGCCGGCGGCCGGCACCGTCACCGCCGCGTTCGCGCCGCTGTAGCGCAGCACGAGGCCGTCGGTCAGCTGGAACACGTAGAGATCGGCCATCCATGCGTCGTATTGCGTGCCGGCGAGAAACGCTGCCAGCGCGGACGGGCACGGCCTCATCGGAGGGCCAATCCATTCGAGTCATTGCGAGAAGCGCAAAGCGCGACGAAGCAATCCCGACGGGATTGCTTCGCTGCGGTCGCAATGAAGATCACGACGGTCATGGCAGCAGGCTCTCAAACTTGACCGATTTCGCCTGCCACAGCTGAACCATGAAGTTTTCGAAGGTCATCGCATCGTCGCTGAAGTGGCAGAGGAAGTAATAGGAAAAGCTGGCGGCAATGGCGGCGCCGACAGCCGGCGCCGCCGCGAACGTGATCGTGTCGGCAAGATTGGCGAAGCCGAAGCGGCTCGAGGTGCTGACGCCGGAGGTTTGCAAGACGCCGTTGACGTAGACGAGCAGCGTATTGCCGGTTTCGTTGATCGCCGCCGACAGCGGCTCAGCGAAGGCGCCAAAACTGCGCACGATCGGAAATGCCGTCGTCGCGCCGTCGCCGGTGGCGATCGACTGATTTGTCACCACGTTGTCGCTCGGATCGGCGAACAGAAAGGTGCCGTAGGCGCCCTGTGCCGCAAGAAAAAATCCCGCCAGCGTGCGCAGCTCGTCATAGCCGAGGCCGAGACCGCCGCCGGCGCGCGTATCGTTGTCGTCGCGCAGCAGCGGAAAGGTCAGCGTGAAGCTCCAGATCGGATACTGCTGGTCGGCGATGCGCAACTGGCGGCCGCTGACCGCCTTTTGCGTGCGCGTCTGGAAGCGCGGCGCTTTCGTTACCGACCAGCCGCAGCCGGGCAGGCTCGGAAACACCGGCGGTTCGCTCATTCGCCTGCCTTGCCGTTGGGTTTACAGGGTGCGCGGGGTCAGCGCGTTGGTGCGCAGCATGTCGCGGATGACGGCGGGGTTTTTTGCCAACAGGCCGCGGAACCAGCGCTCGACCGCCGGCCCGTCGGCCGGCCCGTGGAAATGGAGATGCAGGTCGCCGCCGGCTGTGTCGCCGCCCTGGCCCAACCCGCCGCCGGCGATGGCGCGCTGGATGCCCTCGCTGATCGGTGCCGGCAAGACCATCTCGCGGGCGTGCAAGAGCGCCGGCTGGGCGCCAGGAAAACTCGGCAGCGCCCAGCCACCGGCCGCCGACGGCACGATGCCGCCCGCCGCGAAGCCGAAGAATTTGCCAATGCCGCCAAACAGGCCGCTGAAGACGCCGCCGATGCCGCCGCCGGCGACGCTGGCCGCGGGCCCGGTCGCGGCGGCCGAGGCGGTGGCCGCCGCCGTCGTGCTGCTGCTGCCGGCGATCGTGCCGAGGAGGCTGTTGGTGATCTGCTGCGCCGCGTAGATCTGCGTTAGCAGCGTATTGCGGAACGTGTCGAGCGCGACGGTCGAACCCTGCGTGCTGCCCCCGCCGAGACCGAACAGGCCAAGCACCTTGCCGCTGAGAAAATCGCCGAGACCTTGCCCGCCCTTGGCGCCGAGCAATGCGGCCGAACCCTTTGACAACAGCGATTCACCGAGACCCACGCCGGCGCCGACCTCCGACGTATAGGCTGCGTGCAGGGCGCCCATCCGCTGGCGCCAGCCGGCGGCGCCGGAGGGCGCCGTGATGTAGGCCGTGATGGCCTTCTGCCACGAGGCGCCGATCTCGGCGAAGGCGCGGCGAAACGGCTGGGCGATGCGGGCGGCCGCAGCGCCGGCGTCGGCAAAGGCGGTCTTCAGGCGCACCACCGGCTGCGTCGCGGCCGCGATCGCCTGGCGCAATTCGGCAAGGCCGGCCACCGCGTCGTCGACATCGGCGCTCACCGTCAGTTGCACGTCGTCAGCCATGGGTCACCTGACCTCGTGTTAAGCGCTGCGCGACGGCCAGCGCGCGGGCGCGGTTGCGGGCGGCGAGCGCCGCCGGATCGAGGAGCGGCGCCGGCATGCCGAGATCGCCCCGCGCGACGACGAGGCCGGGCGGCGGCGCGGCGGCGAGCGTCCCTATTGCCGCAGCGTCGGGCGGGGCGGCCGGCGGCCGCCAGCCGAGAAGACGCGCGATGGTCTGCAGCATCAGATGCACCGGCGGGTTCCGTTCCCAATAGCGGAAAATGGCGCCGGCTTCGGCGAGCGTCAGTTGGTCGATGTCGCCGAACCGCCAGCCGCAGCCGGTGGCGAGGGCGGCGTAGAGGGCGCCGAGCTCGGCGCGGGGGCTGTTTCCACCATCCCCGGAGCGGCCGCCGGCGGCGGCCGGCCGCCCGGCGACCCGGCTTCCCCCGGCGCGCTCTCCGCCGCCGGCCGCAGCCCTGCGGCGCGCAGCACGGTGGCGACGGCGGCGTTCAGTTCGTCGACGCCGGCTTCCAGATCGAGCAGCGCATCGGCGGTAAGGTCGGGGTGCGCCGGCGCGAGGCCGGCGGCGACGACCTTTGCGGCCGCCGCGACGAGGGCGCCGCCCGATTGCCGGCTCATCTCGTCAAGCGCGTCGAGCAGGTGGCGCACCTGTCCGAGCTTTAAGGGCCGCAGCGCGAACGTGCGGCCGCCGAGTGTGATGCTGTCGCTCATTGCCGTCACTCGTTGACGCTGAGGGTGCCGATTGTGCCGGTCGGGTCGGCAAAGGCGCTGAAGTCGAATTCCTGAATTTCGTAGTCGTCGATGCGGGTCGGCAGCGCCAGCTTGCTTGCGGTGCAGGCGTTCAAGACGAGCGCGAGGCCGGCCGGCACGCCCTGGCTCGTCTTCATTGTGTAGAACGTCGCCTTGAAGGTCGGCGTCGCCCCCATCAGCTGGTTGGTCACGACCAGCTTCTTGCCGGTGGTCATGTTATAGAGATAGCTGACGAGAAGCGCGGCGGAGGCGTCGGCCGCCGACAGTGTGTAGATGCCGGTCGCGAGATTGACCGAATACTGGCCGGCGGCGGCCGGCGTCGTGACGCGCGTGAAGCGGCCGCCGGCATTGCTGCCGCTGGCGTACCACACGCCGAGATCATCGACAAAATTTGCCGCCTCGCTGACCGTCACCGTGTAGGGACCGGTGGCCGGCACGATCTGCGCCTCGTTTTCCGCGACGGTCAGCTGTCCCGCAGCGGGCGTCTGGCCGAAAAACAGATCGCCGTAAATCGCGCCGAAGATGCGGGCGAATTTCGCCTTGCCGGTGATCTTGCCCTGGCCGCGCGCGATGTCGAGGGGAAACTGGAACTGGCCGTAAAGCTCCTTGACCTGCCAGTCCCAGTCGATCTCGACATCCTGCAGGATGGCGAACTGGTCGGGCCCAATGCCGGACCCGGTCTGGTCGGTGCGGTTGCCCCACAGCGCGCCGGCGCCGAACGCGAGTTGCATGTCAGTCTCCTGGCGAATTCAAACGCAGAGGATTTCGACCGGCACGAGCGCGACGGCCTGGTCGCGCAGCGCGCCGTCGTCGGTCGTCACCTTGCCGGCGATCCAGGCATGCTGCACAAACTGCGGCAGGCCCAATGTCTGCAGGCCGGTCGCGGCAGGCGGCGCGAGCGCCGCCTCGACCGCATCGACGAGCGGGTTCAAGAGCGATGCCGGCGTGCCGTAGGGATCGCTCGAATGGGCGTAGAGGCACAATTCGATCGCAAGCGTCCATACCGGCGGGGCGCCGAGCGCCTTGACGACTGCCGTCTCGCCCCGCTGGCGCATGAACAGCGCCGGCTGCTCGGCCGGCGTCACCTCGCTCCAGTGCCGCCAGCGGCGTTCGACGGTGACGAAATTGCCGGCGCCGGCGGCGAGCGCAAACAGCGCGGCATAGATCGGCTCGCGTTGGATCATAGCGCGGCCGTCACCAGGGCCGGGTCGGTCGCGGTCGCCGCGAGCTGGTTCACGAAACCCGAGACCGGCGCCACCATTCGGTATTGCGACAACAGCAGTTTCACATCGGGGCTCATGTCGGTCAGCGCGTAGGTGACGGTTTCATTGCCGCCCACGGCGCGCGTCTGTTCGCCGATATGGCTGCGCTCGCGGTAGCGCTGACAGACGAGCTCGATGCAGGCCTGCGCGACATCGGGCGGCGTCGCGGCATAGCCGGCGGTGTATGTGACGATGACATTCTGCGCCCGCCGGGTGAAGACATAGCCGCGCAGCGCCAGCTCGGTCGGCGTGAAGACATAGCCGGCCGAGAAACCGCCATCCATCGGCGCGGACGGGATCGTCAGGCCGTCGATCGTCAGCGACAGCACCGCGGTCACCGGAAAATTGGCGAATGCGAGGCGCTGGCCGCCGCTGCCGTCGCGCACCTCCTGGTAGTCCGTCGGCGCGATCTGCCGCGCGAGCCAGGTTTGGATGAATTGGCTCGCGGCAGTGATGAGCTGCGAGAGCAGCGCGTCGTCGGTATCGGGAAATGGGTTCTGCCCGGTCTGCAGCCACGCCTTCACATTGTCGAGCGTCGCCAGATCGCCAAACGCCATCGCGGTCAGCCGTTGCCGATGTTGCTGATGACGCCCATCGCGAACGGCGCATAGACGGCCAGCACCTCTTCCGCGTAGACGCCGACCTGGCGCTGCCGCGTGACGACCGGCCAGTCGATCTGGTAGTAGTCCTGCCGGGTCTTCACCTCGGCGACGTTCGGCACCTCGTTCGACTGGTACTGGATCGGCAGGTTTTCGGCCCAGCCGATGATCGTGCCCGGCGGCACGCGCGGATGGATGCGAATGGGAATGCGCAGCCCGCCGTTCAATGCGAACGGGTTGAAGTAGAACGACACCGCGCCCGCCGCCGCGAGATCATAGGGATTGCCCTCACCGCCGACATCATAGCGCAACAACGGCCCCGAGGCGTTCGACAACACCTTGGCAGTGATGTTCTTCAGCTCCTGCACATTCACATAAAGCACGGTCGGCGACAGCTGGTAATTCGCCCACATCTGTTCGAACATCGTGTCGATCTCGTTGACCGAGCCGCGCCCAGAGGCGGTCAGGAACGTACCGGTGCCGGCCGTGCCGGTCGCCAGCATGTTGACATAGGCGTTGTTGGCGGATTTAAGCGCAGTCGTCAGGAGGCCGTCATAGGCGTAGCTCGGATT
The DNA here is from genome assembly GCA_030042035.1 of Alphaproteobacteria bacterium. GTDB lineage: Bacteria > Pseudomonadota > Alphaproteobacteria > ATCC43930 > CGMCC-115725 > DATARH01. The sequence continues at coordinate 524 of JASIAN010000086.1, read as the reverse complement.
GGCCGAATTGTCGGCGGTAATCGCGCTGGCGGCCTGCTGGCCGGTCAGCAGTGGCGCGGCGAAGGCGGCGCTGTTGATCGTCGTGATCGCCTGCAGGCTCTCGCTGCCGGCGGCGCCGACAAACCACGCGTAGGCGACGGCGCCCTGCAACGCGGTGACGCTGGCGAAAAGCGTCTGGCCCAATGTCACCGCTTGCGTCGCGTTGTTGCTCTTGTTTGACGAACCGCCGCTGAGGACAAACGTGTTGCCGTCGGCGCCGGTAATCGTCTTCGTCGTCGCAACGCCGGTCGCGAGCGAGGAATTCTGGTAGCCTTCGAGCGTCAGCGCGACGACGATCACGGAATAGGTCGCGGCGGGCAGCGTTGCGCCGCTGCCGGACGCGGACAGTGTCGGCGTCGCCGGCGTGCCCAATTGCAATGACGCATTGCCGCCGAGGATCGCCATCTCCTCCTTCAGCATCAGCTTCTGCAACAGCCGGAAGCTCATGCGCGCCTGAATGTCTTCGAAATAGCGACCGGCGCTGA
>JASIAN010000085.1 GCA_030042035.1 Alphaproteobacteria bacterium | reverse complement strand
CGTTTCTGATGGTGCGGCATACCGGCTCGCCGGCAATCTTCTTTGGTACGATGCTCGTGGCCGTAGCGGCCGGCGCGTTTGCGCCGCTGCTTTTCGGCAAGGAAACGGTCGGCCAGATCGAGGTCGTCGCCGCCGAGACGGCGCCCGAATTGGCCTGAATAGTGGCTGATGCTGGGTAGTTGCGCGACTCTGCGGGCGGTCGCCCGACAGGTTTTGAAACGGTAACCAATAAGCATTCCGTCTAAGCATTCCGTCGCCGCCGGTCCTGACGATGCGACCGCAGTGCCCGGAGATCCTCGAATCTACCAATTCCCAGCGGATCGCAAGCAGCCGCGCCAGCGTCCCTTTCTCGTCGGCGCCGATCGAGCGGCTGTAGCCTGCGATATCCCGCCACCAGGATTGCCGCCAGTCGACGCTCGACCCGGTCGTCCCATGGGCGCCCGTTGATCCATTTTGATATACATTACTAACTCATGTTACAAATCGCATGACTCGCGAGCGTGACCGCGATAGGATGCCGACAGAGCCTCCACCACGGGGCCGCGCTAAACAGGAGAGGTGCATTATGGCGACGCCAAGCGCAGCTGAGTTCCACGGGTCGTCGACCGAACATGCGCTGGAGAACCAGCGCCTTGGCAGTCTGCAAATCCGCGTCGCCCTGGTCTGCGGCCTCATACAGATGTGCGACGGCTACGACGTCGGGTCGATAGGCTGGTCGGTGCCGTCGTTGACGCATGCCTGGCACGTGGTGCCATCAGCCTTCGCACTGGCCTTTCTGTGGTCGAACATTGGCGTCATGGTCGGCGCGCTGCTCGCCGGCCCAATCGGTGATCGGCTCGGCCGCAAGCCGCTCCTGCTGATGAGCCTGGCGATGTTCGGCCTCGCATCATTAGCGAGCGCTGCTTCGCCCTCGCTCGGATTTCTCGCCGGAACGCGGTTTTTCACCGGCGCAGGAATTGCCGGCGGGTTTGCCGGGACGGTAGCCTTAACCGGCGACTACACGGCACAGCGTTATCGGGCGCTGATGATCATGCTGACCTTCACCGGGGCGCCATTCGGCGGCTTTATTGGCGGGCTGGCTGTGTCCTACCTGCTGAGCATCGGCTTTGCCTGGCCCATCATCTATATCATCGGCGGTGTCTTCCCGATCATCCTGATAGCAATTTCGGCCTTGTGGCTCCCCGAGTCACCGCGCCTGCTTGCCGCCCGAGCAAATCTCGCGCCGCGCCATCATACACTGCTGCGCAGTCTCAACATCTCGCATGCGCCGGGCAAGGCGCATGGCATCGACGTCGCCGCAGGCAACCCGATCACGATGCTGTTCAAGGACGGCTTCGCGATGCAGACGACGCTCCTGTGGATCATCTTTTTCTGCAGCCTGCTCGACCTGTTTCTGTTCGTGTTCTGGTTGCCGGAAGTGCTGCACCTGATGGGCATGACGCCGGCCCAGGCGGTGTTTGCGACGAGTCTTTATCCGCTAGGCGGGATCGCCGCGGTGCTTTACCTCGGGTGGGCGATCGACCGCTTGGGCACGCGGCGGTCGCTGGCGGTGCATTACGCCGCCGGCATTCTTTTCATAGGCCTGATCTCGCTTGTGACGATGCCCTATCTGATGCTTCTGGCCGTCGTCATGCTGTCGGGGCTGACCGTGATCGGCAGCCAGACTGGCCTCAACGCTGCCTGTGGGAAAATCTATCCGGCGCGCATGCGCACGAGCGGCTATGGGTTTGCGACCGGCGTCGGGCGCTTGGGCGGCATCGCCGCGGCGCCGCTCGGCGGGTATCTGCTGGCACAGGGGCTGCCGCCAACGTATGTCTTTCTTTCAGCCTGCCTATTTGCGGCGATCGCGGCAGTGGCGACCGCTTTCCTGGCGCTGCCCGGCCACCAATCGAGCAAAATGCCAGCGATTCAGCTCGCCTCGTAACCCGGATTCGTCTTCGACGCACATGCCGACGGCGGCAACAGCGACCACATCGGCACTTTCTTCGGCCGGCTGAGTGGCATCGCGGCGGGCGCAGATCAACCGGCCGAACAACACAGATCGCGGCAATTAACGCCGGATTGGTATATATACCCCGGCGGATGCGTTAAATTGCGCCAAGAAGTATGCGGCGGACAACCGTGCAGGCTGCAGCGCTGCGCGACATAATCTGCGGGGTTCGGCATGCGTGAGGCGCGCTACCGTGGCTTGCGGATGACGGCGATGCCGCCGACAGAGGCTGGAACGTCGGCCGCGACAACCGCATTTCCGTCGCGTGAAAGCCAGGTAGAGGCTGGCGGCGACGGCGATGCCGGCAACCCTCGGTGGTCGGTCGCCGCCCTGACCCGCAAGCTGGAAGCGCGTACGTCGCTGTCGGCGGCCGAACTTGAGATTATCGACGAGCTTTGGATCGAAGCACGGGTGTTGGCAGCCGGTCGCGATGTTATCACCGAGGGCCATAAAGACGACATGCTGTCAGTCTTGATCGACGGCATCGCCATCCGCTATCGCGTGCTGCGCGATGGCCGTCGCCAGATTCTCGATGTCGTGCTGCCTGGAGATCTCATCGGTTTTCCGGCCTGTTTTTTTGATAGCGCGCTCTATTCCATCACCACGCTCAGCAGCTCCAAAGTGGCTCGGCTGCCGTTTTTACGGTTATTCCGCTTGTTCAAAGACTACCCGCGTGTCGGCATGGCGATGTTCTGGCTGTTCTCCTGTGAAACCGCTATGTACGCCGAGCGCCTGAGCGCAATTGGTCAGCGATCGGCGGTGGAGCGACTTTCGCATTTTCTTCTTGAACTGCTGACCAGAATGCAGGTCATCGGACTAGCCGATGAGTCGTCGTTCAACTTGCCGCTGACGCAGGAACAACTTGGAGACGCTCTGGGTCTAACCAGGGTCCACATCAGCCGTACCCTGCGCCAGCTGCGCGACGACGGCTTGATCATCGTCACAGGTCAGAAGGTCATCATCGCAGACTTTCCAGCTCTGGAGGCGTTGGCTGATTTCGAGCGCACCTATCTCAGGCACTTCCGGATGAGCGATACGCTCTTCGCCGCCTTGGTCAGTTCCTCGGAGCCCAGATCAAGCGGAAGCTAACTGATATCGGGCATTACCCGGCATTCCCGGTCGTTCTCGGCATTCTGGAACGTGACGCGCTCGACGAGGCCGGCCAAAACCCCCTGCGCAGATAGCCTCGCAGCGTACGCCATGCCGGAATTTCTTCCGCCGCTGCCGGCATTGTCAGTGCATGCGGGCCGGGCGTCACGACGCTGCAGCGAGGCGACCGCCTCCTGGCGATGGCCGAACAGGGCGGTTATGCCGAAGCCGTCGCAGTCGCCGCTGCCCGGGCTATCGTGCTGGCGTTTGGCGCTTCAGGCGGCGTTGGCGACGCGGCGGTGCAGCTCGCACATGCGATGGGCGCCCGCGTGCTGGCCACTGTTGTCCGGCCGGGCTTGTAAGAAGGAAATTTAAGATCGAAACTGAGCCGCGCGGCGCGGCCGATCGGGTCACGACCAGGCACGCGAAAGAAAAAGGATTGAACAGTGAGTGGCTTTCACCTCTGCGTATCCCATGCAGGCGACCGAGTTATGGTGCATCGAAGCGAATGCTACCATACGCGCAAAGCCAAGCCGCCTGACGACCGAACCTCGCCGAATGCAGCGCAATGGTTGGGGCCCATCACGACGCGTGAGGAGGCGTTCAAACGGGCGCGCGAGGTCGGGTTGAAATATGTTGGCGCCTGCGCAATTTGCAAACCCTAAACACCGCGGGACACGATCGTCGCAGTCTCAGCGAGAGGGCCGCCGGTCAGTCTGTGCGACGCTCTGCATGTAGCGCAGCAGCGTAGTGGCGCAGGATGAGCGCGTTCGTCGATTAGCCAGCGATGATGGCATCCAGCTCCTGGCGCGACGCGCCGATTACAGCCATTCACCGGCTCGCCGCGGCGGTCGGTCCACAGCAGACGTTCCCTGCTGCAGTCGCTTAGAGACTCGACGAGGACCGCGCCGCTCGCCCATGCTCTGGCAAATGCAAGGAGGCCTTCCGTCATGAGCGGCTCGCGCACAGCCCGATTGCAGGAGTTGATCCATCGCCGCGACAAAGTGCTGGCCGTATTGCATCCGCCGAGCGCGGCGCATGCGCGGATCATGGAGAAGGCGGGCTGCGAGGCGCTGTTTGTCGGCACCGGCGGGGTGGTCGGCGCCTACACCGGCCTCGCCGATGTCGGCACCGCGACGATGACCGAATGCCTCATGATCGCCGGCTGGATTGCCGACAGCGTCAAGATCCCGGTCATCGTCGACGGCGATACCGGCCACGGCGGCATCATGGCGGTTCGCCGGCTCATCCGTGAGAGCATTCGCGCCGGCCTCGCCGGTATCCGCATCGACGACCAGCCGATCGAGGGTAAGCGCAAGACCCAGAGAGCCGGCATCGAGGTTGTGCCGCTCGATCAGGCGATCGTGCGCTATCGCGCCGCGGTCGATATGAAGAACGAACTCGACCCAAACTTCGTCGTCATGGCGCAATGCTACGCGCGCGACGCCAGCGGCGGCACGCTCGACGACGCAATCGCTCGCATGACGGCGTATCGCAAGGAAAGCGGCGTCGATTGGGTGCAGTTCGAGTCGCCGCATTCGGTGGACGAGATCAAGGCGGCACGCGCCGCGATCGACGGGCCGTTCTCGTTCATGCGCGGCAGGCTCGGCCGCTATCTCGACCTCGACGAACACCTCGCGCTCGGCGTCAACATCGCCTGGTATCCGGGCTTCAGTCATGCCGTGACCTGGGCGGCATTGTGGGATTTCATGACGTCGTTCCAGACGCGCGGTACGAAGGCGTGGGACGATTTTGTCGCGAGCCGGCGCGACCGCCCCTATCCGGCGCCGGTGATGCCGGCCGACGGCGAAGGCGACAGCAAGCAGCAGGAACTCGAACGGCGCTATTTTGCCGACCGACAGGGAGGACAGTGATGGCGCGCGACGGCTACCGTATCTTCGATTCCGACACGCATGTCGGCCCCGATGCGGCGATCTTGTCGGGCTATCTGAGCGCTGCAGAAAAAGACCGCTTGGCTGGCTGGGAGGAATTTGCCGCGCGCGACCGTCACGGCCGCGTCACTTACACGAGGGGTCAGCGGCGCTATCGCCGCCGCCTCGGCGATGCCGTGCCGGACCAGGCGCCGGCCGGCTACATGGCCGGCTTTACCGGCGTCAAGCGCTCGCGCGAGCCGTCGCCGCGGGTTGACGCCGATCCGGCGGCGCGCATCGCCGATATGGACTTCGAGGGTGTCGATGTGAACTTGACGCTGCCGTCTGGCTGGTTCGGCACGTGGAGCGCGGGTGATGACATCGCCCTCGAAATGGCGATGTACCGCGCCTATCACCGCTGGATGGAGGATTATTGCGGTGCCTATCCGAAGCGGCTGGGCGGTGTGGTTCTGGCCGGTGCGCGCGACATCGATAGCAGCCTCGCCGAACTGAGGCGTTGCGGCCGGTCGGCTTGGGTGTGGGGGATGATGATCTACGCGCCGGTCGGCATGCCGCTCGATCATCCCTCGTTGGAGCCGTTCTACGCCGCGGCCGCGATGCTCGACCTCGCCGTCGTCCTCCATACCTTCACCGTCATGCCGCCCTATGCGCCGGGCGGGCTGGACACCTGGGACAATCTGTGGTTGCAGCGCTCGGCAGCACATCCCTGGTGTGGAATGCGCAACATGGCCGCACTGATCGGCAGCGGCGTGATGGACCGCTATCCGACGCTGCGGGTCGGCACACTGGAGGCCGGGCATGGCTGGCTGCCGTTCTGGATGGCGCGGCTCGACGAGCATGCAGAGACGATTAAGGCAGCGCTGCCCGAACTGGCGCTGCGCCCGAGCGAATACGTGTGCAGCGGCCGCTATTTCCAGAGCATCGAAATACCGGAAGGCGCCCCTATCACCAACGGCGTCGCCGATCTCGTGGGCGACGATGTGCTGATGTACGCCTCCGACTATCCCCACGGCGAAAGCCATTTCCCGCAGTCGGCGGGCATTGTCACCGCCTGGGAGATGGCGGTACACCGGAAGCGCAAGTTGATGTGGGACAATGCGGTGCGGTTCTACGCCCGCGCCGATCTCGATTGAAGCGGCCGCCGGAAAGGGCGATGCTGCCGCGAGCCGTCGAAGCCGAGGAATGTCGGCTGGAATAGCCGGAAAGCCTGTGGAGGCGCCAAATGAGCGACCTGATGACGCCCACCTACGCGCACAACATGCGCATCATCGGGCACACCGACCAAGGTGGCGGCCGCGCCGACGGGGTGCAGATCATGGTCCACAAGGGTCATGCCTTCGTCGGCCACGTATTCTCCAAGGGATTTTCCGTCATCGACGTGCGTGACCCGACGAAACCGAGGCCGGTGACCCATGTCGCGGCGCCGCCGAATACCTGGATGATCCATTTGCAGCAGTTCAACGACCTGCTGCTGGTGATCCATGCGAAGGACATGTTCGCGCAGCCGGAACTGGCTGATGAGAAGAATTACTACAAGGGCAAGATCGGTTCCCATGGCGAAGGGCCGGTGGAGCGAACCTGGTCGGCTGGCATGGCGGTCTACGACGTCAGCAAGCCCGAGGCGCCGCGGCAGATCGGCTTCATGCCGGTGCAGGGCGGCGGGCTGCATCGCCTGTGGTATGTCGGCGGCCGTTGGGCCTATGCGTCGGCGCTGCTGGACGGGTTCTCAGACTACATCCTCATCACCATCGACATGGCGGACCCGACAAAGCCAGCGCTAGCCGGAAAATATTGGCTGCCCGGCATGAACGTCGCCGCCGGCGAGGTGGCGCACTGGCCGACCGAAGTCGGCCGTTTCGGCCTGCACCATGCGATCGTGCACGGCGATATCGCGTATTGCAGTTGGCGCGATGCGTGTCTCGCCGTGGTGGATGTGAGCGACCGAACCGCGCCGAAGCTGATCACGCGTAAGGTTTGGGCGCCTCCGTTCGGGGGCGGGACGCACAACGCGCTGCCGCTGCCGAACCGCGAGTTGCTCATCGTCGTGGACGAGACCGTGCTCGACAACCGCGAGGATGGCGAGAAACCGATCTGGGTGTTCGACAACCGGGTGAAGTCCAATCCGATCAGCATCGCCACATTCCCGGAACCGAGCGATACCGACTATCTCAAGGTCGGCGGCCATTTTGGACCGCATAACGTGTACGAGAACCGGCCTGACCAGTTTGTCAGCGAGGAGCTGATCTTCGCGACGTATCAGAACGCCGGTGTGCGCGTTTACGATATCCGCGACAAGTTTCGGCCAGTAGAGGTCGGCGCCTGCGTCCCGCCTCCACCCACGAAACTAGTCGATCCGCGACCGAACCGGCCCAAGGTCCTGCACTCGGCCGACGTGTCCGTCGACAGGAATGGGATTGTCTACTGCACGGATTTCTCGGCAGGGCTGTACATCATGGAGTACACCGGTTGAGATCACGCTGTCGCTGACCAGGGGCTTACATATGCCCGCCGCATCATCTCCTCATCCACGATCGGCAAATACGAACCGGGCCGGCCCGAGGGAGGCCAGAACGTGACTTCAGGCGACGAGGTTGCGACCGCGTCGATCCCGATCACCGTGGACGCATCGCTACTCCTTGAAGTCGCGGCCGCCTCGAAGCAGTTCGGCGCAACTCGGGCGCTGGATGGTGTTTCGCTGGAGGTCCGCGGCGGCGAAATCGTGGCCCTGCTCGGCGAGAATGGCGCGGGGAAATCGACATTGATCAAGGCGCTGGCCGGCGTGCATACGCTCGACGCCGGCAGCATCCGCTACCGCGGGCAGGATGTTTCCGACGGCTTGCGAGGTTTGCCGATCGCGTTCATCCACCAGGACCTCGGCCTGATTGAGTGGATGACGGTGGCCGAGAACATCTGCCTCGCGCTCGGCTACCCGCGCCGTCTGGGCCTGGTGGATTGGAAAGGCGCACGCAGCCGCGCAGCGAAAGCACTGGCCGCGGCGGGGGCCGACATCGATCCCGATGCGCGGGTGGCCTCGCTCAGCCGTACCGCAAAATCGCTGGTCGCCATCAGCCGCGCCCTGGCGGCGGAGGTGGAGCTGCTGGTGCTGGATGAGCCCACTGCCAGCCTGCCGGCCAACGAGGTGGCGCGGCTGTTCTCCAGCCTGCGCCGGCTGCGCGCGCAGGGTGTGGGCATGATCTATGTGTCGCACCGGCTCGACGAGGTGTTCGAGATCGCCGACCGCATCGTGGTGCTGCGCGACGGCCGCGTCGTCGGCGAGCGCACGACCGCCAGCACCAGCCCCGAGCAAGTCATCCTGCTGATCGTCGGCCGCGAACCCTCGCAAGTGTTTCGCCGGCCGGCGCAGCGAACCGGCTCGGCGCGGCTGGAGCTGGCGGGGCTTATGGTCGGCGATGTCGGGCCGATCGACTGCGCGTTGCATGCCGGCGAGATAATCGGTCTGGTCGGTCTGCGCGCCGCGGGACAGGAAAGCGTCGGGCGCGCGCTATTCGGGCTGGCCCCGATCACCGGCGGCCGCATCCTGCTGGATGGTCGGCCGGTCGCGCCGGCTTCGCCGCGTCAGGCGATGCGGGCGGGCATCGACCTGGTCTGCGCCGACCGCATGGCGGACTCGCTGGCGACGAATCTCTGCGTGCGCGAGAACCTGTTCCTGAACCTGCGCGCCTCCGGGTCCCGTGCGTACTCCCTCATCCGCCCGGCCCGCGAGCATGCGGCCGCATCCCGGGTCGGACAGGAGATCGGGTTGCGTCCCAACGACCCCGCTTTGCCGATCGAGTGGCTCTCCGGCGGCAACCAGCAGAAGGTCGTGCTCGGTCGCTGGCTGCATCTGCAGGGCAAGGTCTATATCCTCGAGGACCCTACGGCCGGCGTGGATGTCGGCGCAAAAGGGGAGATCTATCGCCTGCTCGATGTAGCGCTGAAGCGTGGGGCCGCGATCCTGCTGGTCTCGACGGATTTCGAGGAGGTCGAAAAGGTCTGCCACCGCGCGCTGGTATTCGATCGCGGGCGGGTCGTCGCGGAGTTGGGGGTTGGTGACATGTCGGCCGAGAACCTGCTTGCCGCCGCTTCCGCGAGCCTCGGCCAGATGGCCGAGACGCTGACGGCTGATCGATCCCGGCCGGCTTGACAATGCAATCGCTCAAATCCACCGCGCTGGAACCCACCCGCCCGGAGTTGGCCGGGCTGCCGCGCTGGCGGGCGGCGGCGCGGATTCTGCCAGTTTATGGCCTGCCGATCCTGACGCTGGCGCTGGCGGCATTCTTTTCGATCCTGCTGCCGGATTCGTTTCCCACCGCTCTCAACGTCCGCTCGATCCTGAGCGACAAAGCAATCATCGTACTGCTCTCACTCGGTTCGATGCTGCCAATGATGACCGGACGCATCGACCTGACCATCGGGTTCGGCATCGTCATGTGGCACATCATGGCGATCAGCCTGCAGGTCTGGTACGGTATTCCCTGGCCGCTGGCGATCCTTGTGGTCCTGCTGTGCAGCGGCTTGGCGGGCGTGGTCAATGGCCTACTGGTAGAGGTGGCGCAGATTGACAGCATCATCGCCACGCTGGGCACCGGCACAATTCTCTATGCGTTGGCGCTGTGGCTTAGCGGCGGGCGGCAGGTGATGGGGGTGCTTGCGCCTGGCTTCATCGATGTCAACGCGCTGTCGCCACTCGGGATACCGATGCCGGCGGTCTATGTGATCGTACTCGGCACAGTGCTGTGGATCGTCACCGAGCGGCTGCCGCTGGGGCGCCAGCTTTACGCGATCGGCGCCAACGAAAAGGCGGCGGCGCTGAACGGCATCTCAGTTCGCGCCAACGTTGTCGGGGTGTTCATCGGCTCTGGACTGGTCGCCGGCTTCACCGGTTGCGTGCTCGCATCGAAGCTGCAGATCGGCCAGGCGAATGTCGGCCTTGACTATCTGCTGCCGGCGCTGGTCGGCGCGTTCCTGGGTACCACCACGATCAAGCCCGGCAGGGTGAATGTCCTGGGCACCATCGTCGGCGTGCTGATCCTCGCGATCGGCATTTCGGGCATCCAGCAGCTTGGCGGGCAATTCTTCATCGAACCGCTGTTCAACGGCACCACACTCGTCGTCGCCATCGCGCTTGCCGGCTTCGCGCAGCGCCGCCGGTCGGTCACCGCGTCCAAGGCGGCAAAGAGGGTGCCGCCCGCCGCATAATGTATTCGACGCAAGGCAGCCACGCGATCAGCAGAGCTGCAAAGCAAGGGAGAGGAGACAAGGTGATGTCCAGTATTCGCATGCCCAGGCGGACTTTTTTGGCATCGGCCGGTGCACTGGCCGTCTCCGCAGCCGGCGCCTGGGCCGAGGATGACTATCTGGCGAAGGCCAGGGCCTATATCGCCAAGGCGACGCAGCCGGGCGCGCCATGGACCGGCCCGCGGACCGGGCCAAAGGCGCAGGCCCACAAGCTGGTGATCTATGTCTCCCAGGACCAGCGCAACGGCGGTGCCCAGGGCGTCGGCGACGGAGCGCAGGAAGCGGCCAAGGTGATCGGATGGAACTACCGCATAATCGACGGCCAGGGTTCGGTGGCACAGCACACGTCGGCATTGAATGAGGCGATTGCGCTGAAGCCCGATGGTATTATCCTCGGAACGATCGACGCCAAGGAGCAGGCGCCGGTGGTTGAACACGCGGTCAAACTCGGCATCAAGGTGGTTGGCTGGCATTGCGCCGGCGAGCCAGGCCCGGTGAAGGACCCGCCCGTGATCACCAATATCACCACCGACCCGACGGAGGTCGGCAGGCTGGCCGCGCTATATGCCGTCGTGGATTCGAATGGCACCGCCGAAGCGGTGGTGATCGGCGACAATCTCTACGCGATCAGCACTGTCAAAACCAATGCTGCGATTGCCGCGATCAAGGGATCCAAGGGCTGCGAGGTGCTGGCGTTCGAGGACACGCCAATCGCCGACGTCGCGAACCGGATGCCACAGCTCACCACGACACTGCTGGCCAAGTACGGCAAGAAATGGACCTACACGATCGCGGTGAACGATCTGTGGTTCGACTTCATGGCCCCGTCGCTGCAGGCGGCCGGCGTCGATCCGGCGGTGGGCTATCCACGGCAGATTTCCGCGGGGGACGGGTCGGTGCCGGCCTTCGAGCGGATCCGCGAAAGCCACTACCAGATCGGCACGGTCGCCGAACCTTTGCACCTGCACGGATGGATGTGCATCGACGAACTGAACCGCGCTTTTGCGGGGGAAAAGCCGAGCAGCTTCGTGCCGCCGCCGCATCTGTTCATTCACGCCAACATTAACCGCGACGGCGGCGAGCACAACATCTATGACCCGGAGAACGGGTACAAGGGCATCTACCGGAAAATCTGGGGGACGTGATAACGTATCGTCCAGGCGCTGTCGAGCACCTGCGCGCTGCGTCGGGTGGTCGGCGATGTCGGGCTGCACCGGCTCGAACCAGCGCTCGATGTCGCCGTTCAAGGGGTTGTAGTTGCGGTTCCGGTAAAGTGATTGATGCGGAGTTCGGGGGGATTAAACGCCGGAAGGTCATCCGCCGCGCCGCTGCATGCCAATCGGGCTTCTTCGTTCTCTTGCTGTTCTGAGGCTGCATATGCTAAGCGGTTGCCGCCGTTCACATGGAGAGGTGCCGGAGCGGTCGAACGGGGCGGTCTCGAAAACCGTTGTCCTCCTTGCCGGGGGACCGAGGGTTCGAATCCCTCCCTCTCCGCCAAACCTACGCCATGGCACGCTGAGTTATCCGTGTCTGTCCAGCGGTTCGCCCGTAGCCGCGGCATCGGATGGAGTTATACCAAATCGATCTGCGCGCGATGGCCGGCGGCTGTGGCCAAACGTCTGTCACGTGTCAGCAGTGGCGCGTCGAGCGCCTCGGCCAGCGCTACATAAGTGGCGTCGTAGGCCGTCAGATTGTTCCGTAAAGCCCAAATGCGCGGCAAAAGAAAATCATGCGGGTATCGCCGGAGCGGGAAGTCCGCCAGGTCGGCAAGAGCCACGCGGCCGCGCTCACCGTCGATTTCGCCGTTCGTGGCGTAGCGTCGGATCACCTGCGCGACTTCGACATCGAGCAAATGAGGGGCGTGGAGCGTTTGATGAGGAGCGAACAACCGATCTTCCACGGCTTTCGCGGCCGGCGTGCGGAGCAGAGCTTCAAGGAAGGCTGAGGCGTCGACGACGATCACGTCCGATCGCGCTCGGCGCGAACTGCCTCCGCCGGCGCCACGGATGGAGCAGTTTCCGTGCGGCTGTGCAGCCGCGCCCGCAACTCGTCAAGCGTCGGCCGTTCCGCCACCTGTCGCAGTTCGCTAAGGAGATAGTCAGACAGCGACATGCCGGCCAATGCCGCGCGCGATTTGAGCCGGCGATGTAATGTCTCCGGGACGTTGCGGATTTGGACCATAGTCCCCATGTGCAAAACATAGAAACATGTGTCTCACATGTCAACGTTCCGTGCCTGCCGACTGGCCACCATCATAGGGCTATGGCGTAGACATAGTGCTCATCATCGTCGGTCGTGTCCCGCCAAACCTGCGCGAGGGCGCGACGCCGTGTCCGGCCGCCACCGCAGGCGTCCGGTTCACCGCCGCAAAGGTCGGATACGAACTCTTCCAGGTTCGATCACCAATAGATTCCCCGACAGCTTGTCCACATTCGTGGAAACGACTGCGGCCACCCGGTCAGCCTCCGCTACATTCGACAAGCGATCCAGTTCCAGCAGGACGACGCCTTGGACTTCCACCCGCTGGCGAACGATCAGTTCGCCAAAATCTCGGTCCTCCGTGATCAGGATGCGCCCGTCACGCCTCGCCGTCGCGAGCACGTCGCGGTCCGACGCGCCCGGGTTCGTCAAGCCGATGACCGTCACGTCGAGCCAGCAGCCCGTAACCCCTCAACGACGTGACGTGAAACGTTCTCGTCGGCCAGAAAACGCATCATTCCGCGGCGAGAACCGTTTCATGCTGCAGGTAATCGGCCGCAAAGGACAGCGCCGCCCGCACATCGTCCTCTGTAACTTGGGGATAGGCTTCGAGTATATCCGCAATCGACCGGCCGGCACCCAACTTGCGCAGGATCAACTCTACGGTGATGCGGGTCCCCTTGATGCAGGGCTCGCCCATCATGATGCCGGGATCGGCGGCGATGCGCGCGTTTGACATACGCGATCTAGCCCTTCAATGAGGCCGAGGCGCATGCGCCTCGGATGCCTGGTTATGGACAATACGATCGGGGCGGTTGGCCTTTCCAACGAGGCCGAGGTTCCAGAACCTCGGATGCACCAACTTATAACAGTTTACTTCGGCGGCTAGGTAGCTTCAATGAGGCCGAGGCCGCCTCGCCTCAGAGGGCTATGGCGTAGACGTAGTGCTCATCATCGTCGGGCATGGCCCGCCGGAACGCTGTCGTTCTTGCCCACCCCTGTCTGCTGCCCGACAGAAAGCTTTCGTATATCGCCGACAAACTGGCCTGCCCTCTGAGCAGCGGCGGGTCTTCCAACCGTGCGACCGATCGGCCAACGACGCGGCGCGCGCCACTCATTCGTCGTGCCTCACTGTCCGCAGCTACGACCCGGCGCACCGCGGAGCATACTATCCCCAAGCCTGCGTTGAGCCGCCTAAGCCGCGCCAGAATTGTTTCCTGGCCGCCGCGCGCGCCGCCGACTCCCTCCGCCAGGACAGGGAAGCGCCCCGGTAGTCGGCGCTTTTGCCCTCGACCGGCGCGAATGATTATAGCAGCATCGAAAGATGCGCAGATTTCCAGCACTCAATCGCGACGTTCGGGTCAACGGGCTGATCGGCGCGGGCCATTTCCTGTCACATTTCTATTCGCTCTGCCTGCCGCCGCTGTTTGTCGTTTGGGCAAACGCGTTCCATGTGTCCTATGCCGAGCTCGGTCTTGCGGTGGCGTTGATGGCGGGCGCCCAGGCGCTGGCGCAAACACCGGTTGGGATGCTCGTCGATCGCTATGGAGCGCGGCCGCTTTTGATCGGCGGCGCGCTGCTGATGGCGCTGTCGATCTCGGCGATGGGCTTAGCGACCAGCTTTTGGCAGATCGCCGGCTTGGCGCTCCTTTCCGGGCTCGGCAATTCCGTCTTTCATCCGGTCGATTATGCGATCCTCAGCGGCTCGGTCAGCCGCGAGCGGCTCGGGCGCGCCTTCGCCTTTCACACGTTCAGCGGCTATGTAGGATTCGCTGCAGCGCCCCCCGTCACCACTGCGCTCGTGCTGTTGATCGGCTGGCGCGACAGCCTCGTCGGCCTCGGCCTTCTCGGTGTCCCGGTAGTGCTGATGGTGCTGTGGCAGAGCGGTGTTCTGGTGGAGGAGAGGCAGGTTCGCGCTGCGGCCGAGGAAAAGAAGCCCGCCCTCTTCGGCGCCCGCCTGTTGCTGAGCCGTCCGATCCTGTTCCTCAGCGCCTTTTACATGGTTTCCTCGATGGCTACCGGCGGGGTGCAGGCCTGGCTGATCACGATCCTGCACCAGGCGCACGGGTTCACCCTCGGCGCCGCCTCGTCGGCTTTGACCGGTTATCTGGTCGCCTCGCTCTTCGGGATCCTCGCCGGCGGCTGGGTCGCCGACCGCAGCGATCGCCACTTTGGCTTTATTGTCCTGCTGACCACCAGCGGTGCCGCCTGCTTGGCCCTGGTCGGCATCGCGCCGCTCGCCATGGCCGCTGCCATCGGGGTGCTGGCGATTGGCGGCCTGTGCCTCGGGATGAGCCGCACGCCGCGCGATATGATGGTGAAGGCAGCGGCGGGGCCGGGCGAGGTCGGCAAGGTGTTCGGCTTTGTCAGCGCCGGTCTCTCGCTCGGCAGCGCGATGGCGCCGATACCTTATGGGCTGATGATCGATGCCGGGCGACCCAATCTGGTGCTCGTCGCTGTTGCTGTGCTCGCGGTTGCGAGCCTCGGTTGCGGATTCGGCGCGCGGGTTGCGGCACAGCGTCCGGTCGTAGCTGCCGCTGAATAAACGACCAGGACATTGACGCGCCTGATCCGCGCCGGACGAAGCTGCGCCAGTGGCTGACCCCACGTGCGTGAGGGAACGGATGGCGCGCACAGGCCTAAACGCGAAAAACCTCGCAGCGCTCGGCGCCGAGCGGCTGGCCGAACTGCTGATCGAGATCAGTGCCGGTAGCACCCCACCGCCAAACGGTGATTGCGGCTGGAACTGGCGGGTGCGCAAAGCCCCGCCGAACTTGCGAGGGAGGTGCGCAGGTGGCTCGCAAAGATGGAATTAAACTCGCGTCTCTAGGTCTTCGCTGGCGGCACCGACCCGGACTAAATTTGGTGACCAGCCCAGTGAAATCAAGCGTCGAGCCACACGCATCCGTAGGTGGACCGCTGCGAACCCCGACTGTATTCGTTCCGTCAATGGTGACGTAAAGTGTACTGTCGTCGGGCGCTAAGAGTCAACGGTGTCCACTGTTACGTTCCTTCTTCTCGATTCAAAATCAGGATCGCGTTCAAATCGATCAAACCATTCTCGATCATTCTGGCGTGGCGAAATGCCTGTAATACGGTGAATTACCCATTCCAAACTGCGCCACAGCCCAACGCGGTCACACAGCGGATTAGCCCAGCCATTGATCACACAATAGCGGATGTCGTGATTACCGTGGTGATGTACTGCATGATAGGATGGCGTAATCAGGCAGCGGCAATGCTGCAATGCCCTGATCGCCAGCCACGGAGACTGTCTATGCCCCAGCCGGTGCGCGTACGTACCAAACAGCATGATACCAGAAATCACGAAACAGGCGACGACGCCCTCGAATACTGCGGGAGATGGATTGAGGACTAGGGTCAATATCAAAGCGATCGGACCTACAATCGTTACACTGGGCCACGAGCTATAAGCAGTATAGTCACGAAAACCATAGCCAACGATTTGAAGTGGGTAGAGATGATGTTCCCGCGCGATCGACACCACCCGCGTGAGAGCGCCGTTCAGCGAGACCTCGCTAAACCAAGTATCAGTCAGCCAATGGACAAACCCTGACATCAGGTCGGCGAGGTAGACTGCGGCAAACACCGTTGCGAACAACCATCGCGAATGAATGCTGCTGTTATTTCGATACTGCCAAATCCACGTGGCGCACCACAGAATCAGAAGCGCGTTTGCCACGATCCCACACCAACAAAATATGCGTGAGCCAAGCGTCGGCTCAGTCGCCCATAGTGGCTTGTACACATCACGCCTCCCGTCACTTGGGAAACTCTATTCGAGTTCGTCCAGAAGTTTTTTTGCAGTTTGCAAATCCGGAGTGGCGAACCCTTCCGTAAACCAGTTGTAGACGGGGGCGAGGAGTTGCCGCGCCGCCGTTGCTCGGCCGTGCCGGAGTCGCAACCTGGCGCAACTCGTTGCCGCGCGTAACGCCCACAGGCGGGCACTCTGTCCACACGCGACTGATAGCGCGCGGTCAAACTCAATTTCTGCCTCGCTCTCCCGTCCCATATC
>JASIAN010000084.1 GCA_030042035.1 Alphaproteobacteria bacterium | reverse complement strand
ATGCACGAGGTCGCCGAACTGGGCGTCGCCGCGCATTGGATTTACAAGCAGCAGGCCGGCCGGGTCGATGGCCGGCAATACCGCTGGCTGCGTGAACTCTTGGAGATTCTGGAGCACGCTTCCAATCCGGAGGAGTTTCTCGAACACACCCGGCTTGAAATGTTCCAGGACCAGGTGTTCGCGTTCACGCCGAAAGGCGACCTGATCGCCTTGCCGCGCGGCGCGACGCCCGTTGATTTCGCCTACGCCGTGCATTCGCAGATCGGCGACACCTGCGTCGGCGCCAAGATCAACGGACGGCTCTTGCCGCTGCGCACGCAGCTGCAGAACGGTGACCAGGTCGAGATCGTCACGTCGAAGGCGCAGACCCCGTCGCCGACCTGGGAGCGGTTTGTCGTCACCGGCAAGGCGCGCGCCCGCATCCGCCGCTTCATCCGCACCCAGCAGCGCGCTCAGTATCTCGATCTCGGCCGCGCCATCGTGCAGAAGGCATTCCGCCAGCAAGGCCAGGACTTTTCTGAGCGGCGGCTCGAAGCGGTGCTGACGCAATTCAACTCGGACAGCGTTGAGGACCTCTATGTCGCGGTCGGCGAGGGGCTCGCGACCGGCCGCGAGGTCACGAACGCGGCGTTTCCGCAGCCGCCCGAGGACAAGAACAAGGTTGTGCCGCTGGCGCGCGCCCGTCGCCGCGGGCCCCTGCGCGACAATGCGGTGCCGATTCGCGGCCTCATTCCCGGCATGGCGGTGCATTTCGCCGGCTGCTGCCACGCCTTGCCCGGCGACCGCATCGTCGGCATCGTCACGACCGGCAAGGGCGTCACGATCCACACGATCGATTGCGATACGCTGCAGAGCTTTGCCGATGAGCCGGAGCGCTGGCTGGATGTCGCGTGGTCGAGCGAAGAGGCCGACGCCGCCCATGTCGGCCGCATCAACGTCACGATCGCCAACGAGCCCGGCAATCTCGGCTCGCTGACGACGACGATCGGCAAGCAGGGCGGCAACATCAGCAATCTGAAGATCACCAACCGCTCGACCGATTTTTTCGAGATCATGGTCGATATCGAAGTCAACGATGTGAAGCATCTGTCGACGATCATCGCCGCACTGCGCGCGACCCCGGTCATCAACGCGGTCGAGCGGGCGCGCGGCTAGGCGATGATTCTGGGGGTCGGCAGCGATTTGATCGACATTCGCCGCATTGAGCAGGTGATCGCGCGATTCGGCGACCGCTTTCTCGACCGCATCTTTACGGAAGCCGAACGCCGCCGCTGCGACCGCCGCGCCGCCACCCGCATCGCAAGCTATGCCCGCCGCTTCGCGGCCAAGGAAGCGGCCGCCAAGGCGCTCGGCACCGGGTTTCGCGCCGGCGTGTTCTGGCGCGACCTCGGCGTCGTCAACCTGCCGTCTGGGCAGCCGGGGATGCGACTGACCGGCGGCGCACTCAACCGCCTCAAGGCGATCACCCCGCCCGGCATGACGGCGCGGCTCGATGTCAGCTTGACCGACGAGCCGCCGCTGGCCCAGGCGATCGTCATCATTAGCGCACTGCCCGCGGCCGTGCCGCCCGCAGTCGCGGCAGAGGAACGGGAGCCGGCGGCGGTGTCGGGTGCGTGAGACTCTGGCCCAGCGCCTTGACTTGTCGAGCCGCGGCGCGCTTGATCGCGCGGTTTGGCCTCCCGAACATCGGCATGAAATCGAAATACGGCCGTAAAGCGGCAGCCGCAAAGAAAACCTCCGGCGGTCTCTTCGAGACGGTCAAGACGATCATCTATGCGGTACTGATCGCGCTCGGCGTGCGCACGGTCGCCTATGAGCCGTTCAACATACCCTCGGGGTCGATGGTGCCGACGCTGCTGGTCGGCGATTATCTGTTTGTGTCGAAATTCTCTTATGGCTACAGCCGCTATTCGATACCGTTTGGCCTGCCGCTGTTTCACGGGCGCCTGCCCGTGCCCGGGCTGTCGCACAAGCCGCAGCGCGGCGATGTCGTCGTCTTCAAGGTGCCGACCGACAATTCGACCGACTTTATCAAGCGCGTTGTCGGCTTGCCAGGCGATGCGATCCAGATGAAGAACGGCGACCTCGTCATCAACGGTCATGCCGTGCCGCTGCGCCGCGACGATGCCTGCCGCAATCCCGAGTCCGGGGTTCCGCTGGCCGAGCAGCAGGGTTATATCGAAAGCCTGCCGCGCGGGCCGGGCGAAGCGCCGGTCAACCATTGCATCATCGAGTGGGACAGCCGCAACGGACCGCTCGATAGCACGCCTGTCTACGATGTGCCGCCAGACCATTATTTTATGATGGGCGACAACCGCGAGAATTCCGAGGACAGCCGGATCGCCTTCAGCTCAAACCCGGCTGCCAGCGCCTCGTGCTTCCAGCCGAACCGGCCCGATGCGCTGTGCTACGTGCCGGCGGCCAACTTCGTCGGCAAGGCGGAAATCATTTTCTTTTCGACCAATGGCGAGGCGCGCTGGTGGCAGATCTGGAATTGGCCGTGGGCGATCCGGTACGACCGGCTGTTCCGCCTCATCCGGTGATGCGCAGGGCCCGATCCTGATTGTGCCGCTGCGACAATCGGCCGATGCCACGGCCGACACCCCGGAGCGCCTGCTGCGCTACCGTTTCGCCCGGCCCGAGCTGCTGCGCGAAGCGCTGACCCATCCGAGCGCATTGCCGCCAAAGCAGGCCGGCCGGCGCTCCCGCCGCGCCGCGCCGCCGCGCCATTACGAGCGGCTCGAATTTCTCGGCGATCGCGTGCTCGGCCTCATCATCGCCGATCTGTTATGGCGGCGCTTCGACAGCGAGCCGGAGGGGCCGTTGACCCGTCGCCACGGCGAACTGGTTCGGCGCGATACGCTGGCCGCAATCGCCCTCGAGATGGGGCTCGATCGCTTCGTGCAATTGTCTCCGGCCGAAGCCGCATCGGGACGGGCTTCCAGCCCGAGCGTGTTGGCGGACGTGTTGGAGGCGGTCATCGCGGCGATCTATCTCGACGGCGGCTTCACGGCGGCGGTCGCCTTCGTCGAGCGGCTATGGGGACCGCGCGTCGCCGACATGAAACGGCCGCCGCGCGACCCGAAAACGCTGCTCCAGGAATGGGCGCAGGGGCGCGGACTGCCGCTTCCCGTCTACCGGCTGGTCGCGACGAGCGGCCCCGACCACGCCCGGCGCTTTACCGTCACGGTGCGGCTCACCGACCGCGAAGAGGCCACCGCCGCCGCTTCGTCCAAACGCGCCGCCGAGACCGCGGCCGCGGCGGCATTGCTCGAACGTCTGGGCGCCGATGCCGACGGGACCCCGAAAAGCGCCGGCGGGTGAGCCGTCCCCCGCGCCGCGGGCGATGCACACCGAGACGCGCTGCGGCTATGTCGCGCTGATCGGCGCGCCCAACGCCGGCAAATCGACGCTGCTCAATGCACTCGTCGGCCGCAAGCTCGCGATCGTGACGCCAAAGGTGCAGACGACCCGAACGCGTCTCCTCGGCATTGCCATCGAGGGCGCCTCGCAGCTGATCTTTGTCGACACGCCGGGGATTTTTGCGCCGCGCCGCCGCCTCGACCGGGCGATGGTCGCCGCCGCCTGGGCGGGCGCGGCCGACGCCGACCAAATCGTGCTGCTGGTCGATGCGAAGCACCCGGACGCGGCCGATACGGCGCGCATCATCGAGCAACTCGCCGCGAGCGGGCGGCGCGCCGTCCTCGCCCTGAACAAGATCGACCTGGTGCGCCGCGACGCGCTGCTTGGCATCGCGGACCGGCTGTTCCGCGCCGGCATCTTTGACCAGGCGTTCATGATCTCGGGCCTCACCGGCGACGGCGTTGCCGATCTGAAGCGCCATCTCGCTGCGGCGGTCCCGGCGGGGCCATGGCTGTTTCCCGCGGACCAGCTGTCCGACGCGCCGGAGCGCTGGCTCGCCGCCGAAGTCACGCGTGAGCAGGTGTTTCTACAACTGCACGACGAATTGCCTTATGCCGCGACGGTCGAAACGGAGGTTTGGGAAGAGCGGTGCGACGGCAGCGTCAGGATCGACCAGGTCATCTACGTGCGCCGGCCCGGGCAGCGCGCGATCGTGCTCGGCGACAAAGGTCAGCGCATCAAGATGATCGGCGCCCGCGCCCGGGCCGAGCTGGAGCGCCTTCTGGACCGACGCGTGCACCTGTTTCTGTTCGTCAAGGTGCGCGAGGGTTGGCTCGACGACCGCGAGCGCTACGCCGCGATGGGCCTCGATTACGACGTCTAGCGCCGCTCTGCAGCCAGCGAAGGGTCGTGCAGCGTCGTATCCTGGCCGTTAACGGGGTCGGCGATCGCGGCTTTGAGGCCGCGCGCGCCCTTCCATTCGTCGCGCGGCCGCGCCCGGCCGTCGCTGCCGATCTGGTCAATGCCCCAATAGATTTCGAGGCGGTGACCATCGGGATCGCGGAACTCGACCGCAAGCTGGCAGCCGGCGCGGCGGCGTCCCTCGAAATCAATCGGCACACCGTGCCGGTGCAGATGGTCGCGGGCGCGCACGACTTCGTCCAATGTCGCCACCTCGAAGGCGATGTGGTTGAGGTCGGCATTTGCGGCGTCGCCCGGCGCGCCGCCGACCAGTGCGATGCCGTGATGGTCGGGGTTGCAGCGCAGAAACGCCATGCCGCCGGGCACCATGTCCTCGGGATAGATATCGGAGACCGCGAAGCCGAGGACCTCGGTGTAAAACCGCACCGAGCGCGCGAGGTCGCGCACATTGAGCACGACGTGGCCGATTTTGCCGATGCGGAACGGCAGGCCTGGCGGCCGGCCCAATGCCTTCAGCGCGTCGGTGTCGACCCCGGCGGCGCGTTCGTTGATATCCATCGCGCGATCTCCTGATGCGAGGCTGCGACGCGCGGCCGGTTGGACGCGGCGGCGGCAACAGTGCCATATTGCGCCGCGTTTGCAACCGCGCCCGACGAGCGATGCCGTACGCTGTCCGCCTGCTTCTTGTTGCGATATGGCTCGCCGCCGGTCCCGCGATGGCGCGCCCACTGGCGCCGCTGGTCAAGGGCTGGCAGGCGGTACTCGTCGCCGGCGACGATGCCGAGCCGGTGTTCGACAATGCCGTCGCCGCGATCGACCGCTGGCTCGTCGACCACGGCGTGGCGCAGCACGCGATCGTTCGCCTGAGCGCCAAGCCTGCCGGGCCGCAGATCGCGCCGGCGACATTGCCGCGGGTGCTGGCCGCGATCGCCGCGTTGCGCCCCCGCGCTGGCGACGGCTGCTTTGTATTCATCACGTCGCACGGCAACGAGGGCGACGGGCTGTTCCTCGCCGACGGCCAGCGTTTTCTCTATCCGGCCGCCCTGGCGCGCGCGCTATCGGTGGGCTGCGGCCGCGTGCCGACCGTCGTCGTCGCGTCGGGCTGCTACAGCGGCGCATTTGCCGGCGCCGCGATGCGGGCGCCGGACCGCATCATTCTGACCGCTGCGCGCGCCGACCGGCCGTCCTTCGGCTGCCAGGTCGGGCGCACCTATACCGTGTTCGACCAATGCCTGATCGCGGCCCTGCCGCATGCCGCCGACTGGCGCATCGTGTTCGGCCGCGAGCGAGCGTGCGTGCGCCGCGACGAGGCCCGCCTGCACGTCCTGCCATCGCGGCCGCAGGCCTATTTCGGCGCGGCGGTCAACGGCCTGGCGCTGCCCTGAACGGCGGGAGCGGCGGATGCAGTTCGGCGTGCAGTTCTTTCCTGATGTCGCTCCGGCCGAAAAATCGGCGCAGGCGTACTTCACCGAGGCGCTCGACCTGGCCGAGGAGGCCGACCGGCTCGGCTTTACGCATATCCGCATCGTCGAGCACTATTTCCATTATTACGGCGGCTACAGCCCGAACCCGATCGTGTTTCTCGCCGCAGCGGCGCAGCGGACGCAGCGGGCCCGGCTCGTGACCGGCGCGGTATTGCCGGCGTTCAACCATCCCCTGAAGCTCGCCGGCGAGATCGCGTTGCTCGATGCGATCAGCCGCGGGCGCCTCGATGTCGGCTTCGCGCGCGCCTTTCTGCCGCACGAGTTCCGCCGCTTCGGCCGCTCGCCCGACGAGTCGGTGGCGCGCTTTCGCGAAGGCATCGAACAGGTCGATCTGCTGTTGACACAGCAAAACGTCACGCATCGCGGGCATTTCCACACGATCGAGAACACGACCTCGCTGCCGCGGCCGACGCAGCATCCGCGGCCGAAATTTTATATCGCCGCGCTGGCCACGCCCGAATCGTTCGAGTTTGCCGGCCGCATGGGATATTCCATCATGGCGATCCCGCTCGTCGCGTCGCGCATGCGGCCGCTGCTCAGCGCCTATCGCGCGGCGTGGCGGGCGGCCGGGCATCCCGGTGCGGGCGAAATCATGCTCGCTTTTCATCTTTATTGCGCGCCGGACGGCGAAGAGGCGCGCGCCTTCGCTTGCCCGCTGCTCGACCGCTATCTTGCATCGCTGGTGGAGGCCGCATGCGACTGGCTCGACGGCCAGACCTCGCGCGACTATCCCGGCTACGACAAGGTCATCGCCGCGCTGCGCGCGTCGAACGCGGCCGAGCAGATCGCCAATGGCGCGGCGTGGATCGGCTCGCCCGACGAGATCGCGGCGACGATCGCGCGCCTCGAACGCGATTTCGGCCAATTCGAGCACGCCTCGCTGCAGGTCAATTTCAACACGATGGCGTATGAGCCGGCGCTCGCTTCGATGCGGCTCTTCGCGCGCGAGGTCATGCCGCGGTCTGCTTGAGGCGCAGCGCCTGTGTGAGCGGCGCGTTGCTCGCCGCCTCGCCGACTTCTGACGTGATCGCTACGGCGGCGAGCCGCCAGAGCCGTCCGATTCGGGGCCGCGGATCGGCACGCTCCGCACCCGCGCCTCGGCCGGCGGGCGGACCAGATCGATGTGCAGGAGGCCGTTGTCGAGCCAGGCGCCTTTGACCTCGATCCCCTCGGCCAGCACGAACGAACGCTGGAACTGGCGCGCCGCGATGCCGCGGTGCAGGTAAACGCGCTGCCCGTCGTCCGTCTGCTTGCCACGGATGACGAGCTGGTTGTCTTCGACCGTGATCGACAAGTCGGCCATCGTAAAGCCGGCGACGGCGAGCGTGATGCGCAGCGCATCCGCCCCCAGCTGCTCGATGTTGTAGGGCGGATAGCCATCGCTCGACGCCTTGTTGACCCGGTCGAGCGCCCGCTCAAAATGCTCGAAGCCGAGCAACAGCGGTGAATTGAACAGCGACAGGCGCGTCGACATCGATCGATCTCCTCCGGCGAGCGAGACATCCGCCGCAAACCCGAAAGCGGCGTCAGCGGCGGCAAATGTCATGTTCACGACGTGATTTGGGGGCGCCGGCGGCAGCGATCAAGGAAGCCGAGCGAGGCCGCGTCTTCCGCCGGCGGTCGAGGCTGCCCATATTGAGGCACCATTGTCCTTTGCGCCGCGGACGCATGACCGATGTCGCTCCGATCGCCTTCCCTCCGCCTCGTCGCTTCTCGCGCCGCCGGTGTCATCCGATGGCGCGCCGTGCTGGCGCTCGTGTTCTGCCTCGCGTTGGCGTTTGCGCCGGGGCTTGCCGAAGCGCGCGCCGGCCACTCGTTTTCGTTCGGCGGTTATTCCTCGTTTTCCGGCTTCGGCAGCCGCGGCGCGCGCACGTTCGAGCCGAATGGCGCCGGCGCGATCACCCGCAGCATGCATGCGGCGCCGGGCTACGGCTACCATCCCGGCTACGGCTACGGCGGCAGCTTCTTTTCGCGGCATCCGTTTTTGACGGGACTGTTCGGCGGTTGGCTCGGTTCGATGCTGTTCCGCGGCATGGGGCCATTCGGTTTTGTGTTCGGCGGCTTCTTTCATCTGCTGATTATTGGGCTGTTGATCTGGTTTCTGGTGCGGCTGTTTTCCGGCGCCTTTGCCGCGCGCGCCGGATCGGGGTGGGCGATGCCGCGCGCGGCCGGTGCTGCGGCAGCGCCGACGGCCTATTACCGCGGCGAGGATACGACCGTTAACGACAGCGATCTCAACGATTTCCAGGCGATCCACGCGGCCGTGCAGGAGGCCTGGAGCCGCGGTGATCTCGCCCGGCTGCGGACGCTGATGACGCCCGAGATGCTCGGCTATTTCTCCGAAGAGCTGACAAAGAACGCGAGCCAGGGCGTGCAAAACCTCGTCTCCAACGTGCGCCTGTTGAAGGGCGATGTGAGCGAGGCGTGGAACGAGGGCGACCTGCAATATGCAACCGCGTATCTGCGGTGGAGCGCGGTGGATCAGGTCGTACGGCTCGGCGCCGGGCCCGCTGCGCCCGACATCGTGGTTGGCGGCGACCCGCGCATGCCGGTCGAACAGGAGGAGGTGTGGACCTTTGTGCGCGAGCGCGGCGGGCGGTGGCTGCTGTCGGCGATCCAGCAAGTGTGAGATGATGGACAACCCGTTTTTCGCGGAATGGGCGACGCCGTTCGAGCTGCCGCCGTTCGACTTGATCCGGCCGGAGCATTTTCCGCCTGCCTTCGACCGCGGTATGGCGGAGCAGGCCGAGGAGGTCGCGGCGATTGCGGCCGCCGCCGCGCCGCCTGATTTTGCCAACACGGTCGAGGCGCTCGAGCGCAGCGGCCGGCTCCTGACGCGCGTCAGCCGCGTCTTTAGTAACCTGACCGGCAGCGCGACAAACGACGCGCTCGATGCGATCGACCGCGACTACGCGCCGAAGCTGGCGGCGCATCACCTGAGGATCGCGCTCGATCCCGGCCTCTTCGCGCGGATCGACGCGCTCTACCGCGAGCGTGACCGGCTCGGCCTCGCGCCCGACCAGCGGCGCCTCCTCGAACGCCATCATCTGCGCTTCCTGCGCAACGGCGCGCTGCTCGCGCCGGCCGCAAAGGCGCGCATGGCCGCGATCACCGAACGACTGGCGAGTCTGCACACGCTGTTCGGCCAGAACGTGCTGCACGACGAGGCCGAATGGCGCCTCGTGCTCGACGACGGCGATCTCGACGGTCTGCCGGATTTCGCCCGGAGGGCTGGCGCGGCGGCGGCGCGCGAGGCCGGTCTCGCCGGGCAATATGTCATTACGCTGGCGCGCTCGTCGGTCGAGCCGTTCCTGACATTCTCGGCCCGCCGCGACCTGCGCCAAGCGGCTTACGAAGCCTGGGCGGCGCGCGGCACGCATCGGGGAGCGCACGACAACCGGCCGCTTATCCGCGAGATCATAGAGTTGCGAGCCGAGCAGGCGCACCTTCTCGGTTACGACAATTACGCCGCCTACCGCCTCGCCGACACGATGGCGAAAACGCCGGAGGCGGCGGAGGGGCTGCTGCGCCGCGTGTGGGAGCCGGCCAAAGCGAAGGCGGCCGACGAACGCGCCGAGTTGACCGAACTGGCCCGCGCCGACGGCCTCAATGAGCCTGCAGCGCCGTGGGACTGGCGCTATTACGCGGAGAAGGTGCGGCAACGGAGATATGCGCTCGATGAGGGTGCGCTGAAGCCGTATTTCGCGCTCGACAATATGGTGCAGGCGGCGTTCGACAGCGCCGCGCGCCTGTTCGGCCTGCGCTTTGTCGCGCGGCCGGATTGCCCGGTCTATCACCCGGATGTACGCGCCTGGGAGGTGCTCGACGCCGCGACCGGCCGACCGATCGGCCTGTTCCTGCACGACAACTTCGCCCGGCCCGGCAAGCGCTCCGGCGCCTGGATGAGCAGCTACCGCAATCAGGAAGCGTTGGATGGCGAGGTCTTGCCGATCGTCGTCAACAACAACAAT
>JASIAN010000083.1 GCA_030042035.1 Alphaproteobacteria bacterium | reverse complement strand
GCGCTGCCCACGCCGAGGTGCGGGCTCAGGGGCGGGCGCCTGACGCGGCAGACGACGCCGGCCACCCGGTGCGGCGCCGGGCGCGGCCGCACCGAGGGCCGGTTTGGCGGCAAGGTCGCGAACGGCCTGCATCGCCGCCGCATAACCTTGCGCAAATGCCTCGCGGCGAATCGCATCGATCTGTTCCTGCAACTGGTTCACAGCCGTCGTCTTTGCCATGGCCGTCAGCCCTTCCCTGAAAAGGCGACGAGCATTACCATATCGGCAACTTCAACAACAGACCGCATCCGCGGCGGCACTGCCGGAGTATGTCACTCCAAGCGTTCGCGCGGCGGCCGCGTATCCGCCACCAGATCGCGCAACACCGGCTTGCCCGGCAACGGCTCGAGCGTCACCACCCTGTCCGCCCGCAGGCGGGTTGTGCAGGCATACGCGACACTGCCGTCGATCGCGATCGTGCATTCCTTGCAGACATTAGCGTTGATGCAGCTGTAGCGGATCGCCAGTGACGCATCGCGTTGG
This sequence comes from Alphaproteobacteria bacterium, assembly GCA_030042035.1. Taxonomy (GTDB): domain Bacteria; phylum Pseudomonadota; class Alphaproteobacteria; order ATCC43930; family CGMCC-115725; genus DATARH01. The sequence continues at coordinate 4,254 of JASIAN010000083.1, read as the reverse complement.
GCGCGGATCCAGATCAACGCGTCGAGTACCGTCGCACCGTCCTCGAACGGCACCGCAAACTCGTCGTAACGCGGTGGTTCGTCGCCGCTCCCGCGGCGGATGCGCAGATGCGCCGTCGCCAGCGTCATCGCACGGCTTTCAGCGCGAGGCCGCCGTCCGGCCGCAACGCGACGCGCTGGCGGCAGGTCCAGGCGGGATCGGTGTCGGGGAAGTCCTCGCGCTGATGGGCGCCGCGGCTTTCCTGCCGCGCCAGCGCCGCCTGCGTCACCGCCTCGGCCGCGATGAGGCCGGCGCGCAACTCGAACCAGTCGGCCAATGTCGGGTTGAACGCGCGGCCAGGTTCAACGGTCAAATCCGCAAGTGCCCGGCGCATCGACGCCAGCCGGTTGGCAGCGCCGACAAGGCCGGCGGCAGTGCGGAACGGGCCGACTTCGCGCCACATCACCTCGCGCAACTCTTCGAGCAACGCGGCGGCACTGGCGTTGCCGCGCTGCCCGTCGCGCAGGCGACGGATCGCATCGACCGCCGGCGCCGCCCGTTTTGCGTCCCATCCGTCGCGCCGCGCCTTGGCATGAGCGGCGGCGAAACGGCCGGCCCGTTCGCCGAACACCAGCGCCTCGGGGATCGCGTTGCCGGACAGCCGATTGGCGCCGTTGGCGCCGCCGACCGCTTCGCCCGCGGCATAGAGCCCCGGTACTCGGGTCGCCATCGTTTCATCGACTGCAATGCCGCCCATCTGGTAATGCGCGATCGGCGCCACTTCGACCGGCATCCTTCCGAGATCGATGCCGTTCCGTGCCAGCCGCTCGATGACCGGACCGAATGCCGCGTCGAGATCGCCGCGCGGCACATGGGTGAATGACAAATAAACGCCGCCATGCGGCGAGCCGCGCCCGGCCGCAACTTCCTTTTGGATCGCATAGGTCGCAATGTCGCGCGGCGTCGTATAGCCGGTGCTCTCGTCGCTGCCGTAATCCGCCAGAAACTCGCGGCCGTTGCCGTCCAACAGGCGGCCGCCGAGTTTGTAGCGGAACGGGTCCCACATGATCGGGTCCATGCCCACGAGACGCGGGGCCAGATGACCGATCGGGAAAAACTGCACGAATTCCATGTCAACGAGATCGGCGCCGGCGGCAAGCGCCAGCGCATAGCCGTCGCCGCCCATATTCGCAGAGGCGCTGTTGCGCCGGAAGAGGCGGCTAAGCCCGCCGGCAGCGATGACAACGGCATTGGTCGCTATCGTCACCGGCTCGCCTTCCGCCTGGTCGAGCGCGACCGCGCCGACCGCTTCGCCGCCCGTCGTCACGATGTCGGTGACGATCAGGTTGCTGACGCGGCGAATGGCATCGATACGGCTCACCCGCCGGCGCAGCGTCGCGGCGACGGCCGGACCGGTGTTGAGGAAATCGACATAGCAGCAGCGCGGCCGCGAGTGGCCGGGCGCCGTCACCTGCGCGATATGGCCGTCGCGCCGCGCCCAGCCGACCCGCCACCCGTCCATTTCGCGGATGCGCACGGGCGCCTCGCGGCACAGCACCGCCGCCAGGTTTTCGTCGCACAAGCCGCGACCGGCGGCCAGCGTGTCGGCGAGGTGCAGGGGCCAATCGTCCGGAGCCTCCTCGCCGAGTGCCGCGGCGACGGTCATCTGCGCCATGATCGTCGCGCCGCCGCGCCCGACGAGGCTCTTGTCGACGAGAAGCACGCGTTTGGCGCCGGCGCGCGCAGCGCCGATCGCTGCATACATGCCGGCGCCACCCGCCCCGACGATCAGAACGTCCGTTTCAATATGGGTCATCACCGCCGATCTGATATAGCAGCCGCGCGCAAAGGAGACGAGCGGATGGCAGATGCAGCAGGAGAGGTTGCGATCATTGGCGGCGGCATCGTCGGGCTCGCGCTTGCACTCAACCTTCACCGGCGCGGCCTCGGCTGCCGTGTCTACGAGGCGGTGCCGCAGGTCAAGGAACTCGGCGTCGGCATCACGCTATTGCCGCATGCGATGCGCGAACTGGCGGCGCTCGGGCTGCAAGAGAGGTTGGAGCCGCGCGGCATTGAAAACCGCGAGAGCTGCTTTTTCAACCGCTTCGGGCAGCTCATTTTCAAGGAGCCGCGCGGTCGCTTTGCCGGCTATCCGCTGCCGGAACTCGGCATGCATCGCGGCCGGCTGCATCGCGTGCTCTACGACGCCGTGCGCGAACGGCTCGGGGCCGCGCGCATCGTCACCGACCATCGCTGCGTCGGACTGGAGCAGGATGCGGATTGCGTGACGCTCCATTTCCAGCAGACCAGCACCGGCACCGGGTTGCCGCCGGTGCATGCCGCGATCGCGATCGGCTGCGACGGCGTCAATTCGGCCGTGCGCGCGCAATTTTATCCCGGCGAACAACTCGTCTTCACCGGCATTAACACGTGGCGCGGTGTGACCCGCCACAACCCCATCCTGACCGGCCGAAGCTATCTGCGCGTCGGCTCGATCCGCACCGGCAAGATCGTCATCTACCCGATCATCGACGACATCGACGGCAGCGGCCAGCAACTCATCAACTGGACCACCGAAATAGAAACCGCCGCCGCCGAGCAGAACGACTGGAACAAGCCCGGCCGGCTCGATGATTTCATCCACATCTACGAATCGTGGCGCTTCGACTGGCTTGACGTCGCCGAATTGATCCGCACCGCGGACGTTATTTTCGAATATCCGATGGTCGACAAGGACCCGATCGCGCGCTGGTCATTCGACCGCGTCAGCTTGGCCGGCGATGCGGCGCATCCGATGTACCCGCGCGGTTCGAACGGCTCGGCGCAGGGCCTCATCGACGCGCGCGTCCTGGCCGATGCGCTGGCCGCGCATGACGACCCGCAGGCCGCGCTGCGCGCCTATGAGGCGCGGCGCGCCGAGCCGGCGGCCGAGGTCGTGCTGACCAACCGCACGCAGCCGCCCGATTTCATCAACATCCGCGTCGAGGAGCTGACCGGCGACAAACCATTTGCAAATCTCGATGATTTCATCACTCAGGACGAATTGCGGGCGCTGTCCGATCGCTACAAGCGGATCGCCGGTTATGCGATCGCCGACATCGCATCGCCGGCCGGCCGATAGCATCGCATCACCGGCTCTTGCCAGCGGCGCCCGGACCGGGTGTATTGCACATGAAACGCGTTCCACAGGAGGGGCCATGAACCAGGATGCCAAGAAGACCGCGCTGCGCATGATCCCCTACGGCATCTATGTGCTGACGGCCGATGACGGCAAGGGCAACGTGGCGGCCGCGACGGTGAACTGGGTGACGCAGACGGCGTTCGCGCCGCCCCTCGTCGTGGTCGGCGTCAAGACCGATTCGGGTGCCTATTCGATCGTCAAGAACACGAAGAATTTCGTGCTCAACATGCTCGGCAAGGACCACAAGGGCATGGCCTTTACGTTCTTCAAGCCGGCCCAGTATGCCGACGGCAAATTGTCGGGTCAGGCGGTGCATAGGGCGGCGAACGGCGCGCCGATCCTCGATGCCGCCTTGGCCGCCGTCGAATGCAAAGTGACGAGCATCGTCGAGCAGGGCGACCACCATATCGTCGTCGGCGAAGTCACCGAAGCGCATGTGCCGAACCCGATCGCCGGCCGCCCCGACGCCGCGATCCTCGAAATGAAGGACCTCGGCGACAACGTGTTCTACGGCGGCTGATCCTCGACTTCTTCAAGGCCGGGGTTGTCCTCGCCGCCCCATGGCTGAGCTTGCGCCATGAAGCTCGACATCTCCTCGCTGGCAAACGCCGTGCAGCGGCTGCGCGAGGGATTGGCGCGTCACCAACGCGAGCCGGCGGACGAGCAGATCCGCGACGGGCTGATCCAATGCTTCGAGTTCACCTACGAACTCTGCCATAAAATGCTCAGGCGCTATCTGAAGGAAGGCGCTGCCTCGCCCGATGAGATCGAGCGGCTGTCGTTTCCCGATCTGATCCGAAGCGGCAGCTCTCAAGGGTTGCTGCAAGGCGGCTGGCCGGCTTGACGGCGCTATCGCGAGATGCGCACGCGCACCAGCCATACTTACGATTCCGGCGTGGCTGCGCAAGTCGCCGCCGGGGTCCCGGCATTTCTCGACGAGGCCGAGCACTTCCTAGCCGAGCTGAGACGAAGGCTGGCATGACCGGTGGCGCCCACCTCGACGTGTCGCCCGAGCATCGGCGCATCGTGCTGGATATCGTCGGCGCAAATCTGCCCGCCGGCACGCGGGTCTGGGTGTTCGGCTCGCGCGCGAC
>JASIAN010000082.1 GCA_030042035.1 Alphaproteobacteria bacterium | reverse complement strand
GACCACCGCCGGGGTGCCGACCGCAGCCGCGATGTGCAACGGCGCCGACACCGGGCCGATGTAAAAATCGGCGGCGGCGATCGCGGCGACCAGTTCATCGAGGGAGGTGCGACTGCGCAGATCGATATACCGGGAGCCGGATTCTGCACCGTCGGTCGCACCGGACAGGCCGGTTTCGATGACGCTGGCGAATTTCGTCAATCGCCCGATCAGCCGGGTCCAATTCCCGTCCGGCCAGTTCTTGTTGGGCGTCCACTCGCTGCACGACCGGCTGACGATGACATGCGGCCGGGGCAAATTCCGCCAGGCCGCGCGAAACCGCTCGACGACAGCGCGATCGACGACGCAATCCGGCCGCACGTCGGGCGGCGCCACACCAACTTGGCTCGCGATGACTTCAGCCAAGTGTTTGCTGCTCGGCACCCCCGACTCGTATTCGAGCGGAACCGCGGCGAAGGGCGCGGCCGCTGACGGCTTCACCTCGTCGATATAGGGCAATCCGCGCACCAGCGACGGAAAATTCGTGTAGAAGCGAACTTGTCGGTCGGGGTGGCGGCGTTTCAGTTCGCGCAGCGTCGGCGTGCACATCAGCACATCGCCGATCGCGCCGATCCGAAGCGCATCTATCGAGCACCGCCGCCACGGCGCCGTGCACGGGTCGAGATAGCCCAGCCGACGCTCCGCCTTGCGCCGCCACCGCGCCGCTTCCAATACTACCGCCAGCCGAATCCGGGAGGCGCTCAGCCGTGACTTCCGCATGCGACCTGAATAGCGATCCTAAGGTTCCGCGACTTTTCGGATCATCGCGGTGCCGGCCTTGTCACCGAACACAACCGGCTTCTCCGGGATGCCGGCGCAATATTCGTCTACCGCCGCTTTGATGCCGGCCCAATAGGGATTGGCGTAATCGTGCACGACAATGAGCCCGCCCGGCGACAAACGCGGATAGAAAAACTCCAGCCCCGCTTTCGCCGGTTCGTAGAGGTCGCAATCGAGGTGGACGAGACAGAAGCGGGATTCCGCGAGGGCGGTGCGAAGCGATTGCGGGAAGCGGCCGATCACGAACTCCACGTTGTCGGCGCCGACGATTTCGCGGACGGTCGCGATCGAGGTGTCGGCAAATTCGCGCGGCTTTTCCGAGTCGACGCCCGTCAAATCGCCCGCGTCAAATCCGCCAAACGTGTCGAAGAGCAGCAATTTCCGCCCGTATTTGCGCGCGTAATACGCCAAAACCGCTGCAGAATTCCCCCGATAAACGCCTAGTTCAGCCATATCTCCGGGCACGTTATCATCCAACACCTGCCGTGTGTTGAGAATAAATGCGTACAACCGGGGCAAGTCACCGGCGTTTCTTAGTACATTGTGTCTAACCCATGCGCGCGAAAGCTGGACGATTTCTGGATAGCATTGATCCAGCTCGGCGTCAGGGCGATAGGCAAGATAAAAATTCCGCCGGGTGCGCAGTACTCGCGGCGGCACGCGGAGCCCCCTGAGGACAATCGGCGCGGCAAGCCGGTGGAGGGCCGACCGAACCGCTATCCACTGCTCCCGACGCGACCGGCGCGCAAAGCCGGCCAATTTCTCGCCCGCCGCGTGCAGCGGGCGGGTGTCGGCGGACCGTCGGCTCGCTGGCGTCGGGGCTACCACGAGCGGCGAGGTTAGAGAGCGAGGTTTCACGACCAAGCGTTCGACCGATTCGGCCGGGCCCGTAGCGCTTGACCGCCGATCGTCGGCTGCACGAGGCTGACGCCGCAGTCATGGTCGACGGTGATCACCGGATAGCCCTGCTCACGCAGTTCCTCGACGAAGCGCGGCACCCCCATATCGGCGCGAAACCAGTTCGGATCCGGCCGCAAATCCCATATCGTGTCGTGAAATACAACGAGGCCGAATGGATTCATAAGGTGTTGAAATGAGTCCCAATCCCTTTTCACTCCCTCGTAAGCATGGTCGCCGTCGATAAACAGCAAGTCGATCGGCAATTGCCAATGTGCGGCGGCCTGCTGCGAGGTCGCTCGAATGAGCTTTACTTGTTTCTCGATGCCGAGGCGGGCGACATTGCGGCGTATAATGCTGTACGTATCGACGTTCGGCTCGTCGTTCCAGCTTGTCGTGGTGTGCGGGTCGATGGCGAAAAGGGTGCCGTGGCCGTTTTCTTTCAGTGCTATGCCGATAAAGCAGGTGGATCGTCCCCGGGCCGAGCCGATCTCAACGCAAACCTGCGGCTTCATCGACCGAACGAGGCCGTATAACAAGTTGGCCGAGTCGCCAAGGCCGGAATAAAACGGAATCGCCGCAGCCCTCGCGCGCAACAGGTCGCCGCGTAACGCCACCATGCCATCCCGCGCGGCGAGCAGCTTCACCGCGAGCGGAGTCGGAACGATCCGCTTGGCCGCGGCGGTCAATGCTGCCGTCACGGTTGCCGCCCTGCTTCTCGCGACCACGCCGAAGGTCTGTCGCTCGGTATCTACCGTTGGCATCTCTCTATCCTTGCGGCCGACCGGCTGGCTGAAACCGACGGCAGCACATCGCAGCCAGCGGCGGCGATGCGCCGTTTGCCGACCCAGCGGGCTTTCGCGGCCTCTAGCAACGTCGCGTATTGCGTGGCGCAGGCGTCCCAGGAATAGCGTTCCGCCGCGAAGCGGAACCGCGCGGCGGCCATCGCCGCTGTGTCGGTGGCATCGGCGAGCAAGCCGTCGATCGCCGCGCAGAAATCGGCGGCGATCGCATCGGGATCGTCGCGGTTCATCGCGACGGGCGTCAAAAAGGCCTGCGCTGCCGGATCGGCCCGTGCCGTCTCGTCGCCGCAGACGACCGGCAGGCCGCAGGCAAGCGCCTCCTGGATCACGAGCGGATAGCCTTCGCCGACGCTCGGCAGCACAAAAACATCGCTCGCCTGGTAGAGCGGCGCCAGCGACGCGCCGCTCAGCCCCGAGAAGACCTTGACATTTGCCAGGCCCCAGCCGTCGGGATCGATGAGGCCCCATCCCGCCAGCGCCCACAGCATATCGGGCCGCCGCTGCGCCATGCGCTGCAGCAGATGCAATCCCTTCAGCGGCACAAACCGGCCGACGAACAGCACCACCGCACGGTTCCGCGGCAGACCAAGGCGGGTGCGCAGCGACGCCCGCGCCGCGAGATCCGCACCAGGGTGGAAAATATCGGCATCGACACCGTTGAAGATCACCATCGGCGGCGCGCGGAAACGGACCGTCGCGAAATACGTCGCGGTCATTTCGCCAACAAAAGCGAGGCCGTCTGCGCGCGCCATCAAGGGCCGCGCGACGAGGTTCTCGACAAGCCGGATCGCGAGAGGCAACCAGCGGCTGCGCTGCGGCACTGCGGTCGGGCGGGCGTGCGCCGCGATCACAATCGGCTTGCGCCAAAGCCGCGCGGCAAGGAAGGCCACGAGGCTGGTCGGATAGAAGGCGTCGTGCATGAGCACGCAGTCCGCCTGCTGGACGCATCGCAAGAGGTGCACCACCCCGGCGGGCGTCGGGATCGGCACCGGAAGCCCGATCC
>JASIAN010000081.1 GCA_030042035.1 Alphaproteobacteria bacterium | reverse complement strand
CGTTCGAGCATGACGCCGCCCAATTGCTCGGCATCGACGATCGTCACGGCGCGGCGGTAGTAGCGCGTCACGTCGTGGCCGATGCCGATCGCGGTCAACTCGATAACGCCCATCTTTTCGATCTCGTGGATCACTTCGCGCAGGTGCTTTTCGAGATAGTTGCCGGGATTGACCGACAATGTCGAATCGTCGACGGGGGCGCCGTCGGAGATGACCATCAGGATTTTGCGCTCCTCGGGGCGCCCCAGGAGGCGGTTGTGCGCCCACATCAGCGCTTCGCCGTCGATGTTTTCCTTGAGGATGCCCTCGCGCAGCATCAATCCGAGGCTGCGGCGGGCGCGGCGCCACGGCGCGTCGGCCGCCTTATAAACGATGTGCCGCAGATCGTTGAGGCGGCCGGGGTTGGGCGGCTTGCCCGCGGCGATCCAGCGCTCGCGCGCCTGGCCGCCCTTCCAGGCGCGCGTCGTAAAGCCGAGGATTTCGACCTTGACGCCGCAGCGTTCCAAGGTCCGCGCCAGGATGTCGGCGCTCATCGCTGCGACGGTGATCGGCCGGCCGCGCATCGAGCCGGAATTGTCGATGAGCAGCGACACGACCGTGTCGCGGAACTCCATTTCCTGCTCCTGCTTGTAGGACAAGGGCAGGATCGGATTGGTCACGACGCGCGACAGGCGGGCCGCGTCGAGAATGCCCTCGTCGAGGTCAAACTCCCAGGCGCGCGTCTGTTTCGCGAGCAGCCGGCGCTGCAGGCGGTTGGCGAGCCGCGCGATGACGCTCTGCAGGTGCGAGAGTTGCTGGTCCAGGAGGTGGCGCAGGCGGCCGAGCTCGTCCGCATCGCACAGCTTCTCGGCGTCGATGACCTCATCGGCGGCAGTGCTGAAGGCCTTGTAGACGGCGTTCTCGTCGGGGCGGCCGCGCGGCTGCGTGCCGGGACGCCCGGGACGGCCGGGATCATCGTCGCTGGCGCCCGGCATCATCTCGCCGTCGGCCTCGGCGTCGCCGTCCTGCTCGGCATCGGCATCGGCGCTGTCGGCCGGCGCGCCGTCCGTCGAGGGCTGCGCCGCGCCGGCGCTCTCTCCGCTCTCATTCTCGCTGTCGCCTTCCGCCTCTTCGCCCTCGCCCTGGCTGTCTTCCGACGACGAATCGTCGATTTCGCCGAGGTCGAGGTCGAGGTCCTGGATCAAGCGGCGCGTGGTGCGGGCATAGGTGTCCTGGTCGGAGATCGCGCGATTGAGTTCGTCGATGTCGCGGCCGATCTTGCCTTCGAGCCACGGCCGCCACAGATCGACGACATGCCGCGCGGCCGGCGGCGGCGGCTCGTGCGTCAAGGCTTCGCGGGTCAGCAGGCGCACCGCCTCGGCCAAAGTGCCCTCGGTGCGCTCGGTGATGCGCTCGAAACCCTGGCGGCGGTATTGCTCGTCGAGCATCGCCGACAGGTTGGCGGCAACCCCCACCATGCGCCGCGCTCCCAAGGCTTCCACGCGCGCCTGCTCCAACGCCTCGAATACCGAGCGGGCCAGCGCATTGCCGGGCGTGCGTTTCGCATGCAGCGCCGCATCGTGGTAGCGCACGCGCAGGCCCAGGCTGTCGGCGGCGCCGCGCAGCTGCGCGACTTCATCGGCCGGCAGGTCGCGCGCCGGGTTCGGCAGTTTGACCCGGGTGCCGGCGAGGCCCGGCGGCTCCGGACCGAAGCCGACCTGCAAATCGTCGCGCTCGGCGATCGCGCGCAGCGTCGAGGCGGTCGCCCGCTTGAAGATTTCGGTCGGCGAATAGGCCGTGGATTGCGCCATCTTCAACTCACTTAAGTGAAACCGTGCGTCCTTCGACTCGGCGCGCTGCCGCGCGGCGGCTCAGGATGACGACGCTTTGTAAATGCCATGAGCACGCTCCGCCATGGTGAGGAGCGCCGCGACGGCGGCGCGTCTCGAACCACGCACGGCATCGATGCGGCGCCCTACATCAGCGTCGCATTGACGCCGGTCTCGGCGAGTTCGGTGCCGAAGCAGCGCTGGTAATACTCGGCGACGGTCGGCCGCTCCATCTCGTCGCATTTGTTGAGGAAGGTGAGCCGGAAAGCGAATGCCAGATCATTGAAGATGCGCGCGTTCTCGGCCCAAGTCATGACCGTGCGCGGCGACATGACGGTCGAGATGTCGCCGTTGATAAAGCCGGCGCGCGTCAGATCGGCGAGCGCTACCATCGCGCTGATGCGGCGGCGGCCCTCCTCGTCGTTGTAACTCGGCACCTTCGACAGCACGATCTCGACTTCGGCGTCGTGCGGCAGGTAATTCAGCGTCGCGACGATGTTCCAGCGGTCCATCTGGCCCTGGTTGATCTGCTGCGTGCCGTGATAGAGGCCGGTCGTGTCGCCGAGGCCGACCGTATTGGCGGTCGAGAACAGGCGGAAGCCGGGATGCGGCCGGATGACCCGGTTCTGGTCGAGAAGGGTCAGCTTGCCCTCGACCTCGAGCACACGCTGGATGACAAACATGACGTCCGGGCGACCGGCGTCGTATTCGTCGAAGCAAAGCGCGACCGGGTGCTGCAACGCCCACGGCAGGATGCCCTCGCGGAATTCCGTCACCTGCTTGTTGTCGCGCAGTACGATCGCATCTTTGCCGACGAGATCGATGCGGCTGATGTGGCTGTCGAGATTGACCCGGATGCACGGCCAGTTGAGGCGCGAGGCGACCTGCTCGACATGGGTCGATTTACCGGTGCCGTGATAGCCGCAGATCATGACGCGCCGGTTGAACGCGAAGCCGGCGAGGATCGCCAATGTCGTGTCGTGATCGAAGCGGTAGGCGTCGTCGAAGTCGGGCACATGCTCGCTCGGCTGGCTGAACGCCGGCACTTCGAGGTCGCTGTCGATGCCGAAGGTCTGGCGTACCGAGATCTTGATGTCGGGCAGGCTGAGCGGCGTGGGCGTGGAAGCGGCTGCCGCGGTTTGAACGGTTGGCATTCTGTCGTGCTTTCTCGTGGTGCTGGGAAGGGGCGGCCGGCGGTCCTCGGGGCTGGTTCAGGCGAGATAGCTGGCCTTGAGGGTCGCGTAGGCCTGGTTGATGATTTTCAGCTTCTCCTCGGCGGCCTTGTCGCCGCCATGCGCGTCGGGATGATGCAATTTGACGAGCACCTTATATCGGGCCTTCAGCGCGACCGCAGTAAGCGGCGGTTCGAGGTCGAAGACGGCGAGCGCCTGCGCCTGCGCCGAGGCGGCGCGCGCCGCCCTGCCGTTCGCCCCACCGCCCGCGTGCTCGCCCGCCGGGCCGCCCTCG
>JASIAN010000080.1 GCA_030042035.1 Alphaproteobacteria bacterium | reverse complement strand
TCTGGACAAGCTCCTCGTGCTCAGACACCATGAAATGGTTCACCCGGCCGAAGCCGCGTCGCACACTCGGCTGCCGAACGGCGAGACCCGGTGTACCTTAAGACTGAGTTCGCGCAGTGGTCTTGCCGACCCAGCAAAGTCGCGAATTTTTGGGCGTGAGTGACCAAAGTATCTTCAAGACGTGGTGCTTTGAGATGAACGGGTCATGAGGAGAGCGGCATCGCGATGACTTACGAGACGTTTCGTGTCGAGGTGACGCGCGATGAAACGCGTGAAGGCGGCGCGGTCGCGATCGAGATCACCGCGTACATCGACCGCGAGCCGGAGACCAATTTTGCGACGCGCGGCCGGCTCACCCGCGCACAGAAGGGCGTGTGGAACAGCCGACTCTCCGTCACCGGCGATTTCGCGACGCTGGGTGCGGCGCTGGCGGCGATCGACGCGGCCTACCCGGAGGCCGGGTATATCCGCTGCTACGAATATACGGTCGACGACGAATACGCGCGCGAGGTGGCGCCGCTCGTCAAATCCGCCGGCCGCTGGGCGCCCGCCGCCGCACCTTGACGCCAAATGCTTGTCGAAACGGTGCCGGGCGGCGAAACTGTCGCGACCAGGCAGGAAGCGCGCCCTACGATATCCATGATCCGATTGACGAAGAGGCTGTTGTTCGCGATCGAGGCGGTGCTCGACATCGCCTATAACGCCGGCGCGACGCCGGTGCGTTCGCTCGAGATCACCGAGCGCGAAGGCATCCCGCGCCGCTATCTCGAACCGGTGCTGCAGGAATTGGTGCGCGCCAAGATTCTCGTCGGCATCCGCGGCCCGAGCGGCGGCTATCGGCTGGCGCGCGAGCGCCGCCGCATCAGCCTCGGCGACATCGTACGCACCGTGCGCAATCTCGAAACCGGCGAAGATCCGATCAGCGATCCCGCGGGCAGCGCCCTCGGCCATCAGGTCGTGCGGCCGCTGTGGCTCGAATTGCAGGACGAGACGATGCGCCGCCTCGATGCGCTGACGCTGGAAGATCTATGTGCGCGGGCGCACCGCGCCGGCATCGAGGGCCGCGCTGCAGCCGGCGGCGATTTCGAAATCTGACGGCATCCGGAGGATTGGCAATGAGCGACGCGGCGTATGCGATCGTTTTCGACCCGCGCGGCCGGGTCGCGGCCGAACGGGTTGCGCCGGCGCCGCGGCCGGCCGCGCTCGATGGGCTCCGGCTCGGCGTTCTCGACAACACGAAGTGGAACGCCGGTCGCCTGTTGCGCAAGACCGCGGCGCTGCTCGCCGAGCACGCCCGCTTCGCGGCGGTCAATTACTATAGGAAGGAAAGCTTCTCGCAACCGGCCGACCCGACGCTTCTGGCGCGCATCGCCGCCGACAACGACATCGTGCTGACCGCGATTGGCGATTGAGGCTCGTGCACGTCGTGCTGTACGCATGACGGCATCGCTCTCGAAAGCCTGGGACGGCCGACCGCGGTCGTCGTGACGCGCGAGTTCGTGCACGAGGCGGAGGTGCAGCGCGTCGCGCTCGGCATGCCTGAGCTCGCGCCGGTCGTCATCGAGCATCCGCTCAGTACGCTGTCGGACGCCGAGATCGACGCACGCGCCGCGCAGGCCGCCGCGCAGGCGGTAGCCATCTGGTCGCGCCGCTAGCGGCGGCACGCGGCTGGCGCTACTGTCCGGCAACGCCCCCGAGCTTCAGCGAGGAGAAATGCAAGCGATCCGCATCGGCCAGTTCGACATCGGCAAGGTCGCCGATTTTGCCGGACCAGCGTTCGATCCGGCTGAATTCTTTCCCGATTACGATCCGGAAGTCGTGCGCGCCAACCGCGACCTGATCGGCCCCGCGTTGCTCGATCCGGCGAGCGGCAAGCTGGTGTTCAGCTTTCACAGCTTTGTTGTGCGCACCGGGCGGCACACGATCCTCATCGATTCCTGCATCGGCAACGACAAGGAGCGCCCGGCGCGGCCGCAATGGCACCGCATGAAAACGTCGTACATCGACGATCTCGCGGGGCTCGGGGTGCGCGTCGAAGACGTCGATTACGTCATGTGCACGCATCTCCATTGGGATCATGTTGGCTGGAATACACGGCTCGCCGACGGCAAATGGGTCCCGACGTTTCCCAACGCGCGCTACGTCATGGCGCGGCGCGAGGTCGAGCATTGGCAAGGGGTGCACGACAGCGGTGCCGACACGCCGCACGCGACCGCCTTCGGCGACAGCATCCTGCCGGTCATCGCGACGGGCCAGGCGCTTCTGGTCGGCGACGATTACGCGCTCGATGACGGCCTGTGGTTCGAGCCCTATCCCGGCCATACGCCCGGCAATGTCGTGATCCACGCCCGTTCCGGTGGCGAACGCGGCATCTTTGTCGGCGACGTGCTGCACCATCCGCTGCAATGCCTGAAGCCGGAGTGGTCGACGCGCGCCTGCAGCGATCCAGACGGCTCGCGCACAAGCCGCACCCGCTTCATCGAAGAGTATGCCGACAGCGGCGCCCTGATCATGCCGGCGCATTTCCCTGATCCGACCGCCGGCTGGATCCGCCGGCACCGCGCCGCTTTCCGCTTCGATTTCCGCCAATAGCCGCGGCTCGGGAAGGCGCGCCGACCGGCCACCAGGACCGGCTGGCGGCGAAAATGGCGCTGGCGCCGCCGCTCAGGCATAGTAAGCGGCGATGCGTGCGTTGGTTCCCTTCACCCAGGATCTTGTCCTTGTCGGCGGCGGCCATGCTCATGTCCACGTGCTGAAGCGTTTCGGCATGCGGCCCCTCGCCGGCGTGCGGCTGACGCTCGTCGCC
>JASIAN010000079.1 GCA_030042035.1 Alphaproteobacteria bacterium | reverse complement strand
GCGGTGGTGTCGGTGTCGGCGCCGGCGATGCCGGCGGCGCCAGCGGCGGCGGCGGCGATGGAATGTGCGACTTCGCGCGGGATCCCTATTGCAAGAAATTTTAATTAGCGCGGATGCAGAAGATTCGCGTGGTTGAAATCGGCGTGAAGAAGCCCGGCGGTTGCTCTCAACTGCCGGGCGCCTGTTGCACCGATCCGTCGCCGATCACGTCTCGCGGTGCCGCTGCAAGCCGCGCCCGTCGCGAGCGCTAAAGCCACCTCGTATTGATTGGAATCAGCTCACTCCGTGTCACCCGCGGGCTTGACCCGCGGGTCTGGAGATGGCCGGGTCAAGCCCGGCCATGACGCGTGTTGACAGATGTGTACACCCAAACCGGCACCGTCCTACGGGAACAATTGCTCGCCCGTCTCAGCGTCCTCGACAATGATGGCGCTCATCGGACAATTCTCCGCCGCCTCGAGGATCTGCGCCTCGGGGTCGCCCTCCGGGTTGACCGCCTCCGACTGGCGGTCGTCGTTGAGCCGGAAGACGTTGGGCGCAAACGTCTCGCACATCGCGTTGCCGACGCAGAGGAGGTGATCGACCCGGACGCGCAGCTTGCGGGCCATCGCCGCCTCCTATTGCCAGTGGATCGGCAGCGATTTCAGCGAGCGGAAGGTGATGCTCGGCTGATATTCCAGCGCCTCGTTGTCGAGCCGGAGAGCCGGGAAGCGCTCGGCCAAGGCCTTGAACACTTCCTGGCCCTCGACCCGCGCCAGGGTGGCGCCGAGGCAGTGGTGGATGCCCGAGCCAAACGCGACGTGCTGGTTGGGCCAGCGCTCGATGTCAAAGGTGTCCGGTTTGTCGAACATGTTCGGGTCGCGGTTGGCCGAAGAGATGAACCAGCGCACGCGGTCGTCCTTCTTCAAGACCTTGCCGCGCATCTCGACATCCTCGAACGCGATGCGCTGGATCGATTTGACTGGCGAATCGTAGCGCAGGCATTCCTCGGTGGCGAGTCTGGCGGCGCCGGCCGGGTCCTGCTTCAGCTTGGCCCACTGGTCGGGGTGCTGGATAAAAGCCAGCGTGCCGTTGCAGAGCAGGTTGATCGTCGTCTCGTGGCCGGCGAGCAATAAGAGCGAGGTGTTGACCAGCACCTGATGCCGGGTGAAGACGCCCGCCTTTTCGCCCTGGGCCAAGACCGAGATGAAGTCGTCGCCCGGGTTGACGATGCGCTCGTCGACCAGCGGCGAGACGTATTCGATCATTCCCTTCATGCCGTCGGTCAGGATCGGCATGCGGTCGTGCTCGCCGCGGCCGATATACAGAAGTTTTTCGGCAAGCTCGCGGATATACGGCCGGTCGGGCTCGGGGACGCCCATCATCTCGGCGATAACCAGCACCGGCAGCGGCGTCGCCAGATCGCGCATGACATCCATGCGGCCATTCTTCTCGGCCTCGTCGAGCAGGTGCTTGACTGCGCGCTGGACAAAAGGCCGCCACTCCTCGAGCGATTTCGGCGTGAAATAGCCGTGCACGACCTTGCGCATCTCGAGGTGATCCGGCCGGTCGTGCTGGATGAACTGGTCGCCCTGATAGTTGCGCACGTATTCGTAGAGGCCGAGGTCGGATTCGTCGATCGCCGGATAGGCCGGCCGCGGGTCCTTCTTGAACACCGCGGATGAAAACAGCTCGTGATGTCGGGTCAGCCACACCAGGTCGTCGTGTCGCGTAATGACCCAGACCTCATAGAGTTCATTCCAATGCACCGGATCCTCGTCTCGTATCCGGCCGTAATAGGCATAGGGGTCGGCGATCGCATCCGGCGTGAACATGTCATCAGAAATTAACGTGGCCATGATTTCCCTCCGCTGTTCCTGGTGTATAGCGCCGCAAATCCACGCAGAGGCACGAAGGACATGAAGAGTGGGGGTGCAATTGTGCCTTTCGTGCCGCCTTGCGTCTTCTGGTAGGCTGTTTCAGTTCATCGCGTAGAAGGACAGCGCGCCGCCTGCCAGCACGCCGTACTGCGTTTCCGGCGACAGCCCCTTGATCCGCTCGCGCACCATGTTGGGCGCGCCCGGGAAGAAGCCGTCCTGATGCGGGTAGTCGGTCGCCCACATGATTTTGTGCGGTCCAAGATAATCGGCGAGCACGGCGATGCTGTTTTCCACCGGCTCGAACGAAATCCAGCAATTGCGCTGAAACAATTCGCTCGGCCGCAGGCGCGGCGCGGTGTCGTTGAAGCCCTGATCGTCGAAATGCCGGTCCATCCGGTCGAGCCACGGCGCGATCCATCCGCCGCCGGACTCGAGAAAACCGACACGCAGCCCCGGATGCCGATCGACGACGCCGCCCCAGATCACGCTCATCGCCACCAGCATCATCTCCATCGTGTGTGAGATCATGTGGCGCGCGGCGCGATCACTCTCGAAGCGGTCGACGCCAACGGTCGGCATCGCGTTTGTTGAGCCCTCGTGGAAGCCAATCGAGAAATCGAGCGCTTCGGCCATCGCCCAGAACGGCTCATACATCGGGTCGTTGATCATCTTCTTGCCGTGGTACGGGTTTGGCCGCAAGAACCCGCCGCGCATCCCCAGCGTCTCGCGGGCGAACCGCATTTCCGCGATGGCCAGTTCCACTGACTGCAGCGGCAGCATCGCGACCCCGAACAGGCGGTCGGGATACGGCTTGCAGTAATCGGCGAGCCAGCGGTTGTAGGCGCGGCACATCGCGGCGGCGAGCGGCGGGTCCTCCACCGCGCCGATGAACAGCCCGAGGCTCGGGTAGAGGAATGCCGCATCGATCCCGTCGGCATCCATGTCGACAATGCGCGCTGCCGGGTCGAAGCCGCCCTTTTTCCCCTCCGCGTATTTCAGGCTGTCGAGCTTGACTGCGCCCTGCCGGACGCCGACCGAGCCAAGGCTACCGATGCCGCGCGGATTGCCCAGGAGCTTGCCTTCGACCTTGAGGCGTTCCTTGCCGTTGTCGTCGATCACGAAGCGCGGCCGGCGCTCGCGGAACGCCGGGTCGATATACGCGTCCCAAAGGGTGAGCGGCTCGAGGATGTGGCCGTCGGCATCGACCACGTTGTACGCGCGGGTCATCGGCAGTCCCTCCGAAGGTGATCGAACCTGCGACAGGTTACCGCACCCGCTGCCATACCGCGAGCGGGAAAGCTTGCGAAACCTGCGGAGCCGGCTTGCCCTATGCGATCGCGGCTTCTCGCGCACGCAAACAGGTGGGCGAACCGCGCGATCCAGCCGTCGGGCTTTGGCCACGTGATCAAGTGCTGCTCCGCGAGGCGGACTTTTGATCTCAGCATCGAGGCTAGCAGAAAACGGTTATTCGAGAACGAACGCACTATTGCGAGAGCGCGGCGGACCCCATCCGCCGCGAAGCGGCCGACGGCCTGATCCGCGACCTCGACGAAGCGCTGGCGGGTGGCCATCCGGGTAATTCCCATTGCGTTGAACCACATTGCCGCCGAGGATCGCACGATGCGCCAATAGGGAGGCGGCGATGGATCAGGTCAATTTTGGCGTGTTTGATTGGATCGACCGCGGCAGCGAGCCGGTGCACCGCCTCTACGAGGAGCGCCTGCGGCTGCTTGAAGCCGCCGATGAGGCGGGATTTTTCTGCTACCACCTCGCCGAGCATCACGCGACGGCGCTGGGCATGGCGCCGTCGCCGGCGTTGTTCCTCGCCGCCGCGGCGCAGCACACGCGCCACATCCGCCTCGGGCCGCTCGTCTATTTGTTGCCGCTCTACGATCCGCTCCGGCTCATCGAAGAGGTCGCAATGCTCGACCAGCTGTCGGGCGGCCGCCTCGAACTCGGCGTCGGGCGCGGCGTCTCGCCCTACGAACTGCGCAATTTCGGCATCGATCCGGAAAATTCGCGCGCGATGTTCGACGAGGTACTGGCGGTGCTGCTGGCAGGCCTGTCGCAAGAGCGGCTGAATTTTTCCGGCGCACATTATCACTACGCCGATGTGCCGATGGAACTGCATGCGCTGCAGCAGCCCTATCCGCCCCTATGGTACCCCACCCATACCCCGTCGAGCATCGAATACGCCGGTCGCCATGGCTTCAACTTCGTCGGCCTCGGCCCGGCCACGGCAGTACGCGAGCACACCGATGCCTATCGCCGGGCCTGGCAGGCACACCAGCACGACGCGGGACGGCTCAACGGCCACGTCAAAGCCCCGAAAATCGGCATTTTACGTCTCGTCGTGATCGCCGAGAATGACGCGGCAGCGGAGGCGACGGCGCGGGCGGCGCACCAAGTTTGGTACCGCTCGATCACACAGTTGTGGCATGCCCATGGCGACCACAGCATCGACGGCCTGTTCAACTGGGAATCGTCTGTTGCCACCAAGAGTCTCCTCTATGGCACGCCCGAGCGGGTGCGGGCGGAGATGCAGCAGCTCGTGGAGGCGAGCGGCTGCAACTATGTGATCTGTTCTTTTGCCTGGGGCGCCCTGTCGGCGCAGCAGAGCCTGCGCTCGCTGCGCAGCTTCGCGACGGAGGTGATGCCCGCCTTCCGGCCAGCGTAGCCGAATGGGTGAACCATAACAAGGCCATGGGCGGCGAACCGGCTTGTCGCCGCAGCCCTCGCTGGTTGCCGCTCGCGTCGGCGAAGGCGCATTAACCGAACCTAGAGCGCAGACACAGACCCAAGATTGATCGTCATGGCCGGGCTTGTCCCGGCCATCCACGCCCAGCCGCGCAGGCGTGCCAGTTTCCGTGGAGGCTCGCGCCGACGCGCATTGCGCACCACATCATCCGCGCATTTACACGGAGGGGGCAGGATGTCGGGCAGACCAAGATTGCCGGGTGGCGAACCGAGGAAGGCCAGTCAGCGGAAAGCTCGGCGCGTTGGCGCAGCCTCGATCCGGATCGCCGCGACATGGCAGCCCGGAAGCCCGGTGCGTTGGAAGGGCCGCAGTGGCGTGTTCCGGCGAGATGTCGGCGACGGGGAACATGCCGAGATTGTCATCGGCGAGCGTGTTTATCGCGTACAGGCACGCGAATTGGCATAGGACGGTCGCGGCCCGCAGCCATGAGCGAGGCTCACTTTCATCCGACGAAATCCAAATCCGGCTCGACTACGCCGGGCGCAAATACGGCGAGGAATGATGGCCGCTCGACCCCGAGCTGCGCCCCGTCCGCGCACGCTCGCCAGGCTTGATGCCCGACCGGGCGGACCCCGAGCGTCACCGATGGCGACTGCCCACGCTGCGCCGCTTCGCGCACAAGACGAGGTGACGGTTACAAGGCTACAAATTGGTGCCGACGGTCGTGAAGACGCCGCTCAGATTGGTGCCGACGAGCGATAACGCGGCGACTGCCGCGACTGCGATCAATGCCGCGATCAAGCCATACTCGACAGCCGTCACTCCCGATGATTCTGAAAGCACGTTGGCGAGGATCAAGTCCTGGCGCAGGAAGTTGTAAAGGCGACGCATCGGCACCTCCTCGGTCGTAGCTAGCGCGCGGTTTAGAAATTGTGCCGATGCATTGACAGAAAAATCGCACTCACGTTTTGTCGATATTTTGATAAATTTTATTCAGCCAAAGGG
>JASIAN010000078.1 GCA_030042035.1 Alphaproteobacteria bacterium | reverse complement strand
CGCATTCGACCTGAAGCAGGCGACCTGGGCCTATCGCAACGCGCTGGCCGACGCGCACGTTCCGGCGGTGAAGGCGGCGCTCGCGGCCGAGGACATTCGCGAGTGGTTCCGCCGCATGCCGTGGCGCCGGGGTCGCTCGCCGGTCAGCGCCGCACCCGAGTACGAAGATTACCTCTTCGAGCAATGGTCGCATGGCGTCTTCGATGAATATTGGAAGCAGCCGGGGCTCTATGCCGAGGGTTTCTGGGACCAATACGCCGATGTCCCGATCGTGCATCTCTCGGGTTGGTTCGATCCCTACGCGCGCACCGCGATGGAGAATTTCATCGGCCTGTCGGCCGCAAAGCGGAGCCCGATGCGACTGATCCTCGGCCCATGGACGCACGGCGATCGCTCGTTGAGCTACGCCGGCCAGGTAGAGTTCGGCCCGGCCGCGCCGGTCGACGGTAACCTCGCCGAGGATTTCTTCGACCTGCGCCGGCGCTGGTTCGACCGCTGGATCAAGGGCGTCACCAACGGTGTCGAGGACGAGCCGGCGGTGCGGGTGTTCGTGATGGGCGGCGGCTCCGGCCGGCGCAACCGCGATGGTCGCCTTGAGCACGGCGGACGCTGGCGCAGCGCCGCATCATGGCCCCTGCCGCAGGCGCAATGGACGCGGCTTTACCTGCAAGCCGGCCGCAGCCTCGCGATGACGGCACCAGAAACGTCGGCAACGTTCGACTACACCTTCGACCCGCGCGACCCGGCTCCGACGCTCGGCGGCGCGATCAGCTCGGGCGAGCCGGTCATGCACGCCGGTGCCTTCAACCAGAATGCACTCGCCGCACGCCCCGACGTGCTGGTCTTTATGACCCCACCATTCGATCGTGACCTCGAAATCGCCGGTCCTGTGACGCTGCGCCTGTGGATCGCCTCGGACGCGCCCGACACGGATTTCACCGCGAAGCTGATCGACCTTTACCCGCCGAGCGAGGATTACCCGCGCGGCTTCGCGATGAACCTGACCGAGGGCCTGTTGCGAGCGCGCTACCGCGACAGCTGGGAGAAACCGTCCCTGATGGTATCGGGCGAAATCTACCCGATCACGATCGAGCTGTTCCCGGTCGCCAACCGGTTCTGTCGCGGGCACCGGCTGCGGCTCGACATTTCGAGCAGCAATTTCCCGCATTTCGACGTCAACCCGAATTCGGGCGAACCCGAAGGATCGTGGGAATACCCGAGCATCGCAAATAACCGCGTCTTCGCCGACGCCGCCCGGCCGTCCCACCTCGTGCTGCCGGTCATCCCACCCGGCGGCTGAGCCTGAAGAAAGGACCTACGGAATCTGAGTGCCTTCGACGGCGACGGCCTTTTGCACCGCCGGGCGCGCCTGCATGCGGCGGCGGCGCGAGCAGCCGATGTGTCGGGCTTGCCGCCAACCTACATTTCGGTCGGCGGCCTCGATCTCTTCTTCGAAGAAAACCTGGTCTATGCGGACCGACTGAGCCGCGCCGGGGTGCCGGTCGAGTTTCACCTCTATCCGCGGGCCTATCACGGCTTCTATCGGGCAACGAATGCCCGCCTGACAGGCAGGCCGAGCACGACACGCGCGAGGCGCTGCGACACTTTCTGCACGGATAGGACCTTGCCGCTAGGCGAGGATGAACCCCTCGTAGCCCTTCGCCGCGATTTCCGCGCATCGCCTGCGATAGCCGCCGATGCCTTCGGGGCCGAGATAGGGCAGAAACGCGCGCGGCTTGCCGGGGATGTTGGCGCTCATCCACCAGGAATTCCCGAGCGGCAGCAGTGTTCCGCCAACAACCTCGTTGACATGCGCGACCCAATCATCCTGGGCCGTGGGAACCGCCTCAACCGTTGTCAGCCCGTGTTCGCGCATATGCGCGATGCAATCGGCGATCCATTCGACATGCTGCTCGATCGCCACCGGCATGTTCGCCAGCACCGACGGGCTTTGCGGGCCGGTGATCGTGAACAGGTTGGGAAACCCGGCGACCGCCAGCCCTAGATAGGTGCGCGGACCGTCGGCCCAGGCGTCGTTCATCGCGAGGCCGGCACTGCCTTCAATGTTTAACGCTTTCAGCGAGCCGGTGAACGCATCGAAGCCGGTGGCGAGCACGATGATGTCGAATTCGTACTCCTTGCCACCGGCACGGATACCCCGCTCCGTGATCTCCTCGACCGGTCCGTCGGTGTCTGCATCGACCAGCAGCACGCTGTCCTTGTTGAAGGTCTCGTAATAGTTCGTATCGAGCGGGGTTCGCTTGGTGCCGAAGGGGTGCTTCTTCGGCACCAGCTTTTCGGCAACCACGGGATCCTTGACCGCCCTGCGGATCTTGTCACCGAGATAGTCGGCTACGATTTTATTGGCCTCCCGGCTCAGCAGCACATCCTGATAGTTGCCGAGGCCGAAGATGAAGCCGCCGATGTCCCACATCCGCTCGAATTCGCGCTCGCGTTCCTCCGGGGTCGCCTCCAGTGCCGATTTCGCCATGCGGGCCAGTTCGAACCCGGCGAACGAATTCCGCGTGCGCTCGATGATCGCGTCGTAATCGGCTTTGCGGGCGGCGACGCGTTCGGGGTCGACCTTGCCGTTGCGCGCCGGCAGGCAGTAGTTCGGAGTCCGCTGGAACACCGTCAGCTGCTTTGCCTGCTGAGCGATCTCCGGGATCGCCTGCACCGCGCTGGCGCCGGTGCCGACGACCGCAACGCGCTTGGCAGTAAAATCCACCCCGCCGCGCGGGAAGCGGCTGGTATGGTACCATTTACCGCGAAACCGCTCCAACCCCTGGAATGACGGCAGGTTGGTGTCGGACAGCGTGCCAACCGCGGTGATCAGAAAGCGCCCCGTCACCTCATCGCCGGAAGCGGTGCGGATTTTCCACCGGCCGCTCGCCTCGTCGAATTGGGCGCTGTTGACCCGGGTATTGAAGCAGATGTCGCGCTTCAGGTCGTGGCGAGCGGCAACGTGTTCCAGATAGCGCAGGATTTCCGGCTGCTCCGGATAGCGCTCCGACCATTCCCATTCCTGCAGCAGCTCTTTGTCCCAGGTAAAGCAATAGACGTAGGCCTCGGAATCGCACCGGGCTCCGGGGTAGCGGTTCCAGTACCAGGTGCCGCCGACCGTTTCTCCGGCCTCGTACACCCGGACCTTCAGCCCGAGCCGGTCGCGCAGCGCCTTCAGCATGTATATGCCGGAGAACCCGGCGCCGATCACAACCGCATCGAAATCCGCACTCGCGCTGACCATGTGCTCCTCCCCGATCCCCTGCGATACGCTGCTGATCGACCCCGCCGCTGCGGCCTATTCGATCCCGCCGCAAGCCCGCGATCTTAACGAAGACCTGTTGCCGAGGCGCTGAAAATCACGGTCTCATCGGACAACGGCGCGTTTGCTGGATTTTGGGTCCGGTAAGTCTGTCTGGATCGGCTTGCCCTCGCTGTCGCGCCAGCGCGGCATTAGCGCGTTCGCGGGCCGGCTTTGGTCGAGCATCTTGTGCGCCTCTTCGGCGCCGG
Source organism: Alphaproteobacteria bacterium (assembly GCA_030042035.1). Taxonomy (GTDB): domain Bacteria; phylum Pseudomonadota; class Alphaproteobacteria; order ATCC43930; family CGMCC-115725; genus DATARH01. Next base: position 2,105 of record JASIAN010000078.1, on the reverse strand, counting down.
CGACCGGCAAACCCTTCGGGTCGATGAGCCCGAGCTGTACGAGAAGGCTCGCCTGATCCCAATAGATGTGCTCGTGATACAGCTTGTCGCCGCGGAATTTGGCGACAATGACGGTCGGGATCTCCAGCATCTTGCCGCTCGGCGGGATGCCAGGCAGCAGATAATCGATCTCCACCGTGTGCCTGAAGCGCGTGACGAGTTCGAGCACCACCGTGTCGGGGCCAACAGTCTCCGACAGCACGACCGAGTGGCGGTCGTCCGGCAGCTTCGGGATGAAGTGATAGGTGTAAAAGCGCTTCAACATGTCATGACCGAACCCGCCGGTCAGCGTAGGCACATGGTTGACGTAAGGTTGATCCACCATCGTCGCCATCGTGGCGTGCGGGTCATGCGTGACGAATTCGTGCGTCAAGTGCTCCTGGAAAAGCCGCGGCAGGTCATAATGCGGGCCGATCGTCGGCCGGATGGCGGCGAGCGTGCGCGAGTGGGCGACCGCTGCCGCGTTCCGGTCGAAGCCCGGTTGAAAGGGATCGGCGAAGCCGGACGACGTGCCATCATAGAAGTAGACGCGGCGGCGCGCCTGGCCGGCGGCGAAACGCTCGAACGCAGCGCGCACCGTCGCGGCGGCATCACCTGCGAGATGCGCGGTGACGGGACAGGCAATGCCGCTGTCCTTTTCGTCAACCACAGCGGAGGGTTCGTAAAGCGCCAGCGCGTCGATTGCGCCATGCGCGGCGAGCCGCAGTCCGACCGACGCCGCGGCACCAAAGGCGACCGCGGCGCAGCGCGCTCCAGCCTCGAGATGGGGGCCGAGTGCCGGACGCGCCGCGGCAACATCCGCCAGTGCGGCGGTCAACGCGAACGCATTTCCGTTGAAATGCCGCGACAGGTCCGGCGCGAGGACAGCGTAGCCTTCATCGGCGAAGCGTTCGCACCATGCGACGGAAGACGCGTCGATCCCCCTATCGCCATGCAATATGAGCAGCGCGGGGCCGGCGCCGCCGCACGGTGCAACAAGGCAAGCCTCGAAGCGCGTCCCGTCGGCGGCGACGACAGGGACAGGCGACCGCTCCGCCGGTGGGGCTTGGTTGACGCCCTCGCTCATGATCATGCTCCTCCGTCTGCTTTCCCCTGATATTCAATCGCACAATCTACTCGGCACGTGCACGCGGCGCCCAAGGAGCCAGCGAGACAATGAAAGTCACCCGCCCGCTGCAGCACCGCCGGCGATCACCTGGATGCCGTCGAAGACCTGGAAACAGCGCGGCGATCACGAAGAGATGTCGCGCGATGCCGACGATTGGGCGGTTCGCGGGATTGCCGCTGTCGAGGTAGAGCCGGATGATTGCGCCGGGCTCCGTCCACAGCAGGATCGCCGTCGCCGACATGAAGGCGATGCCGAGCGCGAGCGCGACAAACCCGGCCTGCTGCGCCGCCGCCGCCCGGTCTCTCAACGTGCCCCAATCCGGCCATTCCCGCAGCCAACAAATTATGCCCCACTCCGGCCATTCGCGATCGCCCGCCGCGGAAGTCGTGAAGGCGCGTTCAACGGAACGCGGACTTAACCTCCCGCGCCAGTAGCCGGATCGCCTCTCGCTCCGCCGCGTGAGCGGCCAGGCCCGCGCAATTCGTTTCCAACTGCACGCCTGACAGCCCGATGTCGCGTTGCAGGTCTTTCAACTTGCCCACGACCGTATCGGGTGAGCCAATGAACACCGAACCGCGCAATGTTTCCTCGAGCGTGATTTCGGTCAGACGCCGCGAGGTTTTCCAGCGCGCGTGGTCCGGCGGGCTGTTTTGCCGCCGAGCGGAGTCGGCGAGCAGGCGGCTTTGGTTCTGGAAATGCTGCATGAGCGTGGGCCCGTAGGCTTCCTGAGCCGCCGCGTCGGTTTTGGCGAGGAAACCAGGGCAACGGAGATAGACGGGAGCCTCCCCGGGATGTCCAGCGTCGGTCCAGGCTTTGCGGTAGACGTCGATGTGCTGCTTGAACATCCGCACATCCTCGTGCCGCACCGATAGGAACAGCCCTTGGCCTGCTTTGCCGGCCGCAGGGAATGTTTCGACGCTTACTGCCGCGATGCGGATTTCGGGCGTCGGTTGTTGCA
>JASIAN010000077.1 GCA_030042035.1 Alphaproteobacteria bacterium | reverse complement strand
GGCGACGAGCTGACCGACAAGCCGCTCGCCCGCCGCATCTGCAACGATCCCGTCGCGCTGTTCCGCGACTCCTCGGGCAAGGCAGCGGCGCTCGCCGACCGCTGCTGCCACCGCGCCGCGCCGTTGAGCCTCGGCAGCGTTGTCGCGGGCGGCCTCCAGTGCGGCTATCACGGCCTCGTCTTCGATGGCATGGGATGTTGCGTCGCGATTCCCGGGCAGCGGCGCATCCCCGAGAATGCGCGAGTGCGCGCCTACCCGACGGTCGAGAAGAATGGCCTCGTGTGGCTGTGGATGGGCGATCCCGCCAAGGCCGACCCGTCCACAATCGTCGATTTCCCCTATCACGACGACAGATCGCACTGGCCGAACAAGCACGACATTTACCCGATCCGCGGCAATTACATGCTGATGGTCGACAACCTGATGGATCTGACGCATCTCGGCTACCTGCATGCCAAGACGGTCGGCGGCAATCCGAATGCGCATGTCGGCGCCGACATGAAGACCGTGCGCACCGATCGCGGCATCAAATTCACCCGCTGGATGAAGAACTCCGTGCCGCCGCCGAGCTATGTGAAGGCGGCCGGGTTCCAGGGCCGCGTCGATCGCTGCCAGATTTTCGAATTCGTCGCGCCGAGCACGGTGCTGCAATGGACCGGCGCGACCGACGCCGGCACCGCGACCGACGACCCCGAGCGCGATTTCCGCTTCCAGTTCCGCCTGTTTCACGGGCTGACGCCGGAGACCGAGACGAGCTGCTATTATTTCTGGTCGGTCGCCAACGGCTACCGGCAGAACGATCCCTTGGCGACCGAGCAATTGTTTGGCGAGATCGCACCGACCTTTGTTGAGGACAGGGACATGGTCGAGGCGCAACAGGCGCGGCTCGACGAATTCGCCGAAGCGGGCCTTGTCGATATCGCGTCCGACGCCAACCGCATGCACATGCGGCGCATCGTCGAGCGCCTGATCGCCGCCGAGCAGCCGGCGCTCGCCGCCGAATAGGCGTCAAACCGCCGCCTTGCCGGCGCCGGCAGGGGCGGCGCGGCCGTACAGCTGTTCGGCGCGGCGCTCGAACGCAGCGACCATGCGCCTGACCGCCTCGCCAAACAACACCTCGATGACCTTTTGCAAAACGCGCGACTTGAACTCGAAATCGACAAAGAAATCGACGCGGCAGCCGCCGGCCGCCGGCTCGAAAATCCAGTGGTTGTTGAGATAGCGAAACGGCCCCTCGGTATAGGCCACATCGATGCGGCGCGGCGGGTCGAGCGTGACGCGCGAGGTGAAGCGCTCGCGGAACATGCGAAAGCCGATGATCAGGTCGGCGACGATCTCGTTCGGCCGGCGCTCGCGGATGCGGGCGCCGACGCACCACGGCAGGAATTCCGGATAACGCTCGATATCGGCGACGAGGGCGAAGAGCTGCTCGGGCGTGTAGGGCAGCAGCCGCTGCTCGGCATGGGTCGGCATCGCTTCTTTCCGTCACCCCCGCGACAGCGGGGGTCCAGAGGAAGCCGCACGTCGCTCGCCCTGGGTTCCTGCGTCCGCGGGAATGACGGATGAAACCGCGCCTTCGCGCGCCGCCTTAAGCCGGGCGAAATCGTCGCCCGCGTGATAGGAGGAACGGGTCAAGGGCGCGGCAGAAACCATCAGAAACCCCTTGCCCAGCGCCTGCCGGCGATATGATGCGAATTCCTCGGGCGTCACAAAACGATCCACCCGATGATGCTTCGCCGTCGGTTGCAGGTATTGCCCGATCGTCAGAAAATCGACCTGCGCCGCGCGCAGATCGTCCATGACCTGGCGTACCTCGCCGGTCTCTTCGCCGAGACCCACCATCAGCCCCGATTTTGTGAACAGCGAAGGCTCCAGGCGCTTCGCCTGATCGAGCAGCCGCAATGAATGGAAATAACGCGCGCCGGGCCGCACCTCGGCATAGAGCCGCGGCACGGTTTCGAGATTGTGGTTGAGGACGTCGGGCCGCGCCGCGACGACCGTCTCGATCGCGCCGTCCTTATGCAGGAAATCGGGGACCAGCACCTCGATCGTTGTATCGGGCGCCGCGTGGCGGATCGCCGCGATCGTTCGGGCGAAATGGCCGGCGCCGCCGTCGGCGAGATCGTCGCGATCGACCGATGTGACGACGATGTGCGCAAGGCCAAGCTTGGTAACCGCCTCCCCGACGCGCTCCGGCTCATGCGGGTCGAGCCGGTCGGGCCGTCCGGTCGCGACATTGCAGAACGTGCAGGCGCGGGTGCAGACGGCGCCGAGGATCATCACGGTCGCGTGCCGCTCCTTCCAGCATTCACCGATATTGGGGCAAGCCGCCTCCTCGCACACGGTATGGAGCTGAAGTTCGCGCATGAGCCGGCGCGTCGCGTGGTATTCCGGCGACCCCGGTGCCTTGACGCGCAGCCACGGCGGCTTCCGCGGGCTCGGATTATCCGGCCGCGCCGCCTTTTCGGGATGGCGCGGCATTGCTGGGCGTAAGGGGAATGTCATTGCGAGGCGCGGAGCGACGAGGCAATCCCGATCGTAGGCGATTCCGTTGGTCCGAGATTGCTTCGCTTTGCTCGCAATGACGGCCGCCGGCTGCGGCTAAATGTGGATGGCGCGGCCATAGGCATCAAGCACGGCCTCGTGCATCGTCTCCGAGATCGTCGGGTGCGGGAAGATCGTGCCGATCAGCTCCGCCTCGGTCGTCTCCAGTGACTTCGCGATCGTGTAGCCCTGGATCAGCTCGGTGACCTCGGCGCCGATCATATGGGCGCCGAGGAGTTCGCCGGTCTGGGCGTCGAACACGGTCTTGACCATGCCCTCCGGCTCGCCGAGCGCGATCGCCTTGCCGTTGCCGATAAACGGGAAATGCCCGACGCGGACCTCGTGCCCCTGGTCGCGGGCGGCCTGTTCGGTCAGCCCGACGCTGGCGACCTGCGGCCGGCAATAGGTGCAGGCCGGGATGTTCGTCACATCGAGCGGGTGCACGTCATTGACGCCGGCGATGTGCTCGACGCAGATGACGCCTTCGTGCATCGCCTTGTGTGCCAGCCACGGCGGCCCCGTGACATCGCCGAGCGCGTAAATTCCCCGCTCTCCGGTGCGCAGCCATTCATCGACGACGATATGCGTACGCTCGACGGTGATGCCCGTCCCGTCGAGGCCGAGATTCTCGACATTGCCGACGATGCCAACCGCCAGAATGGCGCGCTCGACGGTCAGCTCGGTTGATTTGCCACCGGCGGCGATCGTCGCCGTGACGTCGTTGCGGCCGCGCTTCAGGCCGCTGACGGTCGCGCCGGTGTGAATTTCGATCCCCTGCTTCGCGAAGCTTTTTCGCGCAAAGTCGGAGATTTCCGCATCCTCGACCGGCAGGATGCGGTCGAGCACCTCGACGACCGCTACTTCGGTGCCCATGTCGCGGTAGAAGCTGGCGAATTCGATGCCGATCGCGCCCGAGCCGACGACCAAGAGCGACTTCGGGATCGCCGGCGGGACCATCGCCTCCTTGTAAGTCCAGACGAGCTTGCCATCGGGTTCGAGCCCGGGCAGCGAACGCGCCCGGGCGCCGGTCGCCAGGATGATGTGCGGCGCCGCGATGTCGGCGACCGCGGTGCCGTCCTTCGCGACCGCCAGCCGGCCTTTGGCGGAAAGGCGCGCCGCGCCGTCGAACACGGTCACGCGGTTCTTGCGCAGCAGATACGCAACGCCGTCCGACAGGCGCTTCGCGACGGCGCGTGACCGCGCAATGAGCTTTTTCGCGTCGTAGGAAATGTCGCGGGCGGCGAAGCCGAATTCGTCGAGGTGGTGCAGCAGGTGATGGATTTCCGAGGCGCGCAACAGCGCCTTGGTCGGGATGCAGCCCCAGTTGAGGCAAATGCCGCCCAGCTTGTCGCGCTCGACGAGCGCCGTCTTCATGCCGAGCTGCGCCGCCCGGATCGCGGCGACATAGCCGCCCGGCCCGCCACCGACGACGATCAGATCGAACGAGCTTTCGGGCATGCCTTTGAAGCTCCCATCGGAACCGCAGCCTCAAACACGTCATTCCCGCGCGAGCGGGAATCCAGAGGCAACTGCTCGGGCAGCTACCCTGGACCCCCGCATTCGCGGGGGTGACGGAGCCAGGTCACAACAGCATCGACAGCGGGTCTTCGACCAGCTTTTTGAACGCCGCAAGAAATTGCGCGCCGATCGCGCCGTCGACGACGCGGTGGTCGCACGACAGCGTGCAGGTCATCATCGTCGCGACCGCGAGCGCGCCATCGCGCACAACGGGGCGCTGTTCGCCGGCGCCGACCGCCAGGATGCAGCCCTGCGGCGGGTTGATGACGGCGGCGAATTCCTTGACGCCATACATGCCGAGGTTCGACACCGAGAATGTGCCGCCTTGGAACTCCTCGAGCTTCAATTTGCCGGCGCGGGCGCGGGCGGCGAGGTCCTTCGTCTCGGCGGCGATCTGCGCCAGCCCCTTCTGGTCGGCCGCCTTGACGATCGGCGTGATGAGACCGTCGTCGAGCGCGACGGCGACCGCAATATCGACCCGCTGCCACAAGAGGATCGCGTCGTCCGACCACGACGCATTGGCCGCCGGCACCTGACGCAACGCGAGCGCCGCGGCGCGGATCACAAAATCGTTGACCGAGAGGCGATAGGCATCCGACTTCGCGTTGAGCGTCTTCCGCACATCCAGCAATCTGTCGATCGCGCAATCGAGCGACAGATAGAAATGGGGAACCGTCTGCTTCGATTCGGCAAGCCGGCGGGCGATGACCCGCCGCATCGAGGTGTGCGGCTTTTCCTCGTAGGGCGGGTTGCCGGCCAGCGCGACGACCTGCTCTTTCGCAAAAACCGGAGGGGTTATCGGCGCGGCCGCAGCAATCGCGGGCAGCGGTGCGGCAATCGGCCGCGCCGCGGCGGGATGCGCCAGCGCTGCCGCGATGTCGGCCTTGACGATGCGGCCCTGCGGCCCGGAACCGCGGATCGCCGCCAGATCGAGCCCGGCGTGATGCGCCATGCGCCGCGCCAACGGGCTGG
>JASIAN010000076.1 GCA_030042035.1 Alphaproteobacteria bacterium | reverse complement strand
GCTTGAGGTCTGAGCGGTCGGCTTGGGGGGCCCGACGATTGACGACCGGGGGGCGGCCTATGCTATTCACCAGTGGCAGACGCCGATCGGAGGACCTGTCCATGAAGCTGATGTGGTTCCATCTGATGCCGTACACCGAGCTGCCGGATGATTTCCGGGACAAGAACCCCTCGGTGTGGGTCGATATCCACTCCTCGCTGTTCGACCCGCGGCGCGCCCATCACATGTACAACGACTTCATGGACGAGCTCGAATTTGCCGCCGAATGCGGCTTCGACGCGGTGTGCGTCAACGAGCACCACTCTAACGGTTACGGGCTGATGCCGTCGCCGAACCTGATCGCCTCGTCGATGGCGCGCCGCACGACCAATGCGGCCATTTGCGTGATGGGCAATTCTTTGGCGCTGTACAACCCGCCGACCCGCGTCGCCGAGGAATTCGCGATGATCGACGTGATCTCGGGCGGGCGGCTCATCGCCGGCTTCCCGGTCGGGACGCCGATGGACACGTGTTTTGCCTATGGCCAGAACCCGTCGATGCTGCGCGAGCGCTATCTCGAAGCGCACGATCTCGTCATGCGCGCGTGGACCGAGCGCGAGACTTTCGCGTTCAACGGCCGCTACAACCAGCAGCGCTACATCAACATCTGGCCGCGCCCGGTGCAGAAGCCGCACCCGCCGGTCTGGATTCCCGGCGGCGGCTCGATCGAGACGTGGCAGTGGTGCGCCAAGATGGATTACGTCTACGCGTATCTCTCCTATTTCGGCTACAAGGACGGTGAAGCCACGATGAAGGGCTTCTGGGAGGAGATGCAGCGGCTCGGCAAGGATATGAACCCCTACCGCGCCGGCTTTCTGCAATTCGTCGGCGTCGCCGAGAACCGCCAGAAGGCGATGGAGCTTTATCGCGAGTCGGCCGAATATTTCTACGGCCGCTGCCTCAGGGTCGATCCGAAATGGGCGATGCCGCCCGGCTACATCACCGAGGCGACGCAGCGCGCCGGCATCCAGGGCCAGGTCGGCCGCGCCGCGAGCCTGCAGGCCCGCCAGGCGGCGCGCGCGACGACGCAGATGGAAGACATCGTCGAGCGCGGCTATGTCATCATCGGCTCACCTGAAGAAGTCGCCGAGCAGTTGACCGAAGTGGCGACCAACCTCAATGTCGGCCATTTGATGATGCTGCTGCAATTCGGCAGCATGGGCAAGGAACTGGCCAAATATAATACGAAGCTCTTTGCCGAACAGGTGATGCCGCGGGTGCACGACCTGTTCTCGGAATGGGACGACAAATGGTGGCCGGCGCCGATGGAGCGGGCCGAACGCGCCGCGCCGGCGCCGTTCCAGGCAAACGCGATCGCCGCGGAATGACAAACATTAATTCTACAATGAGGCGGCGAGACAGTGAGGCTGCCAATAGTCCAAATCTCGTTGTCCCGCCAGCCAACTGTAAATTAAAATGAACGGGGCAAGGCCATGAAGCGTGTTACGAGAAGCCTGGCGATTGCGGCCGGCTTGCTGGTTGCGGCGGCGGTCGCGATACCGGCGATCGCGGCCGGGGTATTCACGCTGACCTCACCCGCCTATGAGGATAACAGCGTTCTCGCCGCCAAGAGCGCATGCAGTCGCGCCATCGGAGAGCAACTGCACCTGCCATTCGCGAAGAATTGCGTCGGGCAGAACGTCTCGCCGCCGCTCGCCTGGCACAACCCGCCGCCCGGCACAAAGAGCTTTGCCCTCGTCATGCGTGACCCCGAAGGCCTCGTCCCGGTTGGGGTCGACCATATGGTGATCTACGGCATCCCGGTCTCGGTCACCCATTTCGCCGAGGGTGCGATCAGCAAGCCCTCCGACGAGTTCGTCGGCGGCAAAAGCCGGATGGGCGCCGGCATCTATTTCGGCCCGGGGACGCCGCCCGGCACTGACTGGCACCATTACACGCTGACGATCATCGCCACCGACCTCGATCCGAAGGCACTACCGCCGGGCCTGACGCGCGACGCGCTTGCGAAGGCGCTCGGGGTCGGAACGAAAAATAGCCACGTCAAGGGTTCGGCAGGGCTGATCCTGCGCTGGCGCCACCCGCGCTGAGCACCGTCGCCGGCTGCGTCGGCTCAGCTGAGGTCGAGCGCATGTTTTTTGAGGAGATCGAGCGGCACGATCTCGAGCGTCGCCTCGTGGGTCGCCGCCAGCCGCACCTTCGGCGCCCGCCCGGCTTCGAAGGCTTCGAGCCAGCGCGCCGCGCACAGGCACCAGCAATCGCCCGGCTGCAATCCCGGAAAGCCGGCCGCCGGCAGCGGCGTCGACAGGTCGTTGCCGGCCGCCCGCGAGAACGCCAGAAAGGCGGCATCGACCCGCGCGCACACCGTGTGCACGCCGATGTCATCGGGGCCGGTCTCGCAGCTGCCGGTGCGGTAGAAGCCGGTCAAGGGCCGGGTGCAGCATTCGGCGAGCGGCTCGCCGAACACATTGCGCGGGCGGCCGGACCGCCGCGGATCGGAACCGGAAGCGTCGGGCATCGGGCGTCTCCTCGGTCATGCAGACCAACGCTGGCGACTGTACCACCGCCCGCTATAATCGCCGCATGAACCCGGCCTTCGTCGCGACCCGCTGGCGCAATCTCGGCGCTGCGATCAACAGCACCGGCGACTCCGAGCGGGTCGCGCTGATCGATCTCGGCGGCGAGGCAGCGCCGCGGCATTATTCCTACCGCGAGTTCGATGCGCTGGCCGATGCCGTGGCGCGCGGCCTCCTCGCGCGCGGCCTCGTCGCCGGCCAGCGGGTCGCAATCCTGTCGGCCAACCGCGGCGAGTTTCTCGCGGCCTTTCTCGGCATCATGCGCGCCGGTCTCGTCGTGGTGCCAGTCAACTGGAAACTGCCGGCCGCGACGGTCGCGGCGATCCTCGCCGATTGCGACGCCAGGCTCGTGCTGTGCGACGCGGCGCGCCGGCCCTTGTGCCCGCCGGGGTTGCCAGCCGTTATCTTCGGCCAGGATTTCGCCGATTTGCTCGATCCCGGCCTTTTCCGCGCCGTTGATCTCGATCCGGCGGCTCCGGCGATGTTTCTCTACACGTCGGGGTCGAGTGGCCGGCCGAAGGGCGTCGTGCTGTCGCATTTGAGCCATCTGTGGGTCGTCGAGATGCGCGCTCGCCCGGTGGGCGGCTCGCCGCAGCGACCGCTCGTCGCAGCGCCGCTCTATCACATGAATGCGCTGGCAACGTGCCAGGCGGCGCTCGCGCAGGGCGACACGATCATTCTGCTGCCCGGCTTCACGCCCGCGAGCTACGTCGCGGCGGCGAATGCCCATCGCGCGACGGCGTTGACATCGGTGCCGACGATGATCGCGATGGTCCTGCAACTGCCGGACCTTCTGGCGCGGCACGATCTGTCGTCAGTCAGCGCGGTGCGCATGGGGTCGGCGCCGGTGTCGCGGGCGCTGGTCGCGGCGGCGCGTGGCGCCTTTCCGGGCGCCGTCGTCGCCAACGCCTACGGCACGACCGAAGCGGGGCCGATCGTCTTCGCGCCGCACCCGGACGGGCTGCCAACCCCCGATCTGTCGGTTGGCGCCGCCCATCCGCACGTCGAATTGCGGCTCGCGGGCGGCGGTGACGAAGGCGTGTTGCAGATGCGCTGCCCGGCTCTGATGAGCGGCTACCACAACCTCCCCGACAAGACCGCCGAGGTCATGACCGCTGACGGGTTTTACGACACCGGCGACGTGTTCCGGCGCGACGCGCAAGGCTTTTATTACTTTGTCGGGCGGGCCGACGATATGTTCGTCTCGGGCGGCGAGAACATCTACCCCGGCGAAGTGGAGAAACTCCTGGAGCAGCACCCCGACATCCGGCAGGCCGTGGTCGTGCCGATCGATGACGAATTGAAATACAAAAAGCCGGTGGCGTTTGTCGTCGCCCGGCCGGGCGCGCAGCCGAGCGAAGATCAGGTCAAGGAATTCGCGCTCGCCCGTGCGGCGCCCTATCTGCACCCGCGCCGCGTCTGGGTTCTCGCTGAGATGCCGTTGGCCGGCACCAACAAGATCGACCGCCGCGCGCTGGCGGCGCGCGCCGCCGCGCTCGTCGCCGGAGAGGGCGTGCGATGAAAGCGTTTGTGCTGCGCGAGCACGGCGCCGGCGGCGCACGGTTCGAGGCCGATTTCCCCGATCCCCTGCCGGGCGAGGGCGATGTTGTCGTGCGCGTCAAGGCGACCGCGCTCAATTATCACGACGTGTTCACGCGCCGCGGCATGCCGGGGATCAGGATTGCGATGCCGGCGATCATGGGCCTCGATGTCGCCGGCGAGGTTGTCGCGCGCGGCCCCGGCGTTTCCGGCTGGAACATCGGCGACCGGGTCGTCGGCGACCCGATCAACCGGATCGAGGGCGGCCTCACCGGCGAAACCGTGCATGGCGGCCTTGCCGAATACTGCCGGCTGCGGGCGCACCAGCTCGTGCGCATTCCCGACGGCGTCACGTTCGAACAGGCCGCCGCGCTGCCGTGCGCCTATGGTACGGCGCGCCGCATGATGGTCACGAACGGCCATGTCACGGCCGGCGAGAAGGTGCTGATCCTCGGCGCGTCGGGCGGGGTCGGCGTGTGCTGCGTGCAGCTGGCGAAGGCCGCGGGCGCCACCGTCATCGCCGCGACCAGCACGGAGGAAAAAGCTGCGCGGCTGCGCGCGCTCGGCGCCGACCATATCGTCAATTACGCCGCGCAGGATTTTGTGCCGCAAATCTACGAGCTGTTCGGCAAGCCGTCGCGGCGCGGCGCCGGCAGCGACCGCGGCGTCGATGTCGTCGTCAATTACACCGGCGGCGATACCTGGACGAACAGCCTGCGCGTGCTCCGGGTCGGCGGCCGCCTGCTGACCTGCGGCGCGACGGCGGGGTATGACCCGCCGGAAGACATCCGCTATATCTGGACCTTCGAATTGCAGATCCTCGGCTCCAACGGCTGGGCGCGCGACGACATCACGGCGCTCCTCGACATGGTCGCGGCCGGCAGGCTCACGGCCGTCATTGACGCGACCTTCCCGCTTGAGCGCGCGGCCGACGCATTGGCGCGGCTCGAAGGCCGGCAGGTATTCGGCAAAGTCGTCGTGACATCATGAAAACCGCTAATCTCGATACGTTTCTCCGAGTGCACGTCAGATATGAAATAGACATGTTTCGTGCCACACATGCACGCTTGCGCACAGGTGTAGCCGATTGTGTCACCCAAAATGCGCTAATTGAGTCGTTTTGGATACATGCAAGAAATCTTCTTGAATTTTTTGGAAAGCGCAAAACGGCGCACAATATATCGGATTTCTGTGAGCCTTCGTACGAACCGTTAGATTGGTCTTCGGTTAAAGACTTGTACGATAAAATTTGTGTTCAGATTTCTCATTTGAGATCTGGACGGACGGATAGCAATGATGAGAAACCTGACCCTCTCAGATCGGATGCGAAGAGCTTGGTTGAGAAAGAGATCGAACGGTTTCGCAAACACGTGGTTAAGGATTATGAAGACGCGATTCCTGACAATAGCGCGCCAGGGGGCGCCTTGGTTTTTAGTGAGCGAATAACGATGACGACCTCTTCGGAGATAAGCTACGTCAGCCTGCCGGCGCGCGGTGTATTGCCAAGATGAGCGATCCACCCCTTGACCGCGATGAATTGCAGCGCCGCCTCGCGCATTCGGCATTTATCGATTTCCTGGCCCTTTCCGTGGTTTCCGCCGATCCGGAAAAGGGCGAGGTTGTCATGCGCGCCGCGATGCGGCCGGAATTCGAGCGCGGCCGCGGCACCGGCCAGTGGCACGGCGGGCCGATCGCCGCAATCATTGATACCGTCGGCGATTATGCGCTGGTCATGCAATTGGGCCGGCCATTGCCGACCGTCAATTTCCGG
>JASIAN010000010.1 GCA_030042035.1 Alphaproteobacteria bacterium | reverse complement strand
CAAAACGACGCGGCCACGCACCTTGCCGCCGGCCTTCAGGTCAAGCAATGCCTGGCTCGCCTGGTCGGCCGGCCTTGTCTCGATCGGGATCGGCGGCACGCGGCCGGCCTGAACGAGAGCCAGCAACTCGCGCAGGTCATCGAGCGTGCCGACATAGGAGCCTTCGATCGTCATCATCTTGAACGGGAACATGACGGTCGAGACTGGGCAGGCGCCGCCGTAAAGCCCGACCATGACGAGCTTGCCGCCCTTCCTCAGCACATTGATGCCGAATGCCATCGTCTGCGGCGAGCCGACAAAATCGATCGCCGCCGCGGCGCCGCCGCCGGTCGCCTGCATGACCTGGCGGACCGCATCGGGCGCCGCGTTGTCGATCGTCGCGACGGCGCCCATTTGGCGCGCATGCGCGCGTTTCTGTGCGTCGATGTCGGCAACGACAATTTTGCCTTGCACCGCTGCCGGCGCGATGTGCACAGCGCTGCCGCCGACCCCGCCGGCGCCGATGATGACGACATGATCGTCGGCGCCGGCGACGTGCTCGCGGGTCTTTTTCAGCGCCGAATAGGCGGTGATGCCGGAGCAGGTGTAGGTCGCGGCCAAGGCCTGCGGGATGCCGTCATAGGGCAAGAGATAACGCGCGCGCGGCACGATGACATGGCTGCCGTAGCCGCCGGCGACGCGGGTGCCGAGCGTGCGCGGGTTGTTGCACAAAAGCTCCTCGCCGCGCTTGCAGACGGCGCATTCGCCGCAGCCGATCCACGGATAGGCGACCACCTTGTCGCCGATGTTGACGCCCGACGCGTGCGGTCCCAGGGCTGCTACCTCGCCGGCGATCTCATGGCCCATCGTGAACGGCAGGGTCATGCCGCGCTGCGCCATCGAAATCTGCTGACCGCCGCCGAGGTCGAAATGCCCGTCCCACAAATGCACGTCGCTGTGGCAGACGCCGGCCGATTCGACCCTGAGCAGCACCTCTTCGCCCTTCGGCTCGGGATCGGCGTATTCGCGCATTTCCAGGGGCTGGCCCCAGTCGATGATCTGCATCGCCCGCATACTCGCTCTCCTATACCCGCGTCGCATCGAATTCGGGGCGCTGGCCGCTGCCGTAGCGCTTGAGCGCGCCCGCCGCGCCGATCGCGTTGGGTCGCTGGAAAATCCAGTTCTGCCAGGCGCTGAGCCGGCCGAAAATCTTCGTCTCGAGCGTCTCCGGCCCGGCAAAGCGCAGATTGGCCTCGAGCCCCGTCAGCGCGTCCGCAGAAAAGCTCGCGCGCTCTTCGAGCATGAGCCGCACCTCTTCGTCCCAATCAACTTCGTCGTAGGTCGCGGTGACGAGGCCGAGTTCTTCCGCCTGTTCCGCGCGAATGGGTTCGCCGATCGCCGCTCTGGCGCGTTCAAGGCTCGCCGGCTCGCCGAGAAACCGGGTCGCCAGCCGCGACAGCCCGTTGCCCATCGGATAGTCGGCGAAATTGCCGCGCGACAGGGCAAGCGCCGCCGGCGCGCAATTGTCGCCGGCGCGCGTCCCGGCAAACATCAGCGCCCGGTCGGCGGCGAATGCCAGTTCGGCGAGACAGCCGGCAAAACAGCTCCCCGGTTCGATCAACGTAAAGAGGCTGCGGCTCGTCACGTCGATGCGCTTCAAGACGCGCTTCCACAACAGCCCTACCTCGCGCACAAACCAATCGTCGCGGAATTGGTCGAGCGCAGTGTCGGCCGCGATGACCGCGGCGGGATCGCCCTCCGAGCGAAAAACGAGGATGCCCAGTTCCGGCTCGTTGAAGCGCAGATGCACTATCGCGTCGTCGAGTTCGCGCGCCATCGCCAGCGGCCAGAATCGAGCGCCCTGACGATGGATGCCGGCGAGGTCCGAGGGAACCATCTTCGGCCCGAGGATCGCGATCTCGGCGATGCGGCGCGCGCGGTCGAGCGCCATCCGGACATGGCGATAAACGATTGCGCCGTTGCCGATCGTGCGGTCGAGCGGCGGCAGCGCGATGCCCCGGGCGCCGGCCGGCCGGTCGGAGCGAGCCGCCAGCGCCAGCGCGCGCTCGCGCACCTTTTCCTCCCACGCCGAGGGCGGCGCGAGTTCATCGACGAGCCGCCACTGGGCGGCGCGGGCACCGCGCACGCCTTCCTCGGCGGCACAGAACAGATCGGCGCGGTCGCGCCGCACCTTGCGCTTGTCGGTCAGGCGCGTCAGCCCGCCGGTCCCGGGCAGGACTGCGAGGAGCGGCAGTTCCGGCAACGACACGGCGGAGCGGCGGTCGTCGATCAGCAGGATCCAGTCGCACGCCGCCGCCAGTTCATAGCCGCCGCCCGCCGCGGTGCCGGAGACCGCAGCGAGCCAGCGCTGGCCGGAATTTTCCGACGCGTCCTCAATCGCGAGACGCGTCTCGTTGGTAAATTTGCAGAAATTGACCTTGTGCGCATGCGACGCCTGCGCCAGGGCGCCGATATTGGCGCCGGCGCAGAACACATTGTCCTTGCCCGAGCGGACGACGACGACGCGCACTTCGGGATGCTCGAAGCGCAGCCGCATCGCCGCGTCGGCGAGTTCGATATCGACGCCGAGATCGTACGAATTGAGCTTCAATTCGCTGCCGGGAAACAGGCCCGCCGCGGGATCGACATCGAGGGTCAATGTCGCGACCGGACCGTCGCATGCCAGCCGCCAATGGCGATAACGGCTGGGATCGGTGACAAAATCGATCGGCATCACAAGCGCAGCTCCGCGGCGCAGAACGGTAGGCCCGGCAGGACTCGAACCTGCGACAACGCCGTTATGAGCGGCGCGTTCTAACCAGCTGAACTACGGGCCCGCCGGTGCCGATCATAGCGCCGAGCCGGCGAACTGTCGCCCCCGACCAGTGGGGGCCGGCGCCTCCCGCTTCTGTCGCGGGCGCCTACGCCGTCTCCGCGAAAATCTCGCGGCCGATCAGCATGCGGCGGATTTCGCTGGTGCCGGCGCCGATCTCGTAAAGCTTGGCGTCGCGCAGCAGGCGGCCGGTCGGATAGTCGTTGATGTAGCCGTTGCCGCCCAAAATTTGCACCGCGTCGAGCGCCATCCGCGTCGCCGCCTCGGCGGCATAGAGGATGGCGCCGGCCGCGTCCTTCCGCGTCGTCTGGCCGCGGTCGCAGGCGCGCGCAACGGCGTAGACATAGGCGCGGCAGGCGCTCGCCTGGGCGTACATGTCGGCGATCTTGCCCTGGATCAGCTGGAATTCGCCGATCGGCTGACCAAACTGCTTCCGGTCGTGGATGTAGGGGATCACGACATCGAGGCAGGCCTGCATGATGCCGATCGGCCCGGCGGCGAGCACGGCGCGCTCAAAGTCGAGGCCGCTCATCAGCACGCGCACACCTTCACCCTCCTGGCCCAGCACATTCCCGGCCGGCACCTCGCAATCTTCGAACACCAGTTCCGAGGTCGGCGAGCCGCGCATGCCGAGCTTGTCGAGCTTCTGCGCCGGGCGAAAGCCGCGCATGCCCTTTTCGATCAGGAACGCGGTAATGCCGCGCGGGCCGGCGTCGGGGCGGGTCTTCGCATAAACGACGAGCGTGTCGGCGACATGGCCGTTGGTGATCCACAGTTTTGTGCCGTTGAGGATATAGCGGTCGCCGCTCCGCTCGGCTCTGAGGCGCATCGATACGACATCGGAGCCGGCGCCCGGCTCCGACATCGCCAAGGCGCCAATGTGTTCGCCTGAGATCAGCTTCGGCAGATATTGACGCTTCTGGGCGTCGCTGCCGTTGCGGCGGATCTGGTTGACGCACAAGTTGGAATGCGCGCCGTAGCTGAGACCGACCGCGGCCGAGGCGCGGCTCAGCTCCTCCATCGCGACGCAATGCGCCAGATACCCCATGCCGGCGCCGCCGTATTCCGCTTCGACCGTGATGCCCAAGAGCCCGAGCGCGCCCATCTCGGGCCACAGTTCGATCGGGAAGCGGTCGGTCTTGTCGATGTCGGCGGCGATGGGCGCGATCTTGTCGTCGGCGAAATCGCGCACCGTGTCGCGCAACAGGTCGATCTCGGGACCGAGGTCGTGGTCGAGCGCGGCGAGACGGGTGTTCTGCATGCCGCCACTATGGCGCGGCGCGAAGCCCAGTGCACGCCTCAGCGGCGCAGCCCGCGGTCGAGCGCCGCCGTCACCCATTCCCGCTCGGCGGGTGGCGCCAGGGCCTGATCGGCGGCGGCAAAGACGGGCGCGGCCGACCTCGGATCGACGGCAACCTGGAACGCGCCATATTGGCCCCACGCCTCGTCGGCATCGTGATCGAAGGACAGCGTCGCGAACCGCGTTCCCTGCCGGATGTTCCAGTTCCGATAGGTCCGATCGCCGGCCCACAAGGTCGAATTCGCCAGCCAAGCGAACTCAGCCAGCCCCGAGCCTTTGATGAGCCGGCACACGGCGCCCGAGCCGTAAACGCCGATCCCGTACGGCGGCCGACCGCGGCCGACCGCCGCCATGCCGGCGTCGATGCCGCGGAAATACTGCTCAACCGTCGCCAGCTGCCAGCCCTGCGCGTTGAAATCGACGCCGAAGTAGATCGCGGTGCCGGCCGGCTGGCCCGTCGCCACGGCCTCCAGCGCCGCCTTCGTCGCATCCCAATAGCCGCGCGCATATGAGAAATAGGCAGGATTATCGGAATACGATTCCCACACCGCGACAATGTTCAGCCCCAGCGCCGACAGATGCTGCGCCTCTGTCGGGGTCAACCGCGGCAGCCGCGAACTCGGATCGCGATAATAACGCGCGACAAACTGGATGCCGCCGTGCCGCAGCTGGTTCAGAAAGGGGCTCGTGTCGCTGGCGAGATCGATGCCCCACGACGCGGCGGCGCGCGCCGGCGGCGCGGGAGGCGTGACGACCGGCGGCGGATCGGCGTTGCTGACCGCAGGGGACAGGTCCGCATCGTGGATGCTGGGCAGGAACGCGCGCTCGTTGCCGCACGCCGCAAGAAACAGGGCCGCCAGCAGCGGCCACACACTTCTGATCCGCACCGCCCCCGCTCCCCCGAAAAGTGCGTGCGATCGAGCTTAGCGAAGCGCGCGTCGATTTGCTACCATCGGTGGCATCGATTCACGGTGTTGGAACAAAAAGATCGGGCCCAGGCTTTATGGTGCGGTCGAGAAGACTCGAACTTCCACGGAGTTTCCTCCACAGCGACCTCAACGCTGCGCGTCTACCAATTCCGCCACGACCGCACGTCGTGCCCGCCGCGGGCGGGCCGAGAATGGCGCGCGTGCTTAGCAAACACGCGATAGCATATCAAGGCGAATGGACCGAGAGATGGGCACGGACGCAGGCGAAATCGAGTGGCGCCGTGATGCGGCGCCGGTGCCGTACGAGGCGGCGGTGGCCGCGATGGAGGCGCGCGTCGCGGCAATCCGCGACGGCGCCGCGGCGGAACTCGTCTGGCTCCTCGAACACCCGCCGATCTATACCGCCGGCACCAGCGCGCAGGCCGAGGACCTCATCGATCCCATGCGGCTGCCGGTCTATCGCAGCGGCCGCGGCGGGCAATACACCTATCACGGGCCGGGCCAGCGCATCGCCTACGTGCTGCTCGACCTCAACAGGCACGGCCGCGACGTGCGCTGTCATGTGTGGCGACTCGAAGAATGGATGATCCGGACGCTGGCCTCGTTCGGCGTCCGCGGCGAGCGGCGCGCCGGGAGGGTCGGCGTGTGGATTGCCGCTGCCGGCGGGCGCGAGGCCAAGATCGCGGCGATTGGCGTGCGCGTGCGGCGCTGGGTCAGCTATCACGGCGTCGCGCTCAACGTCTCCCCCGATCTCGATCAGTTCCGCGGCATTGTCCCGTGCGGCATCCGCGAGCATGGCGTGACCTCGTTGGCGGCGCTCGGCATCGCGGCGACGATGGCGGAGGTCGATCAGGCGCTGCAGGCGAGGTTCGCCGATGTATTTGCCGCGCCCCCTGCCTGCGCGCCCCCGCCGGCGACGGTTTGACGCTCGCCGGCGGACGCCATAGTCTCACGCCATAGGCAACGGGAGCGCAGCGACGATGGCGTTTACGATCATTCCGATGACCGCGCATACCGGCGCCGAGGTGCGCGGCCTCGATCTGCGCCAGCCGGTCGATGACGACACCCGTGCCGCGCTGAACCACGCCTTTGCGCAATTCCATGTGCTCGTCGTGCGGGACCAGCACTACGAGCCTGGCGATTTCGTCAGGGCCGTGCAGCTGTGGGGCGAACTCCAGCCGCACGACAAGAAGGACCATCACATCCCCGGTTTTCCGGAGATGTATTACGTGTCGAACGAGGAATTTCTCGGCGGCAGGCGGCTCATTCCCGGCGAGACGTTCCACACCGACCACTCGAACCATCCAGCGCCGCCAAAGGCAACGATCCTCTATCCCGTCGCGCTGCCGACAACGGGCGGCGACACGCAATACGTCAACATGCACCTCGCTTACGACGACCTGCCCGAGGCGATGCGCCGACAGATCGACGGCCTCAAGGCGGTGCATGTGTATCTGAGCAAATACAGCCCGCGCGCGCTGAAGCCGCTGAATGAAGAGAGCCTGAAAGCGCTGCCGCCGGCCGGCATTCACCCTCTCGTCCGCGTGCATCCGGAAAACCGCCGCAAGGCCCTGTTCCTCAACCCGGTCAGGATCGAGGGCATCGTCGGCATGCCGGACGAGGAGGCGCTCGCTCTCGTTGCCGAGTTGATGGCGCACGCAACCAAGCCCCAATACGAATACCGCCATCAGTGGCGCTACGGCGACATGGTGCTGTGGGACAACCGCAGCGTCATGCACAAGGCCAACCCCGATTACGATATGAACGAGCGGCGCTACCTGTGGCGGCTGATGCTGAAGGGCGAGCCGCCGATCCCGGTCGCCGCCGCCGCATGAGCATGGGCGGTCGCAGCGGCAGATCGCGGTCGGGAGACGACGGCGGTCTGCCGGAGGACGAACGGGCGCTGCTCGATCGCGCGCGAGCGCTCGTCCCGCGCCTCGCCGAGCGCGCGGCCGCCGCTGCCGCGGCGCGCAAGCTGCCGGCCGAGACGATCGCCGAGTACAAGGAAGCCGGCATCCTGCGCATCCTGCAGCCCAAGCGCTTCGGCGGGTTGCAGGGCCGCTTCAGCCTGTTCTCGCGCATCGTCGAGGAATTGACCCACGGCGACGCATCGTCGGGCTGGGTCTATGCGGTCTTGGCCGAGCACCAATGGATCATCGCGCAATACCCGGAACAGGCGCAGATCGACGTGTGGGGCGCCGACCCCGAGGCGGTCGCCTCGTCCTCGCTGGCGCCGCGCGCCGCCGCGCGGCGCTGCGCCGGCGGCTGGCGGCTCTCTGGCCGCTACACGTTTTCAAGCGGCTGCGACCATGCGCAATGGGGGATCATCGGCGCCTTTCTCGGCGAGATGGGCGACCCGCGCACGATCGCCTATCTGCTGGTGCCGCTGTCGGACGTCGCGATCGACGACGACTGGCACGTGCTGGGGCTGCTCGGCACCGGCTCGAAATCCTTGATCCTCGACGACGTGTTCGTGCCCCAGCACCGCGTCGTCATGGTCAGCGACCTGTTCGCCGGCACGCCGCCCGGCGCCGCGGTGCACCCCGACTATCCGGTGTTGCGCGCGCCGCGCGGCTATCTCGTCTCGTATTCGCTGCCGCCGGTGCCGATCGCGCTCGCCGGCCGCGCGCTCGATATCGCATGCGGGTCATTATCGGGGCGCGTGTCGCGCGGTGTCCGGCGGCTGGCCGATTCCGAATTCGTGCAGGTCGCGTTGGGCGAGGCGTCGGCGGCCATCGATGCCGCAACGCTGCTGTTGCACAGCGGCCGCGAGACGAGCACCGCCGAGGTCGGCAGCGGCCGCCGCATCACCGAGGCCGAAGCGATGCGCGCCCGCCGCGACATGACCTGGGCGCAGCATCAGGCCGCCTGGGGCCTCGAACGACTGTGCGAATTGTCCGGCGCCCGTTCGGTCTATGACGACGACCCGCTGCAGCAGATGCGGCGCGACATGATGACGATGCTGACCCACACCGCCGCCAGCCGGCAGGCCGCCTTCGCTCCCTGGGGCCAGCATCTGCTGCACCGCGCGCCGGGGTAGGTCCGCTACACCGAAAAGTATTTCGCCTGCGGGTGGTGGACGACGATCGCCGACGTCGATTGCTCGGGGTCGAGCTGGTCTTCGTCGCTGAGCGTGATGCCGATTTCGTCGGCCCGCAGCAATGCCAAGAGTTGCCGCTGGTCGGCGAGATTGGGACAGGCGGGATAGCCGAACGAATAGCGGCTGCCGCGGTAACCCTGCGCCAGCATCTCGTCGTGGTCGCGCGCCTCCTCGGCGGCGAAGCCGAGTTCGCCGCGGATGCGCTTGTGCAGATATTCGGCGAAGGCCTCGGCCATCTCGACCGACAGGCCGTGCAGGTAGAGATAATCCTGGTAGCGGTCGCCGGCGAACCATTCGCGCGCAGCATCGGAGGCGCGCCGCCCCATCGTGACGACCTGCAGCCCGATCACGTCGCGCTGCGGGTCATCGATATCGCGGAAGAAATCGGCGATGCACAGCCCGCCGTCCTTCGCTTGCCGGGGGAACGAGAAGCGCGCGGCCTCGCGCCGTCCGTCCTCGGCGAACAGGATCACGTCATTGCCTTCAGCGGCGCAGCGCCAATAGCCATAGGCAGCCTGCGGCACGAGGATGTCCTCACGGATCGCGATGTCGGCGATGCGCGCCAAGACCGGGCGCAGCCCCTTCTTCGCCCACTCCTTGTATTCGGCGAGCGAGCGGCCGTCCTTCCGGTAGCCCCACTGGAATTGATAGAGCATGCGCTCGTTGAGATAGGGCACGATCGCCTTGACCGGCACACGGGCGATCGTCTGCGCCCCCCAGAACGGCGGCGTCGGCACCGGCACGCCGCGCGACAGCTCGGCGCGGCGCAGGCGGATTTCCTCAAGATCGACCGGCCGCAGCGGCCGCGCGTCGGCGGCGCGCCCGAGCTTCCTTTTTTCGTTGACTGGGCGGCCGGCGTTCTTCGCGCGGATGTCGGCGAGGTAGCCATCGAAATTGTTCCCGACGATGCGATCCAGCAGCGCCAGCCCGTCGAACGCGTCGCGCGCATAGGCGACGCGGCCGCAGGCATAGGCCCGGGCGCAGTCCTCCTCGACATAGCGGCGGGTCAGCGCCGCTCCGCCGAGCATGACCGGCACGTCGAGCCCCTGCCGGCTCATCTCTTCGAGGTTTTCGCGCATGACGACGGTGGATTTGACCAAGAGGCCCGACATGCCGATCGCATGCGCGCGGTATTCCTTCGCGGCCTCCAATATTGCGCCGATCGGCTGCTTGATGCCGAGGTTGACGACGCGGTAGCCGTTGTTGGTCAATATGATATCGACGAGGTTTTTGCCGATGTCGTGGACGTCGCCGCGCACCGTCGCGAGCACGACCGTACCCTTCTCCCGGCCTTCGACCCGCTCCATGAACGGTTCGAGATAACGCACCGCCGCCTTCATCGTCTCGGCCGACTGCAACACGAACGGCAACTGCATCTTGCCGGCGCCGAACAATTCACCGACCGTCTTCATGCCGGAGAGCAGGATGTCGTTGATGATGTCGAGCGGCTTGTGGGCCTGCA
>JASIAN010000075.1 GCA_030042035.1 Alphaproteobacteria bacterium | reverse complement strand
GACCTCGTCCGCCTGCAGCGCGAGACCGCCAACGTCGGCTATCCGATCCTGCCGCTCGTGCGCCAGCTCGCCGAGCGCGCCGGCGAGGCAGGAGGGTGGCTGCATTGGGGCGCGACGACGCAGGACATCATGGACAGCGCCGCCGTCTTGCAGATCCGCGCGGGGCTGCAGCTGATCGCGGAAGACCTCGCGGCGGTGCGCGGTCATCTCGCAGCGCTGGCGCGGCGCTGGCGCGATCAGCCGATGGCCGGGCGCACCCATTTGCAGCACGCGCTGCCGATCACTTTTGGTTTCAAGGCCGCGGTGTGGCTGTCGGCGTTCGACCGCCATGCCGCGCGGCTCGCAGAGCTGAAGCCGCGCGTCCTTGTCGCGCAATTCGGCGGCGCCGCCGGGACGCTTGCCTCGTTGGGCGACGGTGAGGCGGCGCTCGCCGCGCGCCGCGAACTGGCGCGCGAACTGGGGCTCGGCGAGCCGGCGATCACCTGGCATGTCGCGCGCGATGCGATCGTCGAAACGGTGCAGTTCCTCGCGCTGCTCGGCGGCAGTCTCGGCAAGATCGCGTTCGACGTGATGCTGATGTCGGCGACCGAATTCGGCGAGGCGGCCGAGCCGTTTGTCGCCGGCCGCGGCTCCTCCTCGACGATGCCGCAGAAGCGCAATCCGATTTCGTGCGAGCTGATCCTCGCCGCCGCGAAGGCGTTGCGCCAGCATGCGGGGCTCATGCTCGACGCGCTCGTCAGCGATTTCGAGCGGGCGACGGGCCCCTGGCATGTCGAGTGGATTGCGTTGCCGGAGAGCTTCGGCTACGCCGCCGGCGCGCTGGCCCAGGCGAAATTCATGCTTGGCGGCCTCATTGTCGATCCCGTTCGAATGGCGAAGAACCTAGGCATGACGCATGGGCTCATCGTCGCCGAAGCGGTCATGATGGGCCTCGCGCCCCATACCGGGCGCAACGCGGCGCACGATTTCGTCTACGACGCGTGCCGCACCGCCATTGAGCAGGACCGGCCGCTTTACGACGTGCTGCTCGAGGTGCCGGACGTTGTGGGTCCGCTCGGCGCCGACACATTGCGTGCGCTGACCGACCCGGGAAATTACCTCGGCGCGGCGCAGGCGATGGTCGATCGCGTCCTCGCCGCCCGCGGCTGACGCCTTCCCAACTTTGTTTGCATTGCAGGCGGCCGGCATGGCAATTTTTCCCGTCTGACGCCTGACGGGAGCGGCGGCATGGCGGATCGGCTCGCAGGCAAGCGCGCGCTCGTCACGGCGGCGGGGCAGGGCATCGGGCGCGCGGCGGCGCTTGCGTTTGCCGCCGAGGGAGCGAACGTGTTGGCGACCGATATTGCCGAAGATAAGCTCGCCGACCTCGCGGATGCCTTTATCGCAACCCGGCGCCTTGATGTCACCGATCCGGCCGCGATCGCGGCACTCGCCGACGAAGTCGGGCCGCTCGATATTCTGTTCAACTGCGCCGGCTTTGTGCATCACGGCACCGTGCTCGACGTGCAGCCGGACGAATGGGATTTCTCGTTCGCCCTCAACGTCCGCTCGATGTACCTGATGATCCGCGCGCTTCTGCCGAAGATGCTGGAGCATGCGCAGAGAAGTCCGGCGGGCGTCTCGATCATCAACATGGCCTCTACCGTCTCCTCGGTCAAAGGCGCGCCCAACCGCTGCGTCTATGGCGCGACAAAGGCCGCGGTGATCGGGCTGACCAAATCGGTCGCGGCCGATTTCATCGCGCGCGGCATCCGCTGCAACGCGATCTGCCCGGGCACGATCGCGACCCCGTCGCTCGACGAGCGGATCGCGACGCAGGGCCGGCTGCTGCCGGGCGGCAGCGCGGCGGCGCGCCGTGCGTTTGTCGAGCGGCAGCCTCTGGGCCGGCTCGGCACGGCGGCGGAGGTAGCGGCGCTGGCGGTCTATCTCGCCTCCGACGAGGCGGCATTCACGACCGGCGCCATTCACATTATCGACGGCGGCTTTACGTTGTAGAACCCGCCTCTTGTGGCGCGGGTTCTTATCAGAGACGACGATGGATACGGCGGCGATGAGCGCGGGCGAGGACATCTTTTTCGAACGCATCTTGCTGCCGCACCGCAGCCTGCCGCCGCGCGGCTTTCATGTGCTGATGCTGCTGTTGGGTATGCTCAGCATCGTTGTCGGCGTCGTTTTCGTGTCGTTTGGCTGCTGGCCGGTCATCGGCTTTTTCGGTCTCGACGTCTTGGGCCTCTACATCGCCTTCCGCCTCAGCTACCGCAGCGCGCGGCAGCGCGAGATTCTGCGCCTCTTGCAGGACGATTTCACGGTCGAGCGCATCGACATCTACGGTAGCCGGCGGATGTGGCGGTTCCAGCCGTTCTGGCTGCGCGTCGTGCTCGACGAAAAGCCGGACGAGTCGAACCGGCTGTTCCTCGCCTCGCACGGCAAAGAGTTCGCGATCGGCGATTTTCTCGGCGCGCCGATGCGCCGCGAACTGGCCCAGGCGCTGCGCGCCGCGCTGCAGCGCTGGCGCGCCGCCCTCAACCCGGCGAGCGGAGTGTAACGACGAGATTGCTTCGTCGCTCCGCTCCTCGCAATGACATCAGGAATTGTCATTGCGAGTGGAGCGAAGCAATCCGCTCGGCGCCTGATCAGCCGCCGGTGGCGGCCTGAGTGTATTCCTCGTCGCTGACGTGCTTGCCCCAGGATGTGCCTTGGCCCCGTTCGCCCTGTTCCGATAGCGCGAGATGCGCGAAGAGGCGATCGGGCGAGGCGCCGTGCCAATGCAATGTGTCGGGCGGGATGTTGACGACATCGCCCGGGTTCAGCACCTGCGGCTGTTCGCCCTCAAAGCAGATGCGGCCGATACCCGAAAGGCAATAGAGCGTCTGGCCCACCGGGTGCGAGTGCCAGGCGGTGCGGGCGCCGGGTGTGAACGTGACGACCGAACCGCCCATGCGCGACGGCGCCTCGGCGACGACGACCGGGTCCTGGAAGACGACGCCGGTGAAGGTGTCGGGGCTGCCGCGCCGCGTCTGGCGCGCTCCGGCGCGAACGACTCCGGCTTTGACTGGCATTGGCTTTCTCCTTGCGTGGTGGCAGCGGCAGTCTACAACTTGGGTCGGCGATGCAAAACCGCGGCAGCATACGGGTCGGGATCGGTGGCTGGGTGTTTCCGCCGTGGCGCGGCGCGTTCTACCCAAAGGGGCTGCGCCAGGCCGCGGAACTCGCCTATGCCAGCCGGCAGGTGACGGCGATCGAGATCAACGGCACGTTCTATCGCACGCAGACGCCGGCGAGCTTCAAGAAATGGCGCGATGAGACGCCCGATAACTTCGTCTTTTCGCTGAAAGGGCCGCGGTTTCTGACACACCGCGGCGAGTTGGCCTCGGCCGAACCTTATATGCCGCGGTTTTTCGACAGCGGCTTTCTCGAATTGGGTGACAAGCTCGGGCCGATCCTGTGGCAGTTTGCGCCGTCCCAGGAATTTGATGCCGCCGATTTCGCCGCGTTTGTTGCGTTGTTGCCGCGGGACCTCGCAGGCCGGCCGCTGCGGCATGTCGTCGAGGTGCGGCATGCGAGCTTCCGCACGCCGCAATTCTTCGATCTGCTGCGCGAGCGCGGTATTGCCGCCGCGCAGGTCGATGATGCGAAATACCCGGCCTTTGAGGAGTTGACCGCGCCCGGTTTTGCGTATCTGCGGCTGCGCCGCTGCTCCGACAAAGAGGAAACCGGCTATTCGGCCGCCGCGCTCGACGCGTGGGCCCAGCGCCTCGAGGGCTGGGCCGGCGAGGGCCGCGACTGTTTCCTCTATTTCATCAACGGCGCCAAGGTGCGCGCCCCCGCCGCCGCGCAGGCGCTGATCTCCCGGCTCGGCTGACGTTCATCCCGCGGCGGTCGGGATGCGGGCAAACAGCGCGGCGAAAAACCCGTCGGTGCCGTGGCGGGCGGGGGTGAGCCGGAGGTAATCGTCGCCGCCGGGCGAGGCGCCGCCGATCGTCTCCGCCCACGCGCGCGACGCCGGATAGAGCGCAAAGTCGGCGTGGGCGGCGACAAAGGCTTCGGCCTGCGCTTCGTTTTCTTCGCGCAGTAGCGAGCACGTGACGTAAACGAGCCGACCGCCCGGTTCTACGAGCCGCGCGGCGCTCGCAAGGATGTCGTGCTGGCGGATGACGAGTTCGGCGAGGTCATTGGGCGTCGAGCGCCATTTGGCGTCGGGGTTGCGGCGCCAGCTGCCGACGCCGAGGCACGGCGCATCGACAAACACGAGGTCAAAGGCCGCCGCATGGCGCTTGACCCACGGGTCGCGCTCGCTCGACAGCGCGCGCCGCTCGACATTGTTGACGCCGGCGCGACGCAGCCGCTGCCCGGCGCGCTCCAGGCGCCAGGCTGCCGTGTCGCAGGCGACGAGCTTGCCGCGGTTTCCCATCTGCGCCGCCAAGGCCAGCGTCTTGCCGCCGGCGCCGGCGCAGAAATCGACGACCCGCATGCCCGGCCGCGCGCCGGCGAGCAATGCCGCGATCTGCGATCCCTCGTCCTGCACCTCGACGAGGCCGTCTTTGAATGCCGCGGTGGCGGCGAGCGGCGCACGGGAGCGGAGCCTGAGGCCGAGCGGCGAGAACGGCGTCGGCTCGGCCTGGATATGCTCGGCGGCAAGCGTGCGGCGCGCCGTCTCGCGGTCTCCTTTCAGCGCGTTGACCCGCAGATCGAAGGGCGCCGGCGCGTTGAGCGCAGCGATCTCGTCTTCGAGGCGGCGGCCGTAGACGGCTTCGAGATGCGGCAGGAGCCAATCGGGGATGTCATTGGCGACCGCGCGCGGCATGTCGGGATGGGTCAGCGTGCGGCCGGCGAGAGCGTGCACGAGGCGCTGCTCAGCCGGCGACAGCGGCGCCGGGCGAAACCGCCCGCCATCACAACTTGCCGCGACTTCCGCCTCGCTCCATTTGTCGATGATCGGCAGCGCCGCGATGATGCGGCTGCGGGCGCCGGGCGCGATGTCGCCCTTAGAGGCGCGCGCGATCCACCAGTCGATGCTCGCCCGATGGCGCAATACGGCATAGACATGCGCCGAAATGGCGATGCGGTCCTTGGCACCGATATAGCGGCGCCGGCGGAAATACTCGGCGGCGATATCGTCGGCCGGCCGCGTGCCTTCCTCGATTGCCGCCAGAATGTCGATCGCGGCCGCGATCCGCGCCCCGGGAGTCAACCCGCACCTTCCACCACAGCATCATGGCCGGGCTTGACCCGGCCATCTACGTCTAGCAGATCGCAGGCGGCTCGTGGATGGCCGGGTCTCGGCCTGCGGCCGGCCCGGCCATGACGGGAAGAGGGCCGCGATCCGCGCCCAGGGGTCACAAATCCTGTCGGTAATTCGGCGACTCGCGGGTGATCGCGATGTCGTGGACGTGGCTTTCGCGCAATCCGGCGCCGGTGATGCGAACGAACGTGCAGTTGCGCTGCAATTCGGCGATCGTCGCATTGCCGGTATAGCCCATCGCGGCGCGCAAGCCGCCGATCAGCTGGTGGATGATGTTGCCGACCGGCCCCTTATGCGCG
>JASIAN010000009.1 GCA_030042035.1 Alphaproteobacteria bacterium | reverse complement strand
ACCGCCGGCGCCCTGCCGCCGCAAGCCGCAAGCGAGCTTCAGGAGGCGCTGACGCTGCTGCGCCGGCTGCGGGCGCTCATGGCGTTGCTGCTCGACGGCGCGCCGCACGCCGCAGCACTCGCGGGGCCGGGCGGCGCGACCTTGGCGCGCTGCGCCGGGGCGATTGACTTCGCCCGCCTTGAAGCGGATATGACAGCCGCTTGCGGCCGGGTCGCGGCCTGGTACGAGCGGCTGATCGCGCGGCCGGCGCGGCGGCTTGCGACCGGAGGCAGCGGCCGATCAGGGGAGAGCGCGGAATGAGCGTCGATGTCGGCGAGGTGGCGCCCGATTTTACGATGCCGACCGACGGCGGCGGCGCGGTTACGCTGTCGACGCTACGCGGCAAGCCGGTCGTGCTGTATTTCTACCCGAAGGATGACACCTCGGGCTGCACCGCCGAGGCGTGTGGATTCCGCGACGCATTCCCGGATTACGGCAAGACCGGCGCGGTCGTTATCGGCGTCTCGCGCGATTCGGTCGCCTCGCACGACCGCTTCAAGAAAAAGCACGGGCTGCCGTTCATGCTCGCATCCGACGCCGACGGCAAGGTCACCGAGCGCTACGGCGTGTGGGTCGAAAAGAGCATGTACGGCCGCAAATACATGGGCATCGAGCGCAGCACATTCCTCATCGACAAAGGCGGCGTCGTGCGCGGCGTCTGGCACAAGGTCAAAATCGGCGGCCATGTCGCCGACGTGCTGAAGGCGGCGGCGGCGCTCTGACGACGCCACAGACGGGAGCAACCCGCAGCCCGCGCCGGCACCCGGCCTTCTGGCCTCACTCCTCGGCGGCGATGTCGCCCGGCGCCGCCATCATCGCGTCGGCGACGAGGCCGGCATTCTCACGGATCGCGCGCTCAATCTGCTCGGCGACCTCCGCGTGATCCTTGAGATAGGTCTTGGCGTTTTCGCGCCCCTGCCCGATCCGCTGGCCGTCATGAGAGAACCACGAACCGGATTTTTCGACGACGCCGGCCTGCACGCCAAGATCGATGAGTTCGCCGCGTTTCGAAATCCCCTCGCCGTACATGATGTCGAAATCGACGACTTTGAACGGCGGCGCCACCTTGTTTTTGACGACCTTGACGCGGGTCTGGTTGCCGATCACCTGATCGCGCTCCTTGATCGCGCCGATGCGGCGGATGTCGAGCCTGACCGAGGCGTAGAACTTGAGCGCGTTGCCGCCGGTCGTCGTTTCGGGATTGCCGAACATGACGCCGATCTTGAGGCGGATCTGATTGATGAAGATGACCATCGCGCGCGAGCGGGAGATCGAGCCAGTCAGCTTGCGTAGCGCTTGGCTCATCAGCCGCGCGTGCAGCCCGACATGGCTGTCGCCCATCTCGCCTTCCAGCTCGGCGCGCGGCACGAGCGCGGCGACCGAATCGATGACGAGGACGTCAATCGCGCCCGAGCGCACCAGCGTGTCGGCGATTTCGAGCGCCTGCTCGCCGGCATCCGGCTGCGAAATCAGAAGGTTGTCGACATCGACCCCGAGCTTTCTGGCATAGCCCGGATCGAGCGCGTGCTCGGCGTCGATAAAGGCGCAGGTGCCGCCGCCCTTCTGCGCCTCGGCGACGACGTGCAGCGCCAGCGTCGTCTTGCCCGAGCTCTCCGGACCGTAAATCTCGACGACCCGACCGCGCGGCAAGCCGCCGATGCCGAGCGCGATGTCGAGGCCCAAGGAACCCGTCGAGATCACATCGATATCCGACGGCGCCTCGCGCGAGCCCAGTTTCATGATCGAGCCCTTGCCGAAGGCGCGTTCGATCTGCCCCAGGGCGGCATCGAGGGCCCGCTGCTTGTCCATCATCTCCTTGTCCAACAGGCGCAACGCGGTCTGCATGATCCGCTCCCCCCTTATTCCACACCGGGCAGGGCCGCGCAACGCGCGGCGGATGGCGATATAGTACTTGTTTTGTTCCAGTTGTCAAGCGGCATTTGCGCCGGCCGGCGCCGGCTGTCGTCCATTCGCCCCCAACCGGCCGGTAATGCGGCGGCGGGCTTGATTCGCGGCGGTAAGACCCCATGCTTATGGCGCTGCTATGCCACCTGTCGCGGAGCCGCCCAATGTTCATCCAGACCGAGCAGACGCCCAACCCGGCCAGCTTGAAATTTCTGCCGGGCTGCACTGTTATGGAGCGGGGAACCGCCAATTTCCCCGAGCGCGGCGCGGCGGCGCGCTCGCCATTGGCGGAGCGGTTGTTCGAACTGCCGGAAGTCGCAGGCGTCTTTCTCGGCGCTGATTTTATCACCGTGACGAAGAGTGGCGACGGCGACTGGTACCGCCTGAAACCGGCCGTGCTGGCGGCGATCATGGAGCATTTCACGGCCGGCCGGCCGGTCGTTGTCGGCGCGCCCGAAACGGCCGCGGCGGACGGCGGCGGGACCGAGGAGGACGCCGAAATCGTCTCCCAGATCAAGGAACTTCTCGAGACGCGGGTGCGGCCGGCGGTCGCGATGGACGGCGGCGACATCACCTTCGAAGATTATGAAGACGGCATCGTCTACCTGCATATGCAGGGCTCGTGCTCCGGCTGCCCGAGCTCGACGGCGACGCTGAAGGCCGGCATCGAGAACATGCTGCGCCACTACATTCCAGAAGTTGTCGAAGTCCGCGCGGTGTGAGCGTCGTCCGGGCGCTGCTCGCGATTGAGACGGCCGGCTCGGCCTGCTCGGCGGCGCTGGTGCGCGGCGACAGGGTCGTGGCGGCCGAGCGGCGGGCGCTGCGGCACGGCCACGCCGAGGTGCTGCTGCCGGTGATCGACCGGGTCATGGCCGAGGCGGGGCTGGCGGCCGGTGACCTCGACGTCGTCGCGGCCGCGGTCGGGCCCGGGGGGTTCACCGGCATCCGCGTCGGTCTCGCGGCGGCGTATGGCATCGCGCTGGCCGCCCGTGCGATGACCATCGGCGTCAGCAGCTTCGAGGCGGTCGCCGCCGTCGTCGCCGGCGCTGCCTGCGGTGACGATCGTGTGCTTCTGGTGGCGCTCGACAGCCGTCGCGACGATCTCTACGTTCAGCTTTTTGCACCGGGATCGTCCGCGCCGTTGGCGGCGGCACAATCATTGTCGCCGGCAGACCTCGCCGATCGTGTCGCGGCGATTACCGGCCGCGTCCCGCTGCGTGTCGCCGGCGATGCCGCTACCGTCGCGGCGCAGGCTCTCGCACAATCGGGCATGGCCGCGGCATTGATCGACGCGTCGCCCGACGCCTGCGGTGTCGCGGCTGCGGCGCTCGGCCAGCTGCGCCGCGGCGAGCCGGCGGTGGCGCTGCGCCCGTTCTACCTGCGAGCGCCGGATGTGAGCTCGCCCCGGAAACCCGACGCGGGCTTCCGATGACCGTTCGGGTGACGACGCTGCCGGCCGCCGCCGCGGCACCGCTCGCGGATCTGCACGGTGCCTGCTTTCCCGAAGATCCGTGGGATGCGGCGGCGCTGCAGCGGCTGCTCGCGCTGGTTGGCGTGTTCGGCTACCTGGCGTGGCGGGAGGATGCGCCGGTGGGCTTTGCGTTGGCGCGCGATCTCGGCGACGAAGTCGAGATCCTGTCACTGGGCGTGATGGCGGGCTGCCGCCGGCGCGGCGTCGGGCGAACGCTGCTCGACGCGGTCATGGCTGAAGCCGGTCGGCGCCGCCGCGGCTCGCTCGTTCTCGAAGTCGCCGCTGGCAATACGGCCGCGCGCCGCCTTTACGCCGGCGCCGGCTTTGTTCAGGTCGGCCGGCGGCCGCGCTATTACCGTCACACCCCGGAAAGCGGCGATGCGTTGATCCTCCGCGCGGCCGCGGTCGGCGCGGGATCTGCGCAATGAAGCGTCGCATCGGCGCCGACCGGCCCCACCGCCACGCCGGGTCTCGCTCGGCGATGGGGCGCTAAGCTGCAAGCTGGCGGTTCGTCTGTCGTCGTCAATATGGCATCGCCGGCCGGTCGGCAAAACCGACCGGTGATGCCATATTGCACGGTGCTAGCGCATTACTTACATTTGATGACAGAGGAAAATTCAGGAACTCGCTATGGGAAACACCGCACAAGAGAACGATTTGCTGGCACTGACGACGGAAATCGTGGCGGCGTATGTATCCAACAACACAGTGGCGTTGGGCGATCTGCCGCACCTGATCAATCAAGTCTACAACTCGCTGGCCAATGTCAGGGGCGCCGCGGCGGCGCTGGCGGCAAAGCCGCAACCGGCGGTCAGCATCAGGAGGTCGGTGCAGCCCGACTACCTTATCTGCCTGGAGGACGGCAAGAAGCTGAAGATGCTGAAGCGGCATCTGAAGACGGCGTACAACATGTCGCCCGAGGCCTATCGCGAGCGCTGGGGCCTCGCCGCCGATTATCCCATGGTCGCGCCGAACTACGCGCGACAGCGCAGCCGGCTGGCGAAGGAGATCGGTCTCGGCACGCGCGCGCGGCGCAGCCGCGCGTGACTGGCGTTTCGTCCTTCGCCGCCGCTGGCGGGCGTGCGAGGCGACAGCGGATCGCGGGCATAGGATGAGCGCGCGGGTTCGGTTATAATTGCGGCGGCGAACCCCGCCGGGAACGCGAGTCGATGGTCTCTCGCCTCGAGCAGCTCTGTCTCGACAAAGGGTTGAAGATGACCGAGCAGCGTCGCGTCATTGCGCGCGTGCTGTCGGATTCGGCCGACCATCCCGATGTCGAGCAGGTCTACCGGCGGGCGACGGCGATCGATCCGCGCATCAGCATCGCCACCGTTTACCGCACCGTACGGCTGTTTGAGGAGGCGAACATTCTGGCGCGGCACGATTTCGGCGACGGCCGCTCGCGCTATGAGGAGATGCCGAGCGCGCATCACGACCACTTGATCGATCTGCAGAGCGGCCGGGTTGTTGAATTCCGCAACGAAGAGATCGAAAAGCTGCAGGAAATCATCGCCAACGAGCTCGGCTACGAGCTGGTCGGCCATCGCCTCGAGCTTTACGCCGTGCCGCGCCACGGCCGCCAGCGGATGGAGGAATAATGCCGCGGAACCGTCTCGCGTGATCGCCGCGACCGCGAGCGAGCGGCTCCAACCCACTGGCGCGCCGCCGCAGAGTACCGGCGCCGCCGGACGCATCGTCGATATCGTTTCGGGACCGCTCGAGGTGCGCCTCGCCGAAACCGCCGCCGATACCGAGGCGGTGCAGGCGCTACGCTACCGTATTTTCTATGAGATCATGGGGGCGCGACCGCCGCCCGAGATGGCAAAGGAGCGCCGCGACCGGGACGCGTTCGATCGCATCTGCGATCACCTCCTTGTGCTCGACCACAGCCGCGGCAGCAGCGTCGCCGATGCCGTCGTCGGAACCTACCGGCTGATCCGGCGCGACGCAGCGACGCGGCACGGCGCATTCTATTCGGCCGCCGAATTCGATATCGCGCGGCTCATCGGCTATCCCGGCGAAATCCTCGAACTCGGGCGCTCGTGCGTCGATGCCGGCTACCGCGCTCGCCCGGTCATGCAGCTCTTATGGAGCGGCATCGCGGCCTATGTCTTTCATTACGACATCGCACTGATGTTTGGCTGCGCCAGCCTTCCCGGCACCGACCTCGATGCGCTGGCGGCGCCGCTCTCTTACCTTTATTACCATCATCTGGCCCCGCCGGCGCTCCGGGCGCGGGCGCTGCGCGAGCGCTTTGTCGATATGTGCCGGCTGGATCCTGCGGCGGTCGACCCCAACCGCACGCTCGCCGCCCTGCCGCCGCTGATCAAGGGGTATCTGCGGCTCGGCGGCTTTGTCGGCGACGGCGCGGTCATTGACGAGCAGTTCAACACCACCGATGTCTGCATCATTGTCAAGACCGATCTCGTCAGCGAGAAGTATTCGCGGCATTACGAGCGGCAATCGAAGGAGACATGGGCAGCATAGAGCGCATGGGATCGCCGCTGCTGCGGTTGCAGCGGCTGGCGGCCTATCTGATATGGACCCTGCCGCTGATGCCGGTGCAGGCGCTCGGCCTGTTGCTGCACCGCCGGTGGACCGCTACCTTCCCGCGCTTTTATCACCGCCAATGCTGCCGCATCCTGGGGCTGCGCGTGCGGCAGATCGGCCGGCCGACCGCCGATCGTCCGGTGCTGTTCGCGGCCAACCATGTCTCCTATCTCGATATCACCGTGTTCGGCTCGCTGCTGCCGGCCTCGTTCATCGCCAAGAGCGAGGTCGCGCGCTGGCCGCTGTTCGGGTGGCTGGCGCAGTTGCAGCGCTCGGTCTTTGTCGATCGCCGCGTGCGCAGCACGGCGCGCCAGCGCGACGGCATCGCCCGCCGCTTGGCGGCAGGCGACGCGCTGATCCTGTTTCCCGAAGGCACGAGCGGCGACGGCAACCGCATCCTGCCGTTCAAATCCGCCTTGTTCAGCGTTGCCGACGCGGTGCCCGGGGTGATGGTTCAGCCCGTATCGATCGCCTATACGCGGCTCGACGGCATGCCGATCGGACGGGCGCTGAGACCGCTCTTCGCCTGGTACGGCACGATGACGATGGCGTCGCACCTGTGGCGCGTCCTTGGGCTCGGCACGGTCGAGATCGCCGTCGAATTCCACCCGCCGGCAACGCTCGCTGCGTGCGGTTCGCGCAAGGCGCTGGCGCGCTATTGCGAGGAGCATGTCGCAGCCGGCCTCGCCAATGCGCTGAGCGGCCGCCGCGGCGCGGCGGCTGGGCCGCCGCCGCTGGCAGCGCAGCCGGCTCCCTCCGCCGCCCCGGCGCTCGGATGAGCCGGCCTTGCTAACCGATTTGTCGAGCCGCCTTCATCACGAGAAGCACAGCGACGCAGCGACCCCGGGCGTGTGTCGTCCGCGCGGTCGCACTTGCGCCGCTGCGCTCGCCGTGACGTTTGTATCAAACCGGCGAACGTCGCTTAGGTAATGGCATGATAAAACGGCTTTTCATCAAGACCTATGGCTGTCAGATGAATGTCTACGATTCGGCGCGAATCGCCGAATTGCTGGCGCCGCTCGGTTACGCGGAGACGGGACAGGCGGAGGGTGCCGATCTTGTGCTGCTGAATACCTGTCATATCCGCGAAAAGGCGGCGGAGAAGATCTATTCCGAATTGGGTGCTTTGCGCCGCCTGAAGGCGGCGCGCGAACACCGCGGCGACCGTATGCTGATCGCGGTTGCCGGCTGCGTCGCGCAGGCCGAAGGCGAGGAGATTCTGGCGCGGGCCCCATTTGTCGATCTGGTGTTCGGGCCGCAGACCTATCACCGGCTGCCTGACATGCTGGCTCGCGCCGCCACGCGGCCGGTGCTCGACGTGGAATTTCCCGCCGCGGCGAAATTCGACCACCTGCCGGCCCGTCGTTCGGCCGCACGGGCGACCGCCTTCCTGACCGTGCAGGAGGGCTGCGACAAATTCTGCACGTTCTGCGTCGTGCCGTACACGAGGGGCGCGGAATATTCCCGACCGGCCGCCGCAATCATCGCCGAGGCGCGCCGGCTCGCGGAAGAGGGCGCGCGCGAGATCACGCTTCTGGGACAGAATGTCAACGCCTATCACGGCACTGCACCGTTGAATGGAGCGGATGACGGCGACGAATGGCGATTGGGCGACCTGATCCGCGCGTTGGCGAAGATCCCCGACCTTCACCGCCTGCGCTACACGACCTCGCACCCGCGCGATGTCGACGAAACACTCGTCGCCGCGCATCGCGACGTGCCGCAACTGATGCCGTTCCTGCATCTGCCGGTGCAAAGCGGTTCCGACCGCATCCTCGCGGCGATGAACCGCCGGCATACGGCGGCGCACTACCGCGCGACGGTCGCTCGGCTGCGCAACGCGCGTCCCGATATCGCCTTGTCGTCCGATTTTATCGTCGGCTATCCGGGGGAGAGCGACGACGACTTCAACGCGACGCTCGACCTCGTGCGCGATGTCGGCTTTGCGCAGGCCTTCTCGTTCAAGTATTCGCCGCGTCCCGGCACTCCCGCTGCGACAGCGCCGGAGCAGGTGCCGGAGCCGGTCAAGGCCGAACGACTCGCCCGCCTGCAGGAATTGCTGCGCGCGCAGCAGCGCGCGTTCAACGCCGCGAGCGTCGGGCGGGTCCTGCCGGTGCTGTTCGACAAGCCCGGGCGGCATAGGGGACAGATCGTTGGCCGCAGCCCCTACCTGCAGAGCGTCCACGCGGCGGCTGAGGCGGCGCGGATCGGCGACATCGTGCCGGTCATGATCACCGCTGCCGAGCCGAACAGCCTTGCCGGCGCGATCGTCGCGCGGGACAGGGCGGCATGAGCGAGATGCCGCCGGCGATCGAGGCGGCCTACGCTGCGGCCGGGCACAGCTACCTCGAATTCGATGATAACCTGCTGCTGCCGGCGCTTTACGGCGAGCGCGACCAGCACCTCGACCGCATCGAGCGGCAACTCGGCGTCTCGCTCGTGCCGCGCGGCAACCGGCTGGCGATCGCCGGCCCGGCATCGGCCACCGAAATCGCCCACACGGCGCTGTCGCATCTTTACGAGCGGCTGAAGCGCGGCCAGGAAATCGATGTCGCGGCGATCGACGCGGCGTTGCGGCTGGCGCAGGCGGAGGGTGAGGACAGGAGCCTCAGCCTGTGGCGCGACGACGCCTTCTTCCGCACGAGGAAGCGGCGCATTGCGCCCCGCTCGGCGGCACAGGCACATTATGTGAAGGCGATGCGCGAACATGCGCTGGTCTTCGGGCTGGGGCCGGCCGGCACCGGCAAGACCTATCTCGCGGTTGCCGCCGCGATCGACCTGTTGATGGCCGGCAAGGTCGAACGGGTGATCCTGTCGCGACCGGCGGTCGAGGCGGGCGAGCGACTTGGCTTTCTGCCGGGGGACCTGCGCGACAAGGTCGACCCCTATCTGCGGCCAATTTTCGACGCGCTCAACGATATGCTGCCAGCCGACCAGCTGCAGAGGCGGCTGGGCAACGGCGAGATCGAGGTGGCGCCGATCGCGTTTATGCGCGGCCGCACCTTGGCGCACGCCTTTGTCATTCTCGATGAGGCGCAGAACACGACGCCGGTGCAGATGAAGATGTTCCTGACCCGGCTCGGCGACGGCTCGCGCATGGTCGTGACGGGCGACCCAACCCAGGTCGATCTGCCGCCCGGCAGCCGCTCGGGCCTCGCCGATGCCCTCGAAGCGCTGCGCGGCGTCGAGGATATTGCGACCGTGCGGTTCACCGAGAAGGATGTCGTGCGCCACCCGCTTGTCGCGCGCATCGTTGGCGCATACGAGGCGCGCGATCGCGCGGCCCGCGGCGACGAGGAGCAAGGGTGACCTGCATCCGCAACACCACGAAGTCGATCGAGGTCTCGGTCCATTGCGACCGCTGGACGGCCGATTGTCCACAGGCAACGATGCTGGCAGCGGCCGCGGCGCAGGCGGCACTCGGCGACGGAGCCGCGGGAATTGTCGGGATCGTGCTGACCGATGATGCCGAGCAGCAGGAGCTCAACCGTTGCTGGCGCGGCAAGGACGCGCCGACCAATGTGCTGGCGTTTCCGATCGGCGAGGCGTGGCCGGCGCCGCCGGGCGCGCCCGTATTGCTGGGCGATGTCGTGCTCGCGTTCGAGACGGTCGCGCGCGAGGCGACCGAGCAGCAAAAGCCGTTCGCCAATCACCTGCGCCACCTTGTCGTGCACGGTGTGCTTCATCTCCTCGGTTTCGATCATGAGACCGAGGCCGACGCCGCCATAATGCAGACACGCGAGATCGCGATATTGCAGCGATTGGGGGTGCCAGACCCCTATCGCGACATTATGTAAAGAGAAACCGGACCGCCGACAGCGATGACCGACAGCGAGCCGCCCAGTAGCGACGGCCACCTTCCCTACAACCAGGCCAAAAACGGCGGGTCGTTGGCGCGCCTGCGCACCCTGCTGCGCCTCTTGCGCCGTCCGCGCGGGCCGCGCGGCGTGGCTGAGGCGCGCGAAGCGCTGATCGCCGCCGCCGAACTCGACAGCGACACCCCGATCACGCCGCAGGAGCGCTTTCTGATCGGCAACATCCTCGGTGTCCACGAGCGCAACGCCGCCGACGTCATGGTGCCGCGCGTCGATATCGTCGCCCTCGATGTCGAGCAGCCGTTTGCCGAGGTGGTCAAATGCATGGTCGAACAGGGCCATTCGCGCGTGCCGGTCTATCGCGAAAGCCTCGACGACGTGATCGGATTTGTCCATGTCAAGGACGTGCTGGCGCCGGTCGCCGACCGTCGCCCGGCCAAGTTGTCGCGGCTTCTGCGCAAGGTGCTGTTTGTCGCGCCGTCGCTGCCGATCCTCGATCTCTTGGTGCAGATGCGCCAAGCGCGCACCCACATTGCGATGGTGGTCGACGAATTCGGCGGCATCGACGGGCTGGTGACGATCGAGGACCTGATCGAGGAGATCGTCGGCGAGATCGAGGACGAGCACGACGTGGCCGAGCCGCCGACGCTGATCGAGCGGCCTGACGGCAGCCTTATCGCGGACGCGCGCATCCCGATCGAGGCGCTCGAGGAACAGCACCGCGTCCGCCTGCGCCTCCTCGGCGAGGAGGAAGCGGTCGACACGCTCGGCGGGCTGGTGTTCACGCTGGCCGGGCGGGTGCCGAAGCGCGGCGAAGTCATCGCCCATCCCGACGGCATCGAATTCGAGATTCTCGATGCCGATCCGCGGCGGGTGAAGCGGCTGCGGGTCAAGGGCTTGCCGGCAGCAAACGGGGCGAACGGCCGCGGAGCCGCCGGTGCCTGAGGGCTCGCTGCTCAGGGTTCCGCCAGGCGCTCGAACGGCGACGCCGCTGTGCCAGCTGGCGCAGGAGCTGGCGGCGCTGTCGGGGTGGCAGCGCTACGGCACGGCGTTTTTGCTCGGCGCTCTGTTGGCGGCGGGGCTGCCGCCGGTTGACCTGACGCCGGTTATCTTCGTGTCGTTTCCCCTGCTGTTATGGCTCGACGAAGGCAGCCTCGGCGGGTGGGCCTCGGCGCGGCTCGGCTATGCATTCGGGTTCGGTTTTTTTGTCGCCGGGCTCTACTGGATCGCCGCCGCGCTGTTTGTCGATATCGGCCGGTTCTGGTGGGCGTTGCCGTTTGCCGTCGTCGGGCTGCCGGCGGTTCTGGCGCTATTCACCGCGGCGGCGCTCGGGATGACGAGCGTCCTCTGCCGCCGGCTGCATTTCTCTGCCGCCGCCCGCGTCTCGCTGTTCGCGGTCGCCTGGAGCGCCACCGAATGGGCGCGCGGCCATTGGTTTACCGGCTTTCCGTGGAACCTTGTCGGCTATGTCTGGGCGGGGGCGTTTCCGGGCGCCATTGCAATGCTGCAAACGACCGCCTGGATCGGCATTTACGGGCTGAGCTTTCTCACGGTGCTCGCCGCCGCGCTGCCGGCGCTGTTCGGCACCCCGAGCCTGGCGCCGCTGCCGCAACGGCGCCGCGCCGCGCCGGGCGTTGCGGCGGTGCTGTTGATCCTGGTGCCGATGGCGGCGGGTGCGGTGCGGCTTTATCGGTCGCCGGCGCGGATGACCGGTCGATGGCTGCGGCTGGTGCAGCCCTCGCAAGCGGAGATCATGACCCCGGATCCGGTTGCCTTTGCCGCGGAGCTGCAGCGGCTGATCGGTTTGAGCGAGGCCCCGGCGCAGCACAAATTGGCCGCGATCGTGTGGCCGGAGGGCGCCGCGCCCTATTTTCTCGGGCGCGATTGGCGGGCGCGCGACGCGATTGCGGCGCTCGCCCCCGAGGGCGGCTACATCATCACCGGCGCGCTGCGCGCGTCGCCGCCGGGCGTCAAGCCGCTGCGCGTGTGGAACAGCATCGAGGCAATCGACGGTAAGGCCGCGATCCGGGCCCGGTACGACAAGGCGCATCTCGTGCCGTTCGGCGAATATGTGCCGTTTCATAAATTCCTGCCGATCGACAAGATCACGCCCGGCACGATCGATCTCAGCGCCGGGCCGGGACGGCGGACGATCGACCTGCCCGGCCTGCCGCCGTTTTCGCCGATCATCTGCTATGAGGCGATCTTTCCCGACGCGGTCGTCGACGAAGCGGCGCGGCCGCAATGGATCCTCAATGTCACAAACGACGCGTGGTACGGCCGCACGTCGGGCCCTTATCAGCATTTTGCGATCGCCCGCACGCGCGCGATCGAGGAGGGATTGCCGCTTGTCCGCGTCGCCAACAACGGCATCAGCGGCGTCATCGGCCCCGCCGGCCGGATCGTCGCACGCACCGCGCTCAACGACATCACCTACGCCGACGTGCCGTTGCCGGCTGCCTTCGGCCCGACGCTCTATGAAAAGATCGGTGACTGGGCATTCCTCGCGATGCTGGCGCTGGGTCTTGTGCCGGCGGCCGTGCGGCGTGACCGCTGAACCGCGATCCGGCGTTACCGCGAACCGGGAGACAGATCACCAATCGTCGGTTGCACATTGCGATTGACGGCATACAATCGTATGCGCTATGACAACCGCGAGACTTCTCGGCGCGGGCGTCCATGGCAAAATCGCGAACCTTTGGCAAGCCGGGCCGCAACAAACCGTTTGGGCCCGACCCGGTGGATGTACTGGTCGGATCCCGCGTTCGGTTGCGCCGGACCATGCTCGGTCTCAGTCAGGAAAAGCTGGCCGAGAAGATCGGCCTGACGTTTCAGCAGGTGCAGAAGTACGAGCGCGGCACCAACCGCATCAGTGCCAGCCGGCTGTATCATTTAAGCCGGCTGCTCGATGTCCCGGTGCGATTTTTTTTCGATGAAACGGATCCGGTTCGCGCTCCGGCCATCGCCGGCGGCTTTGCCGAGCCGCCGGCAGAGGCCTACCAGTCCGATCCGCTGCACAATCCGGAGACGAACGAACTGATCGAGGCGTTCTTTGAGATCGCCGATCCGGAAGTGCGCCAGCGCCTGTTTCATTTGGTCAAAGCGCTGGCGGCAGAACCGGAGGAGACAGACGGCAACGCGGCGCCGTCGCCGCGACGTCGTCGTCGTCGGTAACATTGCACTTGACGCTGGCGCGATCCGCATTGAGAAACGCGGCACACCGGAAGGGTTGTCGGCGGGGATCGCCGTCCGAGGCGCTTCGATCGGTGATACGATGCCGCCCTTTCCGGGAGATTGAGCATTGCCGCAGCACGATTTTGTTTTTACCAGCGAATCCGTCTCGGAAGGCCACCCGGACAAGGTGTGCGACCGCATCTCCGACGCCATCGTCGATACCTTCCTCGCCGCCGAGCCGCAGGCCCGCTGCGGCGTCGAGACGCTGGCGACGACCAACCACATCGTGCTCGCCGGCGAAGTCAGAGGGCCGGCTCAATGGCACTACCGCGATCAGCTGGTAGAAAATACCAAGGATATGCTGATCGAGGTGGCGCGCCATGCCGTGCGCGACATCGGCTACGAGCAGGAAGGCTTTCACTGGCAGCGCGCCGAGGTCGATTGCCTGATCCATGGCCAATCGGCCGACATCGCCTTAGGCGTCGATGCCTTTGGCAACAAGGACGAAGGCGCCGGCGATCAGGGCATGATGTTCGGCTATGCCTGCAACGAAACCGCCGAACTGATGCCGGCGCCGATCTATTATGCTCATGCGATCCTGCGTTCGTTGGCGGAGGCGCGCCACTCGGGCGCGGCGCCGCTGCTCGGCCCCGATGCCAAGAGCCAGGTGACGCTGCAATACATTGCCGGCAAGCCGGTGCGCGCGATGGCGATCCTGGTGTCAGCCCAGCACTCGCCGACGATCGGTCAGGACGAGGTGCGCGAGATTGTGCGGCCGCATGTCGTCAACGTCCTGCCCGAGGGCTGGATGTGCGATGAGGCACATTTCTACATCAACCCGACCGGGCGGTTCGTCATCGGCGGGCCGGACGGCGATTGCGGCCTGACCGGGCGCAAGATCATCGTCGATACTTACGGCGGCGCGGCGCCGCACGGCGGCGGCGCGTTTTCCGGCAAGGACCCGTCGAAGGTCGACCGCTCGGCCGCTTACGCCGCACGCTATCTGGCAAAGAACGTTGTCGCCGCCGGTCTCGCCGACCGCTGCACGATCCAGGTCGCCTACGGCATTGGCATGTCGAAGCCGATCTCGGTCTATATCGAAACCGGCGGCACCGGCCGCGTCGACGAGACGAAGTTGTCGACTGTCCTGCAGGAGCTGATGGACCTGTCGCCGCGCGGCATCCGCACCCATTTGGGGCTCAACCGGCCGATCTACGCGCGCACCGCCGCCTACGGCCATTTCGGGCGGGCGCCCGAGCCCGACGGCGGCTTTTCGTGGGAGCGGCTCGATCTGGTTGATGCGCTGCGCCGCGCGTTCTAGGGTTCGGCCGAGCCACGCCGCGCAGCGGAGCGGAGGCGCAGAATGCTCGACGGCCGGCGGGTTCTGTTGATCATCGCGGGCGGCATCGCCGCCTACAAGAGCCTCGAATTGATCCGCCGGCTGCGCGACCGGGGCGCGCGCGTGCGCTGCGTCATGACGCGGGCGGCGCACCAATTCGTGACGCCGCTCGCCGTTGCGTCGCTCAGCGAAGACAAGGTTTACAGCGATCTCTTCTCGCTGACCGACGAGAGCGAGATGGGGCATATCCGGCTGTCGCGCGAGGCCGATCTGATCGTCGTCGCGCCGGCCACCGCGGATCTCATCGCGCGCATGGCGGCGGGCCTCGCCGATGATCTCGCAGCGACGGCGCTGCTCGCATCCGACAAGCCGGTCATGATCGCACCGGCGATGAATGCGCAGATGTGGGCGCATCCGGCGACGGAAGCGAACCTCGCGACGCTGGCCCGGCGCGGCATCTTACGGGTCGGTCCCGGCGCCGGTCTTCTCGCGTGCGGCGAAGTCGGCCTCGGGCGCATGGCCGAACCGGCCGAAATTCTCGCCGCGATCGAAGCGTTCTTTGTCGCCGACCACCGCCTCGCCGGGCGGCGCGCGCTCGTCACCAGCGGCCCGACCCGCGAGCCGATCGACCCGGTCCGCTACCTGTCGAACTATTCCTCCGGCAAGCAGGGCCATGCGATAGCCGCGGCGCTGGCGGCGCTCGGCGCAGAGACCGTGCTGGTCTCCGGCCCAACCCAGGAGAGGACGCCACCCGGCGTCTGCCTCGTCGCGGTCGAGAGCGCGCGCGAGATGCTGGCGGCGTGCGAGGCGGCGTTGCCGGTCGATGTCGCGGTCATGGCGGCGGCGGTCGCGGACTGGCGTGTCGAGGGAGCGGCGGCGCAGAAGCTGAAGAAAAATGGCGAGGGCGCTCCGGTGCTGCGCCTCGTCGAAAACCCCGACATCCTGGCAACG
Organism: Alphaproteobacteria bacterium; assembly: GCA_030042035.1. Classification (GTDB taxonomy): domain Bacteria; phylum Pseudomonadota; class Alphaproteobacteria; order ATCC43930; family CGMCC-115725; genus DATARH01. The sequence goes on along the minus strand of JASIAN010000009.1, from coordinate 3,165 downwards.
ATCGCGCGCCGCCGCAACGACCGGCCGGCGCTCGTCGTCGGCTTTGCCGCCGAAACCGAAAACATCATCGCCAACGCCCGCGCCAAGCGGGCGAAAAAGGGCTGCGACTGGGTCCTCGCCAATGACGTGTCGCCCGGCACCGGCACGTTCGGCGGCGACCGGAACACGATTCATCTCGTCGATGCCGACGGCGTCGAGGATTGGCCGGTCATGACCAAGACCGAGGTCGCGCGCCGCCTCGCCGACCGCATCGCCGCCCGCCTGCCATCACGCATCCATTGACCCAGGCGTGATGCGGCTTTCGGGCGGCTCTCGTCGCGCCGGAGAAATGCGCAGACCCGCCGCCCGTCAGGGCGTTCGCGCCGCTGCGGCTGACGGCGGGCTGAGCGCGGCTACTCCGCGGCCGAAGCCTTGGCCTGGCCGAAATGCGGATAATCGGTGTCGTCGACGAAGGCTTCGTCGCCCTCGGTCGGCAGACCCTCGGCGTAGTTGAGGGCGCCTTGGATGTTCTCGCCCCACACCTCGCGCGGCAACTCGTAGAGGACCTCGACGCCGTAGCCGTTGGGGTCGCTGATATAGAGGCTGTGCGTCATGCCGTGGTTGACGCGGCGGTGGAACTTGACGCCTTTCTTCCGCAGCCAGGCGAGCTGCCTTAGCCATGTTTCGCGGTTCGGCATCTGGATCGCGATGTGGTTGATTGCCAGCGGCATGCCGAACATATCCCAGTTTTCCGGCGGCTTCGGCAGATCCGGGTTCTCGCACAGCGCGATGTCATGATGGTTCATCTGGCCATTGTGGTTGCCGCTGTAGAACCGCATCGGGCGGCGGCTCGATTGGCCAACCTGTTTGAAGCCCAGCACCTCGGTCCAGAATTTGTGCGATTCTTCCATGTTGCGCACGTTGATGACGAGGTGGTTGACGCCGACCGGCATCTCGGCCTGGTCGGGCGACATTGGGGCGATGGGGGTGGTGCCGTCCGCCATTGCAGTCTCCCTGTGCTGGGCGATTCCAGGCAAGCTATATGGCGCGCCGCAGGGCTTTTGCCAAGCACGGGCCGGTTCGGTGGTTGAGCCGGCCGCGGTCGAAGCCGCAACAGCAACGACAACCCAAACCTCGGCGGCGCGTGACCGGCCGGTCGCCGCCGCCGCGGCAGGTTGCAAGAACCTCAGGCCGGTTTCGTCACATAGCCCCAGCGCAGATTGCTGCGCGCGCCGCCGCTCGCGAGATAGTCGGCCTTCATTGTCGCCAGCCCGTCATGGCGCATCAATTCGGCATGCTGCTCGCTGATGCCGTAAAGCCGCGCCGAGTTGCCGCTGAAGATCGCCGTCTTGATTGGGCCGGCGGCCGGACCCAGTGGCTTGAAGCCGTACTTCCTCTGCATGTCCTCGGGGATTTCGAGGCGGCGCAGCCCCTCGATCTGCCATTGCGGCGCGCCGGTCCACACCGCATCGGTGCCCCACAGGATGCGATCCGGCCCGAGACCCTTGATCAGCGTGCCCATCAGCGCCGCGGCGAGGCGCGGCTCGGCGACCGCGGTCCACGCAAAGATCTGTCCGAGATCGCCATAGACGTTGGTGACCCCGTATTTTTCCGGGATCTCGGCGAGATCGCTCGTCCACGAACTGCGCGCGGTCGCATCGAATTCGGCCATCGCCTGGGCCGGCGGCGCACCAACCCAGCGATAGGCCGAATGGTAGACAAGGAAATTCAGCTGCGGCCAATCCTTGGCCGCGCGGCCGATGTCGCGGACATCGGCATAGGGCGCAGATTGGGGAACTGCTTCTCGACACCGGGCGCGAACAGCCCCTTGTGAATGCAGACGTTACGGATGCCCGACTTCACGGCCTTTTCGTAGAACGGGTACATCAGCTTTTCGTCGTCGGCATGCCAGGGATGGCGGGCCAGCTCCTTGTGCGTGTTGTCGCCGACCGAGTAGCCCTTCCAGGAATCGGGCTTGAAACGCCCGATGCCCTCATCGACCTGGTCGAGCCAGCCGGGCCAGCCCGGCGTGATCGTGAAGTGGGCGAGCATGCGCCGCGTGCCGGCCTTGTCGTTGACCGCCTTGCGGGTCGCGAATACCTGCGCTTGCGGGATGAACCAATCCCGCGGGTCTTCCGACGGCGAATTCGACAGCAGCGCCACCTTGGTGTCGCTGTCCATATAGACCTCTTTGATGTAATTGCCGAATTTGAGATCGGCTATGGTCTGCTCGCCTTCGTCGGTCAACGCCTTGTTCCAGCCCCATTTACCGACAGCGTTGCGCATCGCAACGAACCCCATCAGCCTGGTGTCGTCGCGCAGGAAATGGGTATGCCCGTCGATGACCATCTGTCCCGACAGCGCGGCGGCGCGCTGTTCGGCCATGTCCGGGGTCGCTGCCTCGGCGAGGCTGGCATCGAACAGATGGCCGAACACCTCGTTCATCGCGACGAACGAGGCGGCCATGCCGGCGGCCGTCTGAAAGAAGCGGCGGCGCGACACCCCCTGCCTTTTGGCGAGCGTGTCGCTCAATTCCTTCAGGCGCGCCTCGACCCGGCGCTGTTTGTCAGTCTGCGGCGCCGGCAGGTATTCGTCGCTCGACACGATCTGGGTCGGCACCGGCGACGGGAACGATGCGGTTTCTGCCCCCGCCAGCCCGTTCAACTGCTCGTCGCTCAGAAATTTCATCGTTCCTCCCGAAGGATTTCAGTCCCTTGTATAGCCATTGGTGATGGGCACAAACTGAGCCGGCCTAATATAGCAGGCGGACTCTTCCACTGTCATGGTCGGGCTTGCCACATGGCCGTCCGGTTCAGCTTTTTGGGGCTTTTGCGCGATATCTGACACAACGGAATCCCCCCGGCCGCCCCCGGACGGCCGGCCTTTGCGGGCCGTTCCGGGGGTGCCCCGGCCGTCTACGTCTCCCAGGCAGCGGGTTTCAGCGCGGGAAAAATACGTAGGTGGCCGGGACAAGCCCAGCCACGGGGCATCTTGGGTTGTAATGCCTTCGTGGCCCACAACCGCATTGGCTAAACCGGACAGCCGCGGGCTTGCCCCGGCCATCCACCACTTGAATTTCTGCTGGTCTCCGTGGATGCCTTGATCATGCCCGGGCATGACCCCTCGGGCGGCACCCCGCCGCACCGCGCGCGGCGGGAATGGCCGCCGCCGCGCTCGATACGTTCC
>JASIAN010000074.1 GCA_030042035.1 Alphaproteobacteria bacterium | reverse complement strand
CCGCGCAGCGCCGCGAAGCCGATCGCGCCTGGCCGGCGCGGTCCGGTGATGCCGTCGCGCCCGCGTTCGGCCGTCGCTTCGAGCGTGGTGCCGCGCGCCGCGGCGGCGGCGCGGCCGAGCGCGAGCGCCGTGCCGGACGGCGCATCGACCTTATGGCGGTGGTGCATTTCGAGGATCTCGATGTCCCATTCGATGCCGAGCCGCTGCGCCGCTTGTTCGACGAGGCCGAGCAGCAGGTTGATGCCGAGGCTCGTATTGGCGGCCCAGACGATCGGCACGCGTTCCGCCGCCTGCCGCACCGCCGCCGCCTCGCGCTCGGCCAATGCCGTCGTGCCGATGACGAGCGGCTTGCCGATGCGCGCGGCCAGCCCCGCATGCTCGGCGGTGGCGAGGGGCACGCTGAATTCGATCGCGACATCGCTGCGGCGCAGCAATTCTTCAGCGTCGTCGGTCGCCGCGCGGCCAATGTCAGCGATCCCGCCGAGGTCGCCCAGGTCCCGGCCGAGTTCAGCGCTGCCCGGCCTGACCGTGCCACCTGCCAGCGCGCAGCCTTCGGTGTTGGCGATTTCGCGGATCAGCAGGCGGCCCATCCGGCCGGCGCAGCCGATCACCCCGATCCCGGTTGCCGCCATGTCGCGTCCTCGTGCATTCCCGCTGGAGCCCGAGATTGCGGCTTCGCCGCGCTGGCCGCAACGACAACCTGTTGCGCGGCGCCTTGCTGCTGGCCGGCGGCTCCGTCATCATCACACGAAAAGCACTTGCGGGAGGAGTGCCGTGCCGACTTACGTGATGCTGGCCAATTGGACCGACCAGGGCGCTCGCCAAGTCAAGGAGTCGCCGAAGCGGGTTGACGCCGCAAAAAAGGCGCTCGCCGACATGGGCGGCGAATTCAAATCGCTTTATATGACGATGGGCGACTATGATCTCGTTGTCATCTATGAGGCGCCGGACGATGCGGTCGCGGCGCGCTTTACGCTGCTCTTGGCGCAGCAGGGCGCGGTGCGCACGCGCACGCTGAAGGCCTTCCCGGAGGCCGCCTACCGCGAAATCATGAACTCGCTCGGCTGAACCGGCCGGTGCATCCGTCGAGACGCCCGCTACGCGGGCTCCTCAGGATGAGGAATTCCGCTTCTGTTATTTTGGGAAGCGCTCATGCCGAGGAGCGGTTCGGCGTAGGCGAAATGCGTCTCGAAGCACGCACACGGTGTGCGCGCGTCAGCGGGAGATGATCGAATGACAGCCAAAACCCGTCGGCTGCGCGAGCTCATCGCGTCGGGAGGTTTCCTCTACATGCCGTCGGCGGCAACCCCGCTCGAAGGGAAGCTCGCCGAGGCCGCCGGCTGTCCTGTCGTCTATACCGGCGGCTATGTGACGGGTGCGTCCCGCGCGATCACCGAGCCGCTCTTGACGATGGACGAGCAGGTGCGGGTCGCGGGCGAGGTGGCGCGCGCCGTCGCGGCGCCGCTCGTCGCCGATGCCGGCGCCGGGTTCGGCGAGCCGCTGCACACGATGCGCACGGTGCGCGAATTCGCCGGGGCCGGCGTCGCCGGAATTCACATCGAGGACCAGATCTACCCCAAGCGGGCGCATTACCACGGCTATCAGGTGCACGCGATCGCGCGCGACGAGTTCGTCGCCAAGATCCGCTATGCCTGCCGCCAGCGCGACGCGATCGACCGCGATTTTGTCATCATCGCGCGCAGCGACACGGCCCGCGAATTCGGGCTTGAGGAGGCGATCGGCCGGGTCAACGCCGCTGCCGAAGTCGGCGCCGATCTCGGCCTCGTCTTTCCGCGCAGCCACGAGGAAGCCGCGGCGGCGCCGGGCCTCGCCAAAGTGCCGCTTATCTGGGTGCAGAGCCGCGGCAACCGCGACGGCCGCCCGATCCTGCCCTTGGGTGAACTGGCAGCGATGGGCTATCGCGGCTGCATCGATGCGCAGATATTGCTCGGCGCCGCGTTCCATTTCATGCAGCGGGCGCTGGCGGAGATCGTCGCGACCGGCAGCTATGGCGGCATCAGCGAGGCCGGGTTCACGGCGCTGCGCAAGCAGATCGAGAACCTGATCGGCCTCGACGCCTATTATCGGATCGAAGCGGAAACCGTCGAACCCGACAGCCGCCCTGGCTGACACACAGCAAAACGCGCAGCAACCCTGCCGCGGCGGGGCTTCCCGCGGCGCGGGCGGTGCTTTACGATCGAGCAAACCGCTGGGACCAAGAATGACCGACCCGATCATTGTCGATACCGCCAGCCGCATCTTCGCCGATCTGTGCGAACCCAACACGATCAACGCCGCCGAGGAAGGCACCTGGCCGGCCGCCTTGTGGGACGCGCTGGAAGAATCCGGCCTGCCGCTGACCTGGGTCCCCGACACGCTGGGCGGCGCCGGCGCTGACGTGATCGACGGGTTTGCGGTCATGCGCGTCGCCGGGCGCGCCGCCGCGCCGGTGCCGTTGGCCGAGACCTTGCTCGCCGGCTGGCTGTTGGCGGAGGCCGGCATCGCGGCGCCTGCGGGGCCGATGACGATCGCGCCGGTACACCGGGACGGCAACCTCGCGATCGGCCGCGATGGCAGGCTGCATGGCCGCGCCCGGCATGTGCCATTCGCGCGCGGCGCCAAGCACGTCGCGGTGCTGGCGCGGCACGAAGGCAACCTCGCCGTGGCGCTCGTCGAGACGCAGGGGCTCGCCATCACACCCGGCACCAGCCTCGCCGGCGAGCCGCAAGATACCGTGTCGTTCGACGGGGCCGCGGCGCTCGCGACGGGGCCGGCCGGGGAACTCGATCATGGCGCGCTGGTCAGGCTGGGCGCCGCGGCGCGGGCGCAACAGATGGCCGGCGCGCTCGAACACATTCTCGATCTGTCGGTGCAGCAGGCGCTGGATCGCGTGCAGTTCGGCCGGCCGATCGCGAAGTTTCAGGCAATCCAGCATAATCTTGCGACGCTGGCGGGCGAGGTGGCGGCCGCCGGCGCGGCGGCCGACGGCGCGGCCGAGGCGATCGCCCTCCACGGCATCGCCAGCCATCTCGCGGCGACCGGTGTTGCGGTCGCCAAGATCCGGGTCGGCGAGGCGGCGAGCGCCGGCGCGGCGATCGCGCATCAGGTGCACGGCGCGATGGGCTTCACCTACGAGCATTCGCTGCACCAATCGACGCGGCGGCTGTGGGCGTGGCGCGAGGAATTCGGCAACGAGGCGCAGTGGGCGGGGCGGCTCGGCCGCATGATCGCCGCGCGCGGCGCCGACGAACTGTGGCCGTTCGTGACGCAGGGGACATAGAGACAGCAGCAACGGATTGCTTCGCTTCGCTCGCAATGACAACTAAGCGGCTGTCATTGCGAGGAACCCGCGGGCTTGGCCCGCGCGGACGCAGCAATCCCGGCGAGTTTGCAGCCGGCGGGAGAGGGTGATGGCCTATAATTTCCATTTCGATCCGGTCGATCTGCCGCCCGAGTGCAAGGAATTGCGCCAGGAAGTGCGCGCGTTTCTGCGCTCCGAGATCGCGGCCGGCACATTCACGCCGGACAGCGAGCGGGCGCCGTTCGAGACGGCCCGCGCGTTCGCCAAAAAGGTCGGCGCCAAGGGCTGGATCGGCATGACCTGGCCGAAGGAATACGGCGGCCATGAGCGCTCGCACCTCGAACGCTATGTCGTCGTCGAGGAGATGCTGGCGCACCGCGCGCCGACCCGCTTCTACTCGACCGCCGACCG
>JASIAN010000001.1 GCA_030042035.1 Alphaproteobacteria bacterium | reverse complement strand
TGGCGGCGGCGGGGGCGGCGGCGGCGGCGGTTTGGGCCGCACGATGACGAGCTCGACCGGGATCGGCGGCGGGGCTTCGACCGGCGCGACACGCCAGTCGATGAGCAGTATCGCCGGCAGCAGATGCAGCGCGATCGACCCGAGCAGCGCATACGGCAGCGGCGATCGCCGGGCGCTATGAACCGGCCGCTCGGGTTCGCCGGAGGTGGCGCGCGCCGGATCGAGGCGTGCCGCGCCCTCGGCCCCGATGAGGCCCGGTATCGTCGTAATCCGCGGCTCCGGCCGGCCGTCGGGCGGCGCCGGTGCCGCCGCAAGAGGCGCAAACGAGATCGTCTCCCGTTCCAATGCCGCGGTCACCCGACCCTCGCGCGTCAGCCTGCCGCGCCGGAGACTCCGGCGAGTTCGAGCCACTGCGCCTCATCGAGGGCTTTGACGCCGAGCGCGGCGGCGCGCGTCGCCTTCGAACCGGCATCCGCGCCGACCACGACAAAGTCGGTCTTCGACGACACCGAGCTTGCGACATTGGCGCCCAGGGTTTCGGCCCGCGCCTTCGCCTCCGACCGGCTCATCGACTGGAGACCGCCGGTGAAGACGATCGTCTTGCCGGCGAGCGGCGATTGCGCGGCCTGCGCCGGCGCCGCGTAATCGACGACCTCGATCGCGCCCGCCAGATCGTCGAGCACCGCGCGGTTGTGCGGCTCGGCGAAGAAGCCGACGATGTCGGCCGCCATGTCGCGGCCGATGCCGTGCACGTCGAGGAGGCCGGCATAGGCCGCGCTGTCGGGGTCCTGCGCCCGTTCCATCGCGTCGCGCCAATGCGCCAGCGAGCGGTAGTGGCGCGCCAGCAGCCGCGCCGTCGCCTGACCGACCTGCGGGATGCCGAGGGCGTTGATGAAACGGTCCAAGGGGATGCGGCGGCGCTCGTCGATCGCCGCGATCAGCTTATTCGCGCTGACCTCGCCCCAGCCTTCGCGCCGGGCAATGACGGACGCATCGAGGCGGAAGATGTCGCCGGGCGTCCGGATCAGCTTGTCTTCCCAGAATTCGGCGATGTGCTTGGCGCCGAGTCCTTCGATATCGAAGGCATCGCGCGCGACGAAGTGCCGGAGCCGTTCGACCGCTTGCGCGGCGCAGATGAGGCCGCCGGTGCAGCGCCGCGCCGCCATCCCTTCTTCGCGCACTGCGAGCGAGCCGCACACCGGGCAATGGTCAGGAAATACGAAAGGTCGCGAACTCTCGGCATGCCGCACGACGCCGACGATCTGCGGGATCACGTCGCCGGCGCGTTGCACGATGACGGTGTCGCCCTTGCGCACGTCCTTGCGCTCGATTTCGTCCTCGTTGTGCAAGGTCGCGCGCTGCACGACGACGCCGCCGACCGTGATCGGCTCGAGCATCGCGACGGGCGTCAGCGTGCCGGTGCGGCCGACCGAGATCAGGATGTCGCGCAGTACCGTCTGCGCCTGCTCGGCCGGGAATTTGTGCGCCAGCGCCCAGCGCGGCGCGCGGCTGACAAATCCGAGCCGGCGCTGCAGATCGAGGTCGTTGATCTTGTAGACGACGCCGTCGATGTCATAGGGCAATTGGCTACGCCGCTCGCCGATGTCGCGATAATAGGCGAGCACGGCGTCGACGCCGCGGCACAGGTTCGCATGGTCGCTGACGGTAAAGCCCCATTCGATAAAGCGGCGCAATGCCTCCTCGTGGGTGCGGGCAAACGGTCGGCTCGTCTCGCCCCAGTGATAGGCGAAAAATTTCAAGGGCCGGCGCGCCGTCACGGCCGGATCGAGCTGCCGCAGCGAGCCGGCCGCGACGTTGCGCGGGTTGGCGTAGATCGGCTCGCCGTCGGCCTCGCGCTCTTTGTTGATCGCGAAGAAACCGGCGCGCTCGAGATACACTTCGCCGCGGATCTCGACGATGTCCGGCCAGCCGCGCCCGTGCAGGCGCTCCGGCACGGTTTTGAGCGTGCGGATATTGGCCGTCACATCTTCACCGGTGATGCCGTCGCCGCGCGTCGCGCCGGCAACGAGCCTGCCGTCTTCGTAGCGCAATGCCGCCGACAGCCCGTCGATCTTCGGCTCGCACATGACCGCGACGACGTCCTCGGCGACCAGCGCCTCGGTCGCGGTGCGCCGGAAAAAATTGCGGATGCCGGCGAAGAAATCGCGCACGTCCTGTTCGGCAAAGGCGTTTTCGAGTGACAGCATCGGCACCCGGTGCGTCACCTTGGCAAACCCCGCGGCCGGCGCAGCGCCGATCCGCCGCGACGGGCTGTCGGCGCGGATCAGCTCGGGGAAACGCGCCTCGATGGCGCTGTTGCGGCGGCGCAGCTCGTCATACGCGGCGTCGGAGATTTCCGGCGCGTTCTTGGCGTAATAGAGCTGATCGTGATGCGCGATCTCGGCGGCGAGCCGTGCCAACTCGGCCCGTGCCTCCTCATCGCTCAGCTCATCGACCGGGCGCGCGGCAGCCTCCGGCGCAACCCGGCGGCGCGCGGCGCTCCTCACGGCCGGGCCCCGGCGATGAGGCTCGCCGCAGCGGCGCGCGCCTCGGCGGTAACGGTGCTGCCCGACAGCATGCGTGCGATCTCCTCCTGCCGCGTCTCGTCGTCCAGTTCATCGACCCGCGTCACCGTCGCGCGCTCAGCCTGGCGCTTCGCCACCCGCCAGTGATGCGCGCCGCGCGCTGCGACCTGCGGCGAATGCGTGACCACCAGCACCTGCAGCCGGGCGCCGAGGCGCTGCAGTCGCTCGCCGACCGCCGCCGCGACGGCGCCGCCGATGCCGCTGTCAACTTCGTCGAAGATCAGGGTCGGCACCGACGAAGTGCCTGACAGGACGAGCTTCAAGGCCAGCAGAAAGCGCGACAATTCGCCGCCCGAGGCGATCTTTGCCAGCGCGCCGAACGGCGCGCCGGGGTTGGTCGCGACCTCAAAATGCACTCGCTCGCTGCCGTGCTCGCTCCACTCGGCCTCAGCCAGCGGCGAGAGCACGGTGCGGAAGCGCGCCTTGTCGAGCCGCAGCGGTTTCAATTCCGCCGCAACGAGCTTGTCGAGGTGGGCAGCCGCGCGTTCGCGGGCATGTGAGACGGAACGGGCGGCGGCGATGAAGCGATCGCGCGCCGTCTCTGCCTCGCGTTGCACTGCGGCGACCTCGCTCTCGCCGGCATCGAGCGCGGCCAACCGTTCCGCCAGCGCAGCCTGCACGCCCGGCAGGCCGGCGACCGCGACGTTGTGTTTGCGGGCGAGCGCGCGTAACGCGAACAGCCGCTCCTCGACTTCTTCCAAGGCGCGCGGATCGAGTTCCAGGAGGCGCGCCGCCTGCGACAGCGCGGCAAGCGCCTCGCCGGCCTCCGCGGCGGCGCGCTCGGCGGCGGCGAGCGCGGGATCGAGCAGCCCCTGCGCCCGGTCG
>JASIAN010000073.1 GCA_030042035.1 Alphaproteobacteria bacterium | reverse complement strand
TGGCCTTAAGAAACATGCCGCAATGGGAGCGCATCGCTGTCGTCAGCGACACCGGCTGGGTGCGGCACACGGTCAATGCGCTGCGCTTTCTGCTGGCCAGCGATGTGCGGGTATTTACGAGCGAGGAGGCGCCGATCGGGCGCGACTGGATCGCCTCAGCCGAGGACGATCTGCTGGAGGCGGCGGTTATTGCGCATCTTCGAGCGCCGCGGCACCGGTCCCGCGTTGCGCTGTCACAACTATCGCCGTCTTCCTCGCTATCGGCCACCACGCGTTCACCGACGTCGACCGTCTCGATGAACGGTGCATATTCGAGGGCAGGCCGCCCGGAGCTTCCCGAATGAAGTCAGTCACTGATTCCGGTTTGATCTTTGCCATTCCGATTTGACGTCGGCCATCCGGAAGAAGGCGCTTGCGCTTGATCACTGAGCGTCTGCGCTGCTCGATCGAGGTCGGGCCACAGCAGTGAATTGCGTTCGTGAAGCCCCTTCGCAAAGCCATTGATCGGTAGCGCCGCGATATGGCGCAGGGTCGTCGGCCCCACCGTGCCGACCGTGTTCGCGGCGTAGCCGGCGTCGTAGGCGTGTTACGCGAAGCCGGCGAGAAACCGCGTCGCCGCCAGCAGCAGAAACAGCGCGAACGCGACCTCCAGCCGGCGGCGCGGCACGCGGTGCGCGAGACGGGCGCCAAACGGCGCGACAAAGCTCGACACCGGCGCGATCATAACCAGTCCGATGATCGACACGAACCCGAGCGACAACGGCGGCAGCAGCGCCAGGCGCGGCAGCCCGGCGATGGCATAGCCGGCCGCGCCGGCAATCGTGATCGGCACGCCGAGACCGGCGGCGGTCGCCACCGCCTGGTGGATCGATTTGCGGTAGAGCGTCAGGATCATTGTGACGAGCGAGCCGCCGCTGATGCCCATCAGCGATGATCCGAGGCCGATGGCAAACCCGTACGCCCGCATCGCCGACGGGCCCGGCAGGTCGCTGCCCAGCGTCCAGCGGTCGCCACCGAACAGCAGCTTGACGGCGATCAGGCCGGCGATCAGAGCGAAGGCGGCCTTGAACAGGCCGGGCGGCGCGAAGGCAGCGGCGATCGAGCCGGCCGCAACGCCGGCGATCGCCGGCATCGTCCAGGCGCGCAGCGCCTCGCGCAGCACAAGGCCCCGCGCGCGGTGCGTCCGGTACGAGCGCAAGGCGGTCGGCACGATGATCGCCAGGGAGGTGCCGACGCACAGTTGCATGCGCACGGCCCCCGGCACGCCGAGCAGTCGGAATGCCTCGTAGAGAACCGGCACGATGATGGCGCCGCCGCCGATGCCGAACAGGCCGGCGAGCAGTCCGCTGACGACGCCGGTGGCGATGACGCCGGCCGCCAGCCCGGCCAGGTCGGCGAAGGATGCGTTCATCAGCCGGCATCCGCCAGATTGCTGCGGGACTCGAAGCCAACGTCGCGCTTTCGAACGGCCTAAGCAACGGCGGCAAGGGCGCTCAGCGCGCACAACGCGGCCCCCCGCTTGGCGGCGGGATTACCGGCACACATTGTGCGACAAGATCGCCGGCGGCGGGCTGGCAGTGGTCGTGGCAATTCGCGTCGGCGCAGCTCGCCGGTGCGCCGGATCTGAACGGCACATACGCCTCGAAGTGCGTTAATGGACAGGCGGCGACGATGCGCCCTATTGCGAATGCGACGATCGCCTAACGCCGGTATCGCCGCTCCAGAACAAACAGCTCCTGCCCATAAACATTGCCGACATGCTGCACGATCCGCAGGCCGCTCTCAGCCACGATCTCTCGGAATAGGTCGCGGGAGATATCGATGCGGCCTTCGTTGCCCGAGAAGCGGCCGTGGGACGGCTCATCATGAATGGACACCAGCGCGCGTCCTCGCCGCCGCGCCCCCGGCAGCATAGGGCCGCGCATTACGCGCGCGATCTCTGCCAGATAGCGACGGAATGCTGGTTCCAATAGATGCGTGAACAAGGAGCCGCACAACGCTAGATCGACCGTTCCGGACGTTATTGGTAGCGTAACGTTTTCCGGTCTCTGGTGACCTCCGGGATTGTAGAATTCCGAATGCACGTCGAGATGCCGGAACTCGAAAGACGGCCGCCCTCGGAATGCTTCAGCGGCCCATGCGATAGCCGGCGCAAAAATGTCAAGCCCGACATATCGAACACGCGGATTCATGGCAAAGAAACGCCCCATCTTGGCGCCGCCGCAGCCTATGTCGAGTACCCGCGGCGCGCTGGTGGTGCAGAAGTGCATCGCGATCTGTGCATACGATTCGCCTATCGCATACCAGAATGCCAAATCTCCCACACCTGATTGCTCGCGCAGCGCGAAGCCGGGGATGTCAATGGCGTAAGGCTGCCCGCGTGGATGCGACTCGCTAGCGGTCAATTCGCTGACCGTGGCTGATTCCCACAATTCGTCCACCTCTGGCTGGGGTGTGTCGGCATTCCATACCGATTTTTGCACCACCCTCAAGGGCGACGCCATCCGCCCAGGCGCCCGCGCCTGCACGGCGCGCTGTTCGGGTGTCAGATCGAGCTGCATCGCGTTTCCTCGCCTTTTACATGTCACAGCCTAAAAATGCACATTTTTCACACTAACGAATTGGAAGATAATTAAAATTCTAATTCGGCCTGTAAATATGATGCGGTCGATTACCATCTTTACTTGCTGTCGAATGCGATATTATCGAATTAGCGCCGCGCGACGGCGAGGAGAACAATCGTGGATGACCCGGGTACCGTGGAAATAACGGCCTTCGGCAATGACTTCGCGTGGCATGCGCTTCAGGTTCGGCACATGACCGGAGGACATCAGGTAATGCCTGTCAGTACCGTCGAGCGGGGTGGACGATGACGGCAACGACCGAGGAAGCTGCGGTTCCCGATTTTCTGCGCATGGATCAGCCGGTCAGCTCCGATCTCCTCAACGCTGAGAAGACCGGCAGCTGGCACGGCTGGCCAACCAGGGAAATCAATCCGGTCACGTTGAAGGACAATGAGGACCGGATCGTGCGCATCCGGACGCCGGTCATGGACCTCGAGGGCCTCATCACGCCGACGCACCTGCACTACACCGTGCAGCATTTTGCCGTGCCCCCGGTCATCGAGACCAAAGACTGGCGGCTGCAGGTCTTCGGCGCGGTGAAGAACCCGCTGACGCTTAATTTCGACCAATTGCGGCGCTTTCCCGCGCGCAGCGTTCGCACCGTCATGGAATGCTCGGGCAGCGACGCGACCTATTTCGAATATTTCAAGGGCGCGGGACCGCGGCCGTCGCGCACAAAGGAGGCGATGATCCTCAGTGCCAGCGAATGGACCGGCGTGCCGCTCGCCGCGGTGCTTCAGGAAGCCGGGCTGACTGCCAAATCACTCTACGCACGGGCCGAGGGGAGCGACCAGGGGGTGCCGGCGACCGCCGCGTCGGGCACTCAGCCGTTCTATTACGACAAGGGCCTGCCGATCCAAAAGGCACTCGACCCCGACACGATCCTTGCATGGGCCCAGAACGGCCAGCTGCTGGAGCATCTGCACGGCGCCCCAGTGCGGCTCTTGGTCCCCGGCTGGTCGGGCAACTGGTCGGTCAAATGGTTGACCAAGCTCGAAGTAACCGAACATGAACCGGATTGCTGGTACCATTACCAGTTCTACTACTATGGCGACGCGCCGGACGACCCGAACAAAGAACTGATCACAACGATCGGCGTCAAATCGATCATCACCCAGCCGAACGACGACACTGAGACATTGCCGTGCGGCGTGCACATGATCCGCGGCTACGCCTGGAGTGGCGCCGGCGCGGTCGTTCAGGTCGAGGTCAGCGTCGATGGCGGTGACACCTGGCACGCAGCGCATATCGAACCGCCGCGCGAGCGCTTCATGTGGGTGCGGTGGTCGTATCGCTGGGACGCCCGTCGCAAGGGCA
>JASIAN010000072.1 GCA_030042035.1 Alphaproteobacteria bacterium | reverse complement strand
GTCGTCATTGCGAGGGCAGCGAAGCAATCCCGCCATGCACATCGCGCCGACTTCGGGATTGCGTCGTCGCTGCGCTCCTCACAACGACGCTTCTTCGCCGGTCATTGCGAGCGCAGCGAAGCAATCCCGCGCCGTCGATCGGGATTGCGTCGTCGCTGCGCTCCTCGCAACGACGCTTCTTCGCCGGTCATTGCGAGCGCAGCGAAGCAATCCCACCATGCACATCGCGGCGATTTCGGGATTGCTTCGTCGCTGCGCTCCTCACAAAGACCGGGGGCGGTGATGGCGGCGCGCGCCTTGATGTTGCAAGGGACCGGCTCCGATGTCGGCAAGTCGCTGCTCGTCGCGGGGCTGGCGCGCGCCTTCACGCGGCGCGGCCTCACCGTGCGGCCGTTCAAGCCGCAGAACATGTCGAACAACGCCGCCGTCACCGCCGCCGGCGGCGAGATCGGCCGCGCCCAGGCGCTGCAGGCGCGCGCGTGCGGCGTCCCGCCGACGACCGATATGAACCCGGTGCTGCTGAAACCGCAGGCAATGGGCGCAGCGCAGATTGTTGTCAACGGCCGGGTGCAGGGCGCAGCGGCGGCGCGCGACTATCGTGCGCTTGCGCCGACGCTGCTGCCGGCGGTGCTCGCCGCCTTCAGCCGCCTCGCCGCCGAGGCCGATCTGGTGCTCGTCGAAGGCGCCGGCAGCCCGGCCGAACTCAATCTGCGCGCGGGCGACATCGCGAATATGGGCTTCGCCACGGCGGCCGACGTGCCGGTCGCGCTGATCGGCGATATCGAGCGCGGCGGCGTCATCGCGCAATTCGTCGGCACCCATGCGCTGTTACCGGCTGCCGAGCGGGCGCTGATCGCGGGCTATATCGTCAACAAGTTCCGTGGCGATATCGGCCTGTTTACGGGCGGCATCGCCGCGATCGGCGAGCGAACCGGCTGGCCATGCTTTGGTGTCGTGCCGTTCCTGCCGGATGCCGCGCTGCTGCCGGCCGAAGATTCGCTGGCGCTGAGGAGCCGGCCCAACTCGCCGGATTGCTTCGCTGCGCTCGCAATGACGCCGAACAGATCGGTCATTGCGAGGAGCGGAGCGACGAAGCGATCCGGCAATGCAGCGAAATCGCTGCGCATCGCGGTGCCGGTGTTGCCGCATATCGCCAATTTCGACGACCTCGACCCGCTGCGTCTCGAACCCGGCGCGGAGCTCGTCATGGTCCCGCCCGGATGGAAGCTGCCGCGCGATGCCGATCTCGTCATCCTGCCGGGATCGAAGGCGACGCTCGCCGATCTGGCCGCGCTGCGCCGCGAAGGCTGGGACATCGATATTCTGGCGCATCGTCGCCACGGCGGGCATGTGCTGGGCCTCTGCGGCGGGTTTCAGATGCTCGGCCGGCGGGTCGCCGACCCCGAGGGCCGCGAAGGCCCGGCGGGCGACGCGCCGGGACTTGGCCTCCTCGACGTCGCCACCATGCTCGGCGGCGACAAGCAATTGCGCGAGGCCGACGGCGTTGAGGTGGCGAGCGGCGCCGCCGTGCAGGGCTTTGAGATGCATCTCGGGCAGACAACCGGCTCGGGGCTCGCCCGTCCGATGCTCGACCTCGGTGGCCGACCGGACGGCGCGGTCAGCGCCGACGGCCGGGTCGCCGGCTGCTATCTGCACGGGCTGTTCGCCGGCGATGCGTTCCGCCGCGCGTTTCTCCGGCGGCTTGGGGCCGACAGCGCGGTTGCCTATGAGGCGACGATCGAACGCACGCTCGACGGCCTCGCCGATCACGTGGAACGGCACCTTGACCTCGATGCGCTGTTCGCGGTTTCGCGCCCGCCGCGGCTCAGGCGAGCCGCGTGACATGCGCCGCCAGCCACGCCCCGGCGACGAGGCCCGCCAGCAGCAGCCCTGCCAGGCGATAGAGCCGCAACGCGCGCCCAATATCGGAAGGGGTCGCCTGAGCCCTTCCGTCGCCGAGCCATGGGTCGTTGACGACGCCTTCGGCATAGTGCCGCGGGCCGGCGAGCGCGAGGCCGAGCGCGCCGGCCATTGCCGCCTCGGGCCAGCCGGCATTGGGCGAGCGGTGCTTTTTCGCATCGCGCAGCATGATGACGACGGCGCGGTGCGGCCGGCCGTTTGCCGCGAATGCGGCTGCCGCGGCGAAGAGGAAGCCGCTGAGCCGCGCCGGCACGAAGTTCACGAGATCATCGAGCCGCGCCGCCGCCCAGCCGAACGCGCGGTAGCGCGGCGACTGATGCCCGATCATGCTGTCAAGCGTGTTTGCGGTCTTGTACGCGAAGAGACCGGGCAGGCCGAGCAGCAGATACCAGAAGACGGGCGCGACGACGCCGTCGCTGAAATTCTCCGCGAGGCTCTCGATCGCGGCGCGCGCGACGCCGGATGCATCGAGCTGCCGCGGATCGCGTCCGACGATATGACTGACCGCCCGGCGCCCGGCCAAGAGGCCGCCCGTGCGCAGCGCCGTCGCGACGGAAGCGACGTGCTGATCGAGGCTGCGCTGCGCAAGGAGCACGCCGACAGCGAAGGCCTCGACGGCGGCACCGACGAGTGTGCCGCGGCACACGAGATGCACGATCCAGCCGATGCCGGAAGCGGCCGCGACCAGCACGATAACCGTGATGATGCCGCGCGTCCGCCGCCGGCGCTCGCCGCGCTCGGGCCGGTTGAGCTTGCGGTCGAGCACGGCAATGGCGCGGCCGGCCAGCGCGACCGGGTGCGGCACGGCGGCGAAGAGCGCCGGCATGTCGCCGAGCAGCGCGTCGATCGCGAGCCCCGCGAGCAGCAGCAGCAATCGGTCGGAAAACGCGGCAGCCATCGGCGCCGCAGTCTCGGCTGGGCCGGCGGACCGCGCAACCGGGAGAATGGACGATGAGCGATGCCGCAGTGCTGCTGTGCGGTCACGGCAGCCGCGACCCCGAAGCGATCGCCGAGTTCGAGGCCGCCGCCGCGACGCTGCGCCGCCGGCTCGCCGGAACCCACGATTTTGCCGCCGGCTATCTCGAATTCGCCCGGCCGACGATCGGCGACGCGCTTGCGGCCTTGGCGGCGCGTGGCGCTCGCCGCATCGTCGCGATTCCGGCGATGCTGTTCGCCGCGAGCCACGTCAAGAACGACCTGCCGTGGGAAATCAACACATTTGCCGCGGCGAACCCGGAGATCGACGTGCGGTTCGGGCGCGATCTGGCGATCGAGCCGAAACTGCTCGAAGCCGCCGCTG
Source organism: Alphaproteobacteria bacterium (assembly GCA_030042035.1). GTDB lineage: Bacteria > Pseudomonadota > Alphaproteobacteria > ATCC43930 > CGMCC-115725 > DATARH01. The sequence goes on along the minus strand of JASIAN010000072.1, from coordinate 13 downwards.
CACGGATTGCCGC
>JASIAN010000071.1 GCA_030042035.1 Alphaproteobacteria bacterium | reverse complement strand
GACCTGCGGCCGCGCATCACGCTGCGCGACGAGCGGGGTGAGGTCTTGACGCTCGCGAACGGGCTCGAGGCGCGCTACTTCCTGCCGGTCGATGCGATCCTGTCGATCGACAACGGCGCCCAGGTGAAGGCCGGCGACGTCCTCGCCCGCATCCCGCGCGAGAGTTCCAAGACGCGCGACATCACCGGCGGTCTGCCGCGCGTCGCGGAACTCTTCGAGGCGCGGAAGCCCAAGGATTTCGCGATCATCAGCGAGACCGAGGGGCGCGTCGAATTCGGCAAGGACTACAAGACCAAGCGCCGCATCCTGGTGATCCCGACCGACGGCGAGGCCGGTGCGCCGGTCGAGTACTTGATCCCGAAGGGCAAGCACATCAGCGTCCAGGAGGGCGACTATGTGCTGAAGGGCGACCTGATGATGGACGGCAGCCGGGTGCCGCATGACATCCTGCGCATCCTCGGGGTCGAGGAGCTGGCGAGCTACCTGATCAACGAAATCCAGGAGGTCTATCGGCTGCAGGGCGTGCGCATCAACGACAAGCACATCGAGGTCATCGTTCGCCAGATGCTGCAGAAGGTCGAGGTCGAGGAACCGGGCGATACGACGTTCCTCGCCGGCGAGCAGGTCGATCGCCTCGAGTTCGATCACGAGAACGCCAAGGCCGAGGCCGAAGGGTTGCGGCCAGCCGTCGCCCATCCGGTGCTGCAAGGCATCACAAAGGCGAGCCTGCAGACGAATTCCTTCATCTCGGCGGCCTCGTTCCAGGAGACGACCCGCGTCCTGACCGAAGCAGCCGTTTCGGGCAAGATCGACGAGCTGAACGGCCTGAAGGAAAATGTCATCGTCGGCCGGCTGATCCCGGCCGGTACCGGCAGCGTCATCGCCCGGCTCAAGGAGATCGCCGCCGATCGCGACCGCGAGCTCGCCGCGCTCGCCGCTGCGGCGGAAGCGGCCGCCGAGGCGGCGGCGGCAGCACCGCAGCTGGAAGAGCGGCGCACCTTGGGCGCCGCCGAGTAGCAAACGCAAACCAGGAAGCCTGCCCTCTGACCGGCACACCCGGTCAGAGGGCTAGAGCTAAAACCCGATCTGATTGGTCGAGCGCCCGGAGTTGACGTTGGCGCTGGCGCCCGGGGAGTTCGGGACGGTGCCGCCACCGCCGCCGAATCGGCCGATATTGCCGAGCACCTGCTGCATGAAGGTCAGCTCCCGCCCCGGCGCCGGCGTCGCGCCCGGCGCTATCGGCACGTTCTCCGCGTCCTTCAAGGTCTTGTGCTTGACGCTTTTGACGATGCCGTGGCTGTCGAAGCTGATCACATACACCTGCTGGTCGAGCACATCCGGGTCGAAGAACGAAACCTGCGTCGTCTTCCGGCTGATGTAATACCAGCTGCTGGGGTCGAATACGCCGGTGCTGGAGGGTGAGCCGAGCAGTTTGACGACGTCGGCGCGGGTCGTCGTGCCGGGGTGGATCTGCGCGATGTCGTTCGTTGCCGGCAGTTCGCCGCGCTCTTCGATATCGGCCGAGCAGCCGGCGAGACCCACTGCAATCAGAATCGCGGCAAGCGCAGATGCGCAGAGCGTCTTGTCGGAGAACAGGCGCAACACTGGGCGGATCGCCCCGCTTGTATTGAAATCCGGACGCATTCGGCCCATGTCAGGTTCTCGACTTTAGCCGCCGGTGGGTTTCTGTCAACGCCCTGCCGGCATGCCAATGAGATTGCTGCCGCTGCACATGTTCATGCCGTTTCGCGCCGATCCGCTGCAACAGGCTGCGCACCGCGCCTACGAGCACGTCGTCGCGCAGGCGCGGCAGCCGGGCTTTTTCGCCGATGTCGGCGTCCCCGACACGGTGGCCGGCCGTTTTGAGCTGATCTGCCTGCACGCCTTCCTCTATCTCCATCGACTGAAACGCGAGCAGCCGCAGGCGAAAAAGCTCGGCCAGCGCTTTTTCGACGCGATGTTCCTCGATCTCGACCGCTCGCTACGCGAAATGGGCACCGGCGATTTGAGCGTCGGCCGCGAGGTGCGGCGCATGGCCGAGGCGTTTTACGGCCGCATCGCTGCGTACGAGGGCGGGCTGGCGGACGGCGAGGCGGCGCTACAGGCCGCGCTCGCGCGCAACCTGTTCGGTACCGCGCCGACAACGATGGCGCGGCGCCTTGCCGCGATGGCCGCCTATGTGCGCGGCGAAGTGGCGCAGCTTGACGCGCATGACCCGGCAGCGCTGCTGGCCGGCGAGGTGGCGTTCGGCGAGCCGCCGCGAACCTTGGGGGCGGTGGAAGCGAAATGACCGGCACCCCCGAATTCTCCCGGCCGGTGCTGCTGGCGCGAATTGGCAGCGAGCCTCTGCGCCGCGAGATCGCGGCCGGCGCCGCTGAACGCGAGGCGCTCGCCCGCCGCTTTAGCCTTCTCGGCCTTGACCGGCTCGCTGCCGAGGTCGAGTTGATCCGGCGCAGCGGTGACATGATCCTGCTGCGGGCGCAGTTCGAGGCGCGGTTCGTGCAGGAATGCGTCGTCACGTTCGATCCGATCGAGAGTGCGCTGTCGGCCGAGTTCGAACTGCTTTACGGCCCGCCAGACGCCGAGGAAGCGGCGACCGGGCTGGTCGGCGACGCAGTCGCGTTCGAGCCGCTCAGCGGCGATGCAATCGACATCGGTGAGGCGGTGGCCCAGGAGTTCTCGCTGGCGCTGCCATCCTTCCCGCGCAGCCCCGATGCCGATGCGGCGGTGGCCGCGGCATCGGACGCGGCGATGGGGCCGTTTGCGGCACTGGCGGGGCTCTTCGATCGCCGCGGCCGGAGCGACGAATAGAGGCGGCGCGCCGGCCCGCGGCAGCTTCCGTGGCTGTTGCCGGCACGACAGAAATTTGGCTAATTACCGGCAACGCTCTCATTCCTGCGAGTGGGTCATGGCCGTTCCGAAAAAGAAAACTTCGCCGTCACGCCGCAACATGCGCCGTTCGCATCACGCGCTGCCGCCCGCTGCCTACGCCGAGTGTCCCAATTGCGGCGAATTGAAGCGGCCGCATCATGTATGCCAGTCCTGCGGCTACTACCGCGACCGGGAAGTCGTGCCGCAACCGGCGGCGGCGTCCTAGTCGGCGGCGGCGGCGAGGCGCACCGGCGTGAGTGACTCCATCACCATTGCGCTCGATGCGATGGGGGGCGATCACGCCCCGGGGATGGTGTTGAGGGGCGCCGACATCGCGCTGGAGCGCTTCCCCACCGCCAAATTCCACGTGTTCGGCGACCGTGTGCGGATCGCCCCGCTGCTCGCGAAATTGCCGCGGTTGGCGCCGGCGATAACGCTGCACCACACCGACGAAGCCATTCCGGGCGACGCCAAGCCGTCTGTTGCGCTGCGCACCGGACGCCGGTCCAGCATGCGGCTGGCGATCGATGCGGTGGCGGACGGGCGCGCCGACGGCGTCGTGTCGGCCGGCAACACCGGCGCGATGATGGCGATGGCGAAGTTTGCGCTGAAGACGCTGCCCGGCATCGACCGCCCAGCGATCGCGACATTGTTTCCGACCCGCCGCGGCGACAGCGTCATGCTCGATCTCGGCGCCAATGTCGAATGCGATGCCGAAAATCTCGTGCAGTTTGCGCTGATGGGCGACGTGTTCGCCCGCACCGTGCTGGGGTTGGCGCAGCCGACGGTCGGCCTGTTGAATGTCGGCTCGGAAGACCTGAAAGGCAACGACGCGGTGCGCGCCGCGGCCGCCCGCCTGCGCGGCGGCATGACGCCAATCCGCTTTTACGGCTTTATCGAGGGCGACGACATCGCCGCGGGCACGGTTGATGTCATCGTCACCGACGGGTTCACCGGCAATGTGACGTTGAAGGCGGTCGAGGGTGTTGCCAAACTGTTCAGCGAATCGCTGCGCGCCTCGTTCCGCTACTCGCTGTCGGCCCGCATCGGCTATCTGTTTGCCCGCGGCGCTTTGAAGAAACTGGCGGCGCGGCTCGACCCGCGGCGCTATAACGGCGCCATGTTCCTCGGGTTGGCCGGCATCGCTGTCAAAAGCCACGGTTCGACCGATGCGTTTGGCTTCGCCAATGCGATCGGGGTCGCGGTCGACCTCAAGGTGAACGGCTTCCAGCAGAAGATCAGCGATGAGCTGGCCCGCCTCAACACCGGGGCGGTGCCGGCGGCGCCCGCGGCCGGCGTCGCCACACTGTTGCGATGAATTTGCGGTCGCTTGTCGCCGGTTGCGGCGGCTATCTCCCGGAACACATCCTGACCAACGACGCACTGGCGGAGCGTCTCGACACTTCCGATGCGTGGATCCGCCAGCGCACCGGCATCGGCGAGCGGCGCATCGCTGCAAAGGGCGAACTGACTTCCGATCTCGCGGCCCGCGCCGCCGAGCGGGCGCTGAAGCAAGCCGGCATGAGCGGCAGCGATGTCGATTTGATCGTGCTCGCGACCGCAACGCCGGACGAGACATTCCCGGCGACGGCGGTCAAGGTGCAGGCAGAGATCGGCATGAAGCGCGGCGTGGCGTTCGACGTGCAGGCGGTGTGCTCGGGCTTCATCTTTGCCCTCGCTGCCGCCGACAATGCGCTGCGCCTCGGCCAGGCCGGCACAGCGCTGGTCATCGGCGCCGAGACCTTCTCGCGGATTCTCGATTGGAACGACCGCGGCACTTGCGTCCTGTTCGGCGACGGCGCGGGCGCCCTTGTGTTGAACGCAGTCCGCGATCGCGACGGCACTGCCGATCAACGCGGCGTCCTGTCCACCCATCTGCACTCGGACGGTCGCCTGCACAACATCCTTTATGTCGACGGCGGCCCGTCTTCAACAGGCACGGCCGGTTTTTTGCGCATGGAGGGCCGCGAGGTATTCCGCCAGGCGGTCATGCATCTGAGCGAGGTGGTGGAAGAGGCGCTGGCGGCCAACGGGCTCGCCGCGTCCGACATCGACTGGCTGGTGCCGCACCAGGCGAATACCCGCATCATCGAGGCGGTCGGCCGGAAGCTCGGGCTGCCGGCGGAGCGGACAATCGTCACGATCGAGCGGCACGCCAACACCTCGGCGGCGTCAATTCCGCTGGCCCTCGATGAGGCAGCGGCGGACGGCCGCATCCAGCGCGGCCAGCTCGTGCTGATGGAGGCGCTGGGCGGCGGGCTGACCTGGGGTGCCGCCCTCGTGCGATGGTAGCGGCCACCCTGGGAGACCTCGGGCAACGCTTTGTAATTTGACGGATTTTTCCAGGAGGACTAACCTTCCCCCGGCATCAGGGAGGGCGTCATGGCCGGTCGCACGGTTACCCGCGCTCAGCTCACCGAAGCGGTCTATCAAGAGGTCGGGCTATCGCGCCTCGAATCGGCCGAGCTTGTCGAAGCGGTCATTGCCGAGATCGCCGACGCACTCGAGCGCGGCGAGATGGTCAAGATCTCATCGTTCGGCAGCTTTGCCGTTCGCCAGAAGGGTCAGCGCATCGGGCGCAATCCGAAAACCGGCCAGGAGGTTCCGATCAGTCCGCGCCGCGTTTTGGTATTCCGCGCCTCGCATGCCCTGAAGGAGCAGATCAACAACGAGCACCGGCACGGCGCTGCGGGCGCCGGGCCGGCAGCCGCCGGCGCCGGACGCTCAGCTTCGGCCTGAGGTGAGCGGCGAGGGCGAGCCTCGGCCGGCGCGGCCGGCGAAGCGCCCGTCGGCGTTTCGCACTATCGGCGAGGTTGCAGATGATCTCGACGTGTCGCCGCATGTGCTGCGCTTCTGGGAAACAAAATTTCCGCAACTGAAGCCATTAAAGCGCGGCGGTGGCCGGCGCTATTACCGTCCGGAGGATGTCGCGCTGCTGCGGCGCATCCGCCAATGCCTTTATCAGGACGGCTACACGATCCGCGGCGTGCAGAAGCTGTTGGCGGATCCGGAAGGCGGCGGCGCTGTGCAGCCCGAGCCCCCATCGGCGATGCCCACCCTGTTTCCGCTCGAAGCGGCGCCAACGCCGGCCGAGCCGCCGCCGGCACCGCAGCGCGCCAGCGAAGCGGAACGCAGCGCTGCGCTCAAAGCGATCCGCCAGGATCTTTTGGCAGCCCGCGCGCTGCTCGCCGACCTCCGGCAGCGCCCGAAGAAATCCTGATCTGCGCCGGTCATGGGCGGGAACCGAAGACGGCCACCCGCAGCGCCGCCTCGCCCTGCCGCTCCGCCATTATCAAAGCCGACGCACCGCCGGCCGGATCATTTTTGCCGCATCCTTGCGTCGCGCGGCGACACCGCGCCCAATAATCTGGTTTCGCTGCCCTCACCCGCTGCCGCAGGTTGGGCAGTCGGGGTCTTTGGCGATGCGGATGCGATGGAAGTGTGCGCGCAGCGCGTCGTAGATCAGCAATGTGCCGTCGAGGCTGTCGCCGAGACCGAGCAACTCCTTCAAGACCTCGACCGCCTGCAAGGTCCCCATGACGCCGGCCACGGCGCCGAGGATGCCGGCCTCCTCGCAGCGCGGCACCGTGTCGGGCGGCGGCGGCTCGCGGAACACGCAGCGGTAGCAGGGATGACCGGCGCCGAGATAAGGGCGGAATGTCGACAGCTGCCCCTCAAACGGGGACAGCGCCGCCGCAACAAGCGGCTTCCCCAGCTGGAAGCATTGTTCCGTCAGCAGGTAGCGGGTCGCGAAATTGTCGCTGCCGTCGGCGACAAGATCGTAGCCGGCAATGATATCGGCGGCGTTTTCCGGCGCGAGGCGCAGCGGGTGGGTTTCAATGCGGATGTCATCATTGACGCCGGCCAAGGTCGCGCGCGCGCTTTCCACCTTCAGGTCGCCGACTCGCTCGGTCGAATGCACGATCTGGCGCTGCAGATTTGTCAGATCGACGCGGTCATTGTCGATGATGCCAAGCGTGCCGACCCCGGCCGCCGCGAGATACAGCAGCATCGGCGAGCCGAGGCCGCCGGCCCCGACCACGAGGACGCGCGAGGCGAGCAGCCTTTCCTGCCCCTCTTCGCCGACTTCTTCGAGGATCAAATGGCGCGCGTAGCGCCGGAATTGCCGGTCGGTGAACTCCATCACAAGCCTTCGAACAGCGGCGTCGACAAATAGCGTTCGGCGTGGTCGGGGAGGACAGTCACAATCGTCTTGCCAGCCATGCCGTCCCGCGCGCCCACTTCGAGCGCCGCGGCGATCGCCGCGCCGGCGGAAATGCCGACCGCCAGCGCCTCCAGCCGCGCCGCCCGCTTCGCCGTCTGGAATGCGGTCTCGTTGCCGATGCGCACGACCTCGTCGATCAATGACGTGTCGAGGATTTCCGGCACGAACCCGGCGCCGAGCCCCTGGATGCGGTGCGGGCCCGGCGGGCCGCCCGACAGCACAGCGCTGTCCTCCGGCTCGACCGCGACCATCCTGAGGCCGGGCTTCCGCCGCTTCAGCACCGAGCCGACGCCGGTCAGCGTGCCGCCAGTGCCGACGCCGCTGATGACGATATCGACCGCGCCGCCGGTGTCGCGCCAGATCTCCTCCGCCGTCGTCTGCCGGTGGATTTCCGGGTTGGCCGGGTTCTTGAACTGCTGCGGGATGAACGCGTCGGGCAGGCTTCCGGCGATCTCTTCGGCCTTCGCGATGGCGCCGCGCATCCCCTGCGCCGCCGGCGTCAATTCCAGCTGGGCGCCGAGCAATTGCAGCATTTTGCGCCGCTCGATCGACATCGAATCGGGCATCGTCAGGATGAGCTTGTAGCCCTTCGCGGCACAGACGAAGGCGAGCGCGATGCCGGTGTTGCCCGAGGTCGGCTCGACCAGCACGGTGCCGGGCTTGATGCGGCCCGACCGCTCGGCAGCCTCGATCATCGCCGCGCCGATGCGGTCCTTGACCGACGCGAGCGGGTTGAAGAACTCGCATTTGGCGAGGATGTCGGCCTTGGCGCCGGCAGCCTCGGCGAGCCGGTGCAGACGCACGAGCGGGGTCGCACCAATCGTCTCGACGATGTTGTCATAAACGCGCCCGCGGAATTCTCCGGTTGCCATCGCTGATCTCCTCGCTCTACGCCGCCGGATGCGATCACGCCCTCCGGCAGACCGACACGACGATAATCACAGCGATCCAAGAGTTAAAGCTATAAATAACACGTTCCATTTACGCAAATAGAGGCCGCATTGGTTCCACCCTCGATGCTGCGCAAGACCGGCGACGACATGTGGCCCCAGCCGGGAATGAACGCGGAGAACCGCCCGGCCGTACCACCGATGACGAACAGATGGATGTGGTCGGGGCTCGGTACGATCGGGATGCGCGAGTCGGCATCGCGCTTGTACCAGCGCGGCAGATTGCGGTTGTAGACGCGGCCGTAGCGGTGGTCGAACGCCAAGTCGCCGAAGCGGTTCCATGCGTTCATGTGGAGGTAGCTCTGGACGTCGTGGCGGGTCCAGCCCCTGGCCGCAATGGTTTGCGCATGCTCGGGCCCGATTGCGACGGCGCAATGACCGGACGACACGGCGTTGTTGTGCGCGATCGTGCTCATCGCCGAACAGATGCTGTCGAGAATACCCTCGGGATCGTCGGCGACATGGTTTGTGACGCTGTGCGGCGGTTCGGCGGCGATGACGAACACAGTCGAATCCTCGGGTGCAAAGCCCTTCTCGACATGGTACGGCGCCCACGGGCTGTCCTGTTCGTTCTCGCCGACCGCGTAGGTGTATTTGCCGGGGTGGCCGAGCGTCGATTTGTCGAGGTCGCCCGGCCAGCCGCCGCCGACATTGAGGAGCACGAGACGGATCGCGCGGCCGATCGTCGCGTTGGCGCGGTTGCCCGAGCCGAACGCGTTCATCCCGCCGTTCATGCCGATTGCCCCGGCGACCGGGCCGTTGACGACAAGCAGCGGCGCCGCCATGTGCGTCGTCGCCTGCACGCCGTTCAAATTGAAGGCGGGCTGGGTCAGCGCCAGCAGCGCGGCACGCACGACCGGCGCGTACTCGGGCTTGCAGCCGGCCATCACCAGGTTGATCGCCAGGACTTCGCGCGAGAGCTCGCCGTAGCGCGGCGGCACGCGGCATTCGACAAAGTCCGGCTCGCCGCCGAGCGCCGCGACCATTGCATCGACCTTGTCACGGGTCGGCGGCACGACCGGCAGCCCATCGGTCCAGCCCTGCGCGAAATACCATTCGACGAGATCGGTGCCGGCCGGCACCCGCAGATCGGCCGGGCTCGCGGCGCTCGCTGTTGCGGTGTCGGCCAACGCAGCCGCTTCCGCTAGAACGGCACGCAGCGGCGGTGCCAGTGGCCGTAGGGACCGCGCCAGGTCTGCAGCCGCATGCCCGGCGGGCAGAACCGGCGAACCGGATGGTTCGGCACGCAGCCGATGTGCCAGCGGCCGAACCGGTCGATCCAGCGGCGCCGATGGAAGCCGGGGCCGCAGCCGCCGCGTACGAGGACGATCGCCGCGCCGCCCGCAACCGATGGCGGCGGTGCGAGCGGCCCCGCCGGCGCCGCCGCGGTCACACTCAGGCTCAAAATGGCGGCAGCCGCCAATGCCAGCGCGCGCACGATCTCCCCCTCCTGGCCTTGTGACTCAGGTTCGCGACTATACCGCGGGTTCGGGCCGGCACGGCGCGGGTTTTGCGGCGCCGCTCAGCCGCGCGCGACGGCGGCGCTGTTGACCGGCGCGTACCCCGGCTCGACCCGCACATCGACGACCGCGAGGCCACCCGCTTCGACGCACTCGATCGCCGCCCTGAGCGCGCGCGGCAATTCGTCGGGCCGGCGGATCGGGCCCCACCCCTCGCCGCCTTGCGCCTTCGCGAGGAGGCCGAGATCGGGTTCGGGGTCGGCGATGCGCTGGCCGATCCAGCGATTCTGCACCGGACGGTTGCGCTGGCGCGCCATCCGGTCCTGATGCAGTTCATCGTTGAAGAACGAGTTGTTGTTGGACACGACGACGAGCAGCGGAATGCGGTAATGCGCGGCCGTCCACAACGCGGTGCAACCCATCAGGAAGTCGCCGTCGCCGAGCACGGCGACCGGCAGCCGGCCGCAGCCGCGCAGCGCCAAGGCGGCGCCGACCGCCATGCCGGGTCCCGCGCCGACGCCGCCGCCGCCATCGCCGCCCAGCGCGTCAAGCGGGTGCGCCACGTCCCAGGTGTTGTTGGTCCACGCGAGCGGGCTGCGGATCAACGTCGTCGCGCGACTGCCGACTGCTTCGCGCAGCGCCGCCGCAAGATCGAGGGGTGCGATCCGATCGGCCCCGCCGGACGGCGCCGGCTGCAACGCCGCCGCGGGCGGTTTGCCGCTCCAGCCCGGCGGCCGCGGCTTGATCAGCGGCAGCAGGGCCGCGACGGCAATGTCGGGTTCGACCGCGAGCGGCAGATCGACCGGCGGCAGTCCCTGATAGTCCATGCTCCAGCCGTTGTGCACGAGATGGTCGAGCGAAGCCGAGATAACCTTGGCGGCCACCGGCTCGTTGCCGCACGCGGCCTTGAAGGCGCCGGCGAGATCGACCCAGTCGAGGCTCAGGATCACATCGGCTTGGCGGAGCAGCGCGCAGGCCGCCTCGCTCGGCTGGTTGCCGGCCGGCGGCCCCTGCAATCGGTGGCGCGACGGAAAGCCGGCGCCGGCCTTGGCGTCGGTCAGCACGATCGCGCCGAGCGCCTCGGCGAGTTGCACGCGGCGCTGCCAATCGGCTTCGCTGCGCGAGGTGCGGCCGACCAGCATGAGCGGCCGCTCGGCCCTCTGCAACAGCGCCGCCGCCTCGGCAGCAGCGGCCGGATCGGAGGCGGCCGCGCGCGGCGGCCGGAAGCGGTCGGCGCTCGGCAGCGGCGGCAACTGGCCGATGCGGCTTTCCTGCAAGGCGGCATCGAGGCAGACGTAAACCGGCCCTTTGGGTGGCGTCTGCATCATGCGATAGGCGCGCAGCAATGATTCCGCGGCGGCCGCGACCGAAGCCGGCTGGTCGTCCCATTTCGTGAAATTGCGAACCAGCGCGCCCTGATCCTGCGCGGTGTGAATCCAGTCGATCCATGGCCGCCGCTTCGCGGCATCGACCGGTCCGGTGGCGCCGAGCACAAACACCGGCACGCGGTCGCACCAGGCATCGAAAATCGCCATCGTCGCGTGCATCAGCCCGACATTCGAATGCACGACCGCGCCCATCGGTTTGCCCGTCACCTTGGCGTAGCCGTGCGCGATCGCAACCGCATGTTCTTCGTGCAGGCACAACAGCATCTGCGGGTCGCGGTTGCCCAGGAGGTTCACGAGGCTGTCGTGCAGCCCGCGATAGGAGGCGCCGGGATTGAGCGCGAGATAGGGCAATTCGAGTTCGCGCAGCATCAGCGCGACGGCATCGCTGCCCCAGTAGTCGCCCGGCTCATTGGCGAGGATCGGTCGCTCGATCGCCCCTGGCCCCGTCGCTTGCTCGCTCATGGCTCACGCTCCTGCCGCAATGTCCGGTCGAAAGAAGACAACGGGTCGGGCGTCAGATCAAGGAGCGCAGCGAGGCGATTTTGGCGCCGATCGGGTAAAGTCGCGCCGGCCAATCCCGAACGGGGACGACAATGGCGGACGAACACGAACAGCGCGAGACGATCCAGTTCCTGCGCGATCCCGCGTCCTATCCCGCCGGCGCGGCGCCGATCGAAGTCGTCGAGACGCACGCCTCCATCGTGTTCCTCGCCGGCCGCTATGCCTACAAGTTGAAGCGCGCCGTCAAGTATCCCTACCTCGATTTTTCGACCGTCGCGCGGCGGCAGGCTGCCTGCGCCGCCGAACTGAGGCTCAACCGCCGCACCGCGCCGCAACTCTATCTCGAGGTGCGGCCGATCAGCCGGCGGGCCGACGGCCGGCTGCAATGGGGCCGCGGCGCCGACGCGACCGCCGCGGCGGTCGATTTTGTCGTCGTCATGCGACGTTTCGACCAACACGATTTGCTCGATAATGTGGCGGCGCGCGGCGACCTCTCGGCGCCGCTGCTTTATGCGCTGTGCGCCCATATCGCCGCGTTTCACGCAGCCGCCGAACGGCACCGCACGATGGGCGGCGGCGCGGCGATGGCCGCCATCGCCGCGACCGCGATCGCCGTGTTGCGCGAGCGGCGCACAGCGGGGTTCCCCGTCGCGCAAATCGACCGATTTGCCGACGCGATGCGCAGCGAATTGGCCCGTCTTGCCGCCTTGCTCGACGAGCGGCGCGCCGCCGGCAAGGTGCGGCGGGTGCACGGCGATCTGCATCTGCGCAATGTCTGCCTCGTCGACGGCCGCCCGGTCTTGTTCGACTGCATCGAATTCTCCGAGGACCTCGCGATAATCGACGTGCTCTACGACCTCGCATTTCTGTTGATGGACCTTGACCATCGTGGGCTGCGCGGCTTTGCGAACCTCGTCATGAACCGCTATCTCGACCTGACCGAGGAGGATGCCGGGCTGGCGACGATGCCCGCCTTCCTGGCGCTGCGGGCGGCGATCCGGGCGCATATCACGGCGACGATGGCTGAGCACGGCTGGGGCGAGGCCGCCCCGGATGCGGAATATGCCGAGGCGCGCCGCTATTTGGCGGAAGCTGAGGCAGCGCTGGCGCCGGCGCAGACCCGGCTCGTCGCGATCGGCGGCCTCAGCGGCAGCGGCAAATCGACGCTCGCCGCAGGCCTTGCCGCGGAACTCGGCCGTCGGCCTGGCGCGCGCGTCCTGCGCAGCGACGTGCTGCGCAAGCTGCACTTTGGCAGCGACCCCGAAAGCCAGCTGCCGCCCGAGGCCTATACGCCCGAAGTGAACGAACGGGTCTATCGCGATTTGTGCGATCGGGCTCGGGTCGCCCTGCGCGCTGGCTATGCGGCGATCATCGATGCCGTCGCGCTGCGCCCCGATGATCGGCGGGCCTTTGCGGCGGTGGCCGCCTCGGCGGGCGTGCCGTTTACCGGCTTGTGGCTCGACGCGCCGCCGTCGGCAATGGCCGCGCGCCTCGGCGCCCGCCGCGGCGACGCGTCCGATGCGTCGCATGCAGTCCTTCAGTTGCAGCTGGCGCACGATCCAGGCGTCATCGAGTGGACCCGCATCGACGCCGGCGGCAATGCCGAGACAGCGCAAGCCGCCGCCCGCCGCGCCCTGCTCCACTAAACGTACTTAAGAACTTCCGAGTTAACCCGATCATTACGACCTGCGATGAGGTTGTGTCATCGATCGGAAATGCTGCGGCGTCAACCCCTCCTATTGTCCCGCATCACGATGTTCGACAGGCTTATATAAAATTGCAGGCTCTGGAGACCGGCGATGCATAAATTCGCTTATGAATACTCGCGGATTGAGGCGGCAATCCGGCAGATCGTACGGTTGCGCCAGCAGCGTTCGGCCGCCGACGATGCCGCGTTGCGCCGTGCGTTGGAGTACGAGATCGGCGAAAAGGAGCGGACGGTCGAATTGATCCGTGCTCACATCGAGCGCGAGATGTATCGCGAGCGCATGGGGTTGCAGAGCCTGTAGCCCGCCGCGCATAGCCTCCCGACGAGAGTTTTCCGGCGTGCCGGCGGCGCCGATTTATCGTATCCTGCCCAGCAACTCAGGAAACGGACGGCACGCTTTTTGAGTGCCGCCCGGCCGGGCGGGATCGTCGGGAGGATCGCAGATGGTTCGCAGGGCCCCCTATCTAAAGACCCGGTTTGGCGGCTACTACCACCGCGCGGTGCCGCAGGAAGACAGCGAATTGACCCATGTCGGGCCGGCCACGCCGTGCGGCGAATACCTGCGCCGCTTCTGGCAGCCGGTGTGCTTCTCCGACGAACTCAAAGACCTGCCGCTGCGGGTCAAGCTCCTCGGCGAGGAGTTGGTCGCGTTCCGCGACGGGAGCGGCGAGGTCGGGCTCCTCGAACTGCACTGCCCGCACCGCGGCACGTCACTGGAATTCGGCCTGGTCGGCCAAAAAGGCATCCGCTGCTGCTATCACGGCTGGCTGTTCGACTGCGACGGCACGATCCTCGAAACCCCAGGCGAGCCGGCCGCCAGCACGCTGAAGGATAAATTATTCCATGGCGCCTATCCGGTCCGCGAAGAACTCGGCATGGTCTTCGCCTATATGGGGCCGCCGGAGCAGCAGCCGCCGTTGCCGACATATGACAGCCTGATCCGCCCCGGCTACCGCGTCGTCCCCGGCCGCAAATATTTCTATCCATGCAATTGGCTGCAGATCCAAGAAAATACGATGGACCCGGCGCACACCGCGTTCCTCCACACGATCGTCAGCGGAGCGGTGTTCACCGAGGAGTTCGGCGTCTTGCCGGAACTCGATTTCGTCGAAACGCCGATTGGCATGATCTACGTCGCCACCCGGCGGGTCGGCGACAACGTGTGGGCCCGCATGGTCGAGGCCGTGCTGCCGAATTTGCAGCAGGTCGCGCCGATCTGGGAGACCGGGCGCAAAGAGCGGCAGTTCAGCGGCCCGATGATGAGCCGCTGGCTGGTGCCGATGGACGACACCAGCACGATGTTTATCGAGCTGCGCCATCTCGGCGACGGCGACAATGAGATCCCGGAGTGGTGGCTCGACCGCGGCCAGATGCTGCCGGGTCAGCTGGCGATGGATACCTACGAGGAGAGCCAGCGCCACCCCGGCGACTATGAGGCGCAGGTATCGCAGCGGTCGATCGCGGTGCATGGGCTCGAGCATCTCGGCGCCACCGATCGCGGCATCACGATGTTTCGTAACCAGGTCCGGCGCGGCATCCGCGCCGTGCGCAACGGCGACGACCCGATGGGCTTGTGCCGGGCGGCGGGCGCCGTGACCCCGACCTATTGCAACAACACGGTCGTGCGCCACCCGGCGCCGTCGGACGCGGCGGCCGACAAAAAGATGATGCGCGAACTCGGCATGCAGCTCGCCAGGCGCTACCTGAAAAATCCGCCGCTGATGGCTGGCCCCTGAGGGTTTTGCGCGGCGGCGCCAACAAAAAAGCCGGGCGGCAGCGCCTTCCCGGCTTTTTCGACAGGGTGACGCGCGTCGCGCCTATTGCCGCTCCAGTGCGAAAATCTCGTCCTTGATGCGAAGTTTCTGGCGCTTCAGATCAGTGATCGCGTCCTGGTTCGGCAGCGGCCGATGGATCTCCTCATCGATGGCGCGTTCGAGCAAAGCGTGCTTCTCTTTGAGCGCCTCGATGCGATCTTGCACCGACATGCGGGTGTCCTCCTCCTAGGCGATGAAGCGGGCGATCCTAACGCTGCGAACGTCCGCCGGCCACGGACATCGCGCCCGTTCATCGAAATAGGGGCGGCGACGCCACTTGTCACGTGATGATCGCCCAGCGGGCAAGGAGGAGAACCTAAAATGCCGCAGATCCCAGGCCGGCCGCGTCTCGTCGTCGGCATCAGCGGCGCCTCGGGAGCGATTTACGGCGCGCGGCTTCTGGAACTGCTGCAACGCCTGCCGATCGAGACCCACCTCGTCATGAGCCGCTCGGCCGAGATGACGCTGGCGCTCGAAACCGATCTGAAACCGGCCGAAGTGCGCGCCCGCGCCGATGTCGTGCATCGCATCGGCGACCTCGCGGCGCCGATCTCATCGGGATCGTTTCAGACGCTTGGCATGATTATCGCCCCCTGCTCGATCCGCAGCATGGCCGAGATCGCCACCGGCGCAACAACGACGCTGTTGACCCGCGCCGCCGATGTGGCGCTGAAGGAGCGCCGCCGCCTCGTGCTGCTGGTTCGCGAGACGCCGCTTCACACCGGCCATCTGCGTACGATGGTCGCGCTGTCGGAAATGGGCGCGATCGTCGCGCCGCCGGTGCCGGCCTTCTACGCGCGGCCTGCCAGCCTTGGCGATATGATCGACCAGACCCTGGGCCGCGCGCTCGATTTGTTCGGCCTCGACGCCGGCGTCGTGCGGCGCTGGAGCGGACCGGCAGCCAGCGATTGCTAGCGGCCTCGCCTCACGTATCGTCACCGCTCGGCCGCGGCGCTGCGCCTTCCTCGGCGCTCGCCGGCGGCGGCGCGGCGTCGGGCGCCGCGGCGTCGAACGCGACCGACAGCACAGCCTCGACAGCCTGGCTGCCGATCGTGCGGGCGCGGTCGATGAGGTCGCGCGCATAGGTGGCACCGGCCTCGCGCGGCGCGCCGCGGCTTTGCATCGCCAGCCATGCCGCGCCCAAGGCCATGAGCCCAAGCGGTACGGCGTGGCGGCGAATGAACGGGCCCAGTTCCTTCGCACCGCCGGCTCGGTCCAGCGCCGCCGTCGCGGCGAGCACGGCGGCGCGCGGCAGTGCGAGATCGCGGCGGGTTGCGGCCAAGGCCAGGTCGAGACGCCGGCGCGTCGCGGCGATCTCCGCTTCCGCCGTAGCCACGCGCGGCGACGGCGCCGGCTCCGCCGCACCGGTCATGACCATTCTTCGGCCAATTCGCTCAGGTTCCGGCGCAACGAAGCGATCGCGCGGCGCGGCAAGAAAGCGCAACGCCGCCTCTGCCGCCGCGCCATCATGAGCAGGCCCAGCGTCATCAACATTGCCGCCGCCCCGACCGCGAGGAAGGCCAGCCACGGCGGCAGGATGATCGCCAGAGCCAGCGCGACGCCCGCCAGCAGGATCACCAGCGCGATAATGCCGACAAAGAGCGCCGCCAGCACATAAAGGATGGCGCGACCAATACCGGCGCCGCTGTCGGCCAGTTCGGCCTGCGCCAAGTCCCAGTGCTGCGCGATCAGGCGGACGAACTCGCCGACGATCGCGGCGATCGATTCGCCCCCTGCCCCGCCCTGCTGCTGTTCCATCGCGATGTCCCGGCCGATCGCTGATCCCTTGATAGCGGCGCGGCGTAGCGCCTCCCTTGATCTGCGTCAACCGGCGCGGCGGCGGGGATTCGCGGGGATGGCGCGGCCGGTCCGCGCGGAATAATGGGCGGTGTTCGTCCGTTTGCGCTCCATTCCCGTTTACTTTAGGATGAACTGCCATGGCTGTGCATCCTCCCAATCGGGCGGAAGGCAGGGCGCGAGGCGGAGTTGGTCAGCGGAGGACGGTATGACGATCGGGACTATCGTGAAGCGGGCCGGCCGCGGCGCGGCGTTTGCGGCGGCGGTGACGGCGGGGCTGGCGATGACTGCGCCGCAGCCGGCGCGGGCCGTCAGCCCCGGTGCGGCGATCGGCATCGGGCTCGGCTCGTTCGCGCTCGGATCGGCGCTCGGCTCGGCCGCCGCGGCACCGTATTACAATCCGTACTACTACCCTTATTACGCGCCGCCGCCGGCCTATTACCCGCCGCCTGCCGCCTACTACCCGCCGGCGCGCAGCTGCTGGGACCCGTACTACCGGCGCTATTACGCCTGCTGACCCACGGTCGGCCGGAGAAAACGGGCGGTAATGCCGCCCGGTTTGTCTGAGCGATATCCGCCGCTTGTCCGCGCGCCGCCGGGCGACGATAGAATGGCCCGCGTAACCCGGTATCCCAGAGGGAGAGCGGACGATGCAGCTCGGCAGGCTTGGCGTATGGGCGGCGATGGACGTGATGACCGCAGCAGAGGGCGCCGCCTTTGCGCAGCGGGTTGAAGCATGGGGATATGCCGCGCTGTGGCTCCCCGAGAGCCGCGGTCGCAATGTGCTGGCGCATTCCGCCTGGCTGCTCGCCAACACAACAAGGCTGATCATCGCACCCGGCATCGCCAACATCTATGCCCGCGACGCGATGGCGATGGCAAACGGCCAGCGCGGCCTCGCCGAGCAGTCGGGCGGCCGGTTCCTGTTGGGGATCGGCGTGTCGCACGCGCCCGCGGTGACCGGGCTGCGCGGCCACGTTTATGGCCGGCCGATCGCGACGATGCGCAGCTATCTCAATGAGATGAAGCTGGCGCCCTATGCGGCGCCGCCACCATCCGAGCCGCCGTTGACGATTCTGGCCGCGCTCGGACCGCGCATGCTCGCTTTGTCGGCCGAGCTGGCCGACGGCGCCCATCCTTACAACGTGCCGCCCCAGCATACCGCGGAGGCTCGCCGCATCCTCGGCGCCGGCAAACTGCTGTGCCCCGAAGTGTGGGTCTTGCTCGAGCCCAATCCGGGCGCCGCGCGGTCGGCGGCGCGGCAGGCCCTCGCGCCCTATCTGCAACTCGACAATTACGTCGACAACTGGCGCCGGCTCGGCTTCAGCGACGACGAGATGGCCGGCGGCGGCTCCGACCGCTTCATTGACGCCAATGTCGCGTGGGGCACCGAGGCGGCGATCCGGAAGCGCATCGA
>JASIAN010000070.1 GCA_030042035.1 Alphaproteobacteria bacterium | reverse complement strand
GATGTTGTGACCGTCACGATCTTTGTCACCGACATCAAGAACCGCGAGAAGGTGTGGGCGGCACGGCGCGAAGCCTTCACCGGCAATTTCCCGTGCTCGACGCTGGTGCAGGTCGCCGCGCTGGCGACGCCGCAACTAAAGGTCGAGATCAACGCGATTGCGCATATCGGAGCCAGCAAGGGCTGATGGTCCCGCTGTCGGTCCTCGACCTGTCGCCGATCGTCGAAGGCGGCGACGCGGGCCAGTCGCTGCGCAACTCGCTCGATCTGGCGCGCCATGTCGAGCGGCTCGGCTATCGCCGGTTCTGGATGGCCGAGCATCACAACCTGCCGGGCATCGCCAGCGCCGCGACGGCTGTCGCACTGGCGCATGTTGCGTCCGGCACCAGCACGATCCGGCTCGGCGCCGGCGGCATCATGCTGCCGAACCATGCGCCCTTAATCATCGCCGAGCAGTTCGGCACGCTGGCGGCATTGCATCCGGGCCGCATCGAACTGGGCCTCGGGCGCGCCCCCGGCTCCGACCAGCTGACGCTCAGGGCGATGCGCCGCAACCTGTTTGCCGACGAGACGCAATTTCCGCAGGACGTTGTCGAGCTGATGGCCTATTTCGCGGAGCCGGAGCCGGGCCAGCGGCTGCAGGCGGTGCCGGGCGCCGGGCTCGAGGTGCCGATCTGGATTCTGGGGTCGAGCCTGTTCGGTGCGCAATTGGCCGCGATCCTCGGCCTGCCGTTCGCGTTCGCATCGCATTTCGCGCCGGCGATGATGATGCAGGCGATTACGATCTATCATCAGCGCTTCCAGCCGTCGGCGCAACTCGCCGAACCCTATGTCATGCTCGGGGTCGTCGTCGTCGCGGCCGAAACGGACGAGGAGGCGCGCTTTCTGTTTTCGTCATTGCAGCAATCGACGCTGAACAACCGCCTCGGTCGGCCGGGCCGCGTGCCGCCGCCGGTCAAGGATTTCGACAAGCGCCTTGACCCGCAGGCGATCGCGATCCTCGCCGACAACCAGTCGCAGGCGATTGTCGGCAGTTCGGACACGGTGCGCCGCGGCCTTGCGGCCTTCATCGGCCGCACCCAGGCCAACGAATTGATGATCACGGCCAACATTTTCGACCATAACAAGCGCAAGCGTTCATTTGAAATCGTCGCCGAAATTGCCGGCCTATGCGCGGCCGCACCACCCGGTTGACGCGGTGCGCGCGGCGGCGAATCGCGACCGCCGCGACGGCAAACAATTTGTGGCAACCAATTCTTGCATCGATTAGGATGAGATGTCCGTCGATCGCCGCGGCAAGCAAACGACGGGCAGGAACCGAGCGCCTTCTCCGCCGTTAATACTTTGCGTGGCAAAGGGTCGACGAAGCCGGCCGACCTAAACAATCAGTTGCGACGGATGATGCCCGAAGACGCCAGTTCCGCGACCGGCAGCAACGCGGCTCGTGTGGCCGCCTCGCAGCAAATCGCCGATTTTCTCGTCAAGGCCGAGGAAATCCGGCTGCCGGATGGGCTGACGAGGGCGTGGTTTCGCGCGGTTTTGGATGCGTTGCCGGCCGCGGTCTACACGACCGACACGGCCGGCCGGATCACTTATTACAACCAGGCCGCGGCCGAGTTGGCCGGGCGCCGCCCGGTGTTGGGCCATGACCAATGGTCTGTCACTTGGCGGCTCTATAAGGCGGACGGCACGCCGATGCCGCATGAGTGCTGCGCGATGGCAACCGCGCTGCGCGAAAACCGCGCCGTGCGCGGCATCGAGGCAATCCTCGAACGCCCGGACGGCACTCGGCTGCCGTTCTTGCCCTTCCCGACGCCGCTGCGCGACGCCGACGGCAAGCTGATCGGCGCGGTCAATGTGCTGCTCGACATCAGCGAACGCAAAGACGGCGACAACGCGCGGGCCTATCTCGCCGCAATCGTCGAAGCCTCGACCGACGCGATCGTCAGTAAAAATCTCGACGGCATCGTGACGAGTTGGAATCGCGGCGCCGAGACGATCTTCGGCTACACCGCGGAGGAGATGGTCGGGCGGCCGATCGCGTTGCTGTTTCCGCCCGACCGCTTGAGCGAAGAGGATTTGATCCTGTCGCGGCTGCGTCGCGGCGAGCCGATCGAGCATTTCGAGACCGTGCGGCGCTGCAAGGATGGCCGCGAAATCGACGTCTCGGTCAGCATCTCGCCGGTGCGCGACCGCTCCGGCCGTATCATTGGCGCTGTAAAGATCGCGCGCGACATCACTCAACGCAAATGCGCCGAGGCGCTGCTGCGAGATCTCAACGAAAATCTCGAACGACGGGTCGCCGAGCGCACCCTGGAACTGGCTGACGCAAACCGGCGATTGATGGCCGAAATGGCGATACGCGATCAGAGCGAGGCAGCGCTCCACCAAGCGCAAAAAATGGAGGCGATCGGACAACTGGCGTTTGGTGTAGCGCATGATTTCAACAATCTGCTGGCGGTTATTTCCGGCAATCTCGAACTGCTCGAAATGCGGTTCGCCGATCCGGAGTTGCGCAGGCTGGCCGGAGCGGCGACCCGAGCGGCGCAGCACGGCGCCCGGCTCAACCAGCAGATGCTGGCGTTTTCGCGCAAGCAGTGCCTGACGCCGCGGCCGGTCGATGTGAACCGGCTCGTGCTCGACCTCAAAGACCTGCTGAGCCGCACGCTGGGCGGCACGATCGAGGTCGTGACGGCGCTCGGCGTCGATCTCTGGTCGGCAATGGTCGACCCCAACCAGCTCGAACTGGTCCTGCTCAACCTCGCGATCAACGCGCGCGACGCGATGCCGCTTGGCGGGCGGTTGACGATCGCGACCCGCAATGTGGCGGAGGGGACCGATGGCGAACCCGGCCTCAGCCGCGGCGATTATGTCGCGGTCGCAGTCGCCGATACCGGCACCGGCATGACGCCCGATGTCATGGCGCGGGCCTGCGAGCCGTTCTTTACGACCAAGGAAGCCGGCAAGGGCAGCGGCCTCGGCTTGGCGCAGGTCTACGGCGTGCTGACCCAATCGGGCGGCGGGCTGCGTATCGACAGCGTCCCCGGCGAGGGGACGACGATCACATTATACCTGCCGCGGAGC
>JASIAN010000069.1 GCA_030042035.1 Alphaproteobacteria bacterium | reverse complement strand
AGGTCGATGATCGTGATGCCGGAAAGCGGCCCCGTTTGCGGCATGCGTCGGCTCCTTTGCTGGTCAGAGGGTCAATAACCCACGCCGCGCCGCCGCCGCAACCAGACGCGCCTCAGAACGCTACGGCGTCGCCGCCTTTCAGCTGGAGGAGGTGGCGCGCCTCGCTCGGGCTGGCGATCTCCAGCGACAGGTTCTCGACGATCGTCCGGATGCGGCGCACCTGCTCGGCGTTGCTCTTGGCCAACTGGCCGCGCCCGAGCCACAGCGAGTCTTCAAGGCCGACCCGGACATTGCCCCCCATCAGCGCACCCATCGTGATGAGCGGCATCTGGTGGCGCCCGGCGGCGAGGATCGACCAGGCATAATTGTCGCCAAACAATTTGTCGGCGATGCGCCGCATGTGCGCGACATTTTCCGGGTCGGCGCCGATGCCGCCCAGGATGCCGAAAATCGTCTGCACGAATAATGGCGGCTTGACGAGGCCGCGGTCAAGAAAATGCGCAAGGTTGTAGAGGTGCCCGATATCGTAGCATTCGAACTCGAACCGCGTGCCGCAGCCCTCGCCCAATTCCTTCAGAATGCGTTCGATGTCCTTAAAGGTGTTGCGAAAGATGAAGTCGCGCGTCATCTCGAGGTATTGCGGCTCCCAGCCGTGCTTCCACTCTTTGTAGCGGTCGAGCATCGGATAGAGGCCGAAATTCATCGAGCCCATATTCAACGAACACATTTCCGGTTTGGCGCGCAGCGGCGCCGCCAGCCGCTCTTCGAGGCTCATGCCGTGACCGCCGCCGGTCGTGATGTTGACGACGGCGTCGGTCGCCTGCTTGATGCGCGGCAGAAACTGCATGAACACGTCGGGATTGGGGGTCGGCCGGCCGTCTTTTGGATCGCGCGCGTGGAGATGCAGGATCGCCGCACCCGCCTCGGCGGCGGCGATCGCATCCTGGGCAACCTCGTCCGGCGTCAGCGGCAGGTAGGGGCTCATCGTCGGAGTGTGGATCGACCCCGTGACGGCGCAGGTGATGACGACCTTTCGCGACGTCCCCGCCCGCCGTGTCTCACCGTGCGCCATCGTGCCTCCTAAGCATCCATGACTTTTGCAGAATTCTCCGGCGCGCCCTCATACCGCGGGAACAGATGGCGCACCGTAGCACACCGTATGCGCGGCCCTCCAGCGATCGACAACCATGCGCGCCTCCGAGCAGACGCGCGGCATCGCCGAACGCATCGACATTGCCGCGCACCAGTCTACTAAGCGCGCAACCGCACCGGTGGCACCTCGCGCGGGACGATCAGATTGCAGCCGGTTGTCGCGCGCACCTCGTCGACCGTGACGCCAGGCGCGATCTCCTTCAGCGCCATGCCATCCGCAGTGATCTCATAGAGGCCGTAATTGGTGATGACGAGATCGACGACGCCGCGGGCGGTGACGGGGATCGCGCAGCGCTCGACGAGGCGCGGCGCGCCGTTGCGCGTCGTCTGCTCCATCGCGACAAAGACGTGCTTGGCGCAGGCCGCGAGGTCCATCGCGCCGCCGATGCCGCCGCCCTTCTGCCCGGCCGTCTTCCAGTTGGCGAAATCGCCGTTCGCCGCGACCTCATAGGCGCCGAGCACGGTCACGTCGATACGGCCGGAGCGGATGATGCCAAACGAATCGGCGTGGTGCACGATCGCCGCGCCCGGTTGCAGCGTCACATGCTGGCCGCCGGCATTGACGAGGTGCAGGTCCTCGTCGCCCGGCCGGGCCAACGGGCCATAGCCGATGACGCCGTTCTCGGCGTGAAAGATGATCTCCTTGTCGCCGAAATCGCAGTTCGAGCACAAGGTCGGGATGCCGATCCCGAGATTGACGATCCAGCCATCCTGAAACTCCATCGCCAGCCGATCGCACATCTGCTGCCGGGTCAGCCCTTTCGCCGCATCGCTCATCGCGCATTCCTTCCTGCTTGCTGCTGCGCAGCAATTTCGGCGGGGCGCCGCGGCCACCAACCCTCGGGCGGCGGTGGAATCTTGACCATGCGGTGCACGAAAATGCCGGGCAGGTGCACATCATCCGGATCGATCGCGCCGCGCGGCAGGATTTCTTCCTCGACCTCGACGATCGTCACGCGCGCCGCCATCGCCATCACTGGGTTGAAATTGCGCTGCGAGCGGCGAAAGCGCAAATTGCCGAACGCGTCGGCCTGCCAGGCGCGGATGAACGCGTAATCGAGCGGCAATGCCTCTTCGAGCAGGTATTCGCGGCCGCCGAAAACGCGGGTCTCGCGCCCTTCGGCCAATTCGGTGCCGACCGCGGCGGGTGTGTAGAAGGCCGGGATGCCGGCGCCCGCGGCGCGCATGCGCTCGGCCAAGGTACCCTGCGGTACGAGTTCCGCCTCAATGAGACCCTTATCGACGTACTCGGTCAGCACGAGGCGCTGCGAAGCGCGGGTCGGCGCGGTGAAGGCGCAAATGACCTTGCTGACCTGGTTGTTGCTGATGAGCCGGCTCAGGTTCGGGGCGTCCGCTGGCAGCGTCGCGCCGCCGCCGGTGCCGTTGGAGACGCAGGTGAGGTTTTTGGCGCCCTGCTCGGCCAGCGCCTGATACAGGTTGACCGGCATGCCGACGACGGCAAATCCGCCGAATCCCACGACCGAGCCGTCGGCAATATCGCTCACCGCCTCGGCAAAACTCGGGAAGATTTTGGATCTTGGCATTGTTCCTCCCATCCCTTTTTGTCATACCGGCGAAGGCCGGTATCCGTGGTCCCCGCCGCCCGACGGATGAGAAGTGAGTCCCGGCCTTCGCCGGGACAGCGGTGAACGTCAGCGCAGCTGCTGCCCTTGGCTGGCGCCGCTGAGGAAGACGTTGGGCTTCAGAAAGATCGACAGCACCAGCGCGCCGTTCGGCGACTTCGCGATGTGACGGTTGCCTTTCGGGCGCCACACGTAATTGCCGGC
>JASIAN010000068.1 GCA_030042035.1 Alphaproteobacteria bacterium | reverse complement strand
TCCGCAAGCGCCGCGACGACCGCGCGCGCCGCGCCGCCCGCGCCCAGCACGACCGCCGGTCCCGCCGCCGGCCGCCATTCCGGCGCGCCGTCGCGCAAATTTTCGCGAAAGCCATAGGCATCGGTATTGCATCCTTCGAGGCTGCCGTCAGCGGCGACAACAATCGTATTGATGGCGCCGATGCGGCGAGCCACGGGATCAATGCGATCGACAACAGACAGCGCCGCCTCCTTGTGCGGGATCGTCAGGTTGCAGCCGCGGAAGCCGAGCGCCGGCAGCGCGCGCAACGCCTGCGCAAGATGCTCGGGGCGGACCGCCAGCGGCACGTAGACGCCATCGATATCATGCTCGACGAGCCAGAAATTGTGCAGCGCCGGCGAACGTGAATGGGCGACCGGCCAGCCCATGATGCCGGCAAGCCGCGTTCGACCGGTGATCTGCATCCTCACTCCATCACGTCGGTACGGCACCGCATTCGCGCAGAAATCCCAGCAATTCTAGCAGCGGCAAGCCAAGAACGGCGAAGTGGTCGCCGCTAATCCGCGCAAACAGCTGAACCCCGCGCCCTTCAAGGCGATAAGCGCCGACCGCGCCAAGCAGCGATTCGCCCTCGGCGGCAACATACGCATCGAGAAATTCATCGCTGAACCGGCGCATCGTCAATTGCGGCGCGGTCGCTGCCTGCCATAAAGCGCGCCCATCGCGTGCGACGCAAACGGCAGTCGCAAGCTCGTGCGTACAACCGCGCAGGGCGACAAGCTGAGTACGCGCCTCGGCAAGGTCGCGCGGCTTATCGAACCACTGGGAGCCAACAACAAGTATCTGGTCGGCGCCGATCACATAGGCCGAAGCAAAGCGCCGAGATACGGTACAAGCTTTCGCTTTTGCCAGCGCCGCTGCGGCCTCGTTTGCCGTCCTGCCAGCGGCGTGAACAGCTCGCTTTACGACGCTCTCGTCGATATCGGCGGGATGGACTGCAAAATCGATCGCCGCGGCGTGCAGCATTTCCGCTCGCGCAGCGCTCGCCGAGGCGAGGATCAGCCGCTCATGCATCGGCGCCGTGGCGCCGCATCAACAGCCGGTAGATCGACGCGGCGGTTTCCTCTATCGAACGGCGGCTCACGTCGATGACCGGCCAACGATGCGCGGCGAACAAGCGCCGCGCTTCGCGCACCTCGGCCCGTACCGATTCAAGGTCGGTGTAGTCGGTCGTCTCGTTATGGTCGAGCATGCTGAGCCGATTGCGGCGCAGATGGATGAGCCGCTCAGGGTCGTTGGTCAGGCCGACAATCAGCGGCTTCGCCGCAGTAAGAAGCTCGGGCGGCAGCGCCACGCCCGGCACGATCGGCACATTTGCCGCCTTGACGCCGCGATTGGCGAGATAGAGGCAGGTCGGAGTCTTCGAGGTGCGCGAGACGCCGACGAGGCAAACATCGGCCTCGTTGAGGCCCCAGCTCGATTGCCCATCGTCATGATTGATCGCAAACGTCATCGCGTCGATACGAGCAAAATACTCGCTGTCGAGCAAGTGCTGCTGGCCCGGCAAGCCACGGCTTTGCCGGCCGAGATAGGAGGCAAGTGCGGCAATGACGGGATCCAGCACCGGGATCGCGGGCACCTGCAGCCGGCGGCAGCCTTCCTGCAGCACCTCGCGCACCTGATCATTGACAATCGTGTACAATACCAGACCCGGATTGACTTCGACCCCGGCGATAACCCGGTCGATCTGGCTTTTCGTGCGTACCATGCTCCACACATGTTCGATCGCCTGCGCCTCATCGAATTGCACAAGGCACGCACGCGCCACCGAATGCACCGTTTCGCCGGTCGAGTCGGACACGAGGTGAATATGAAACCGGATCACCGCCACGACACCCGCTCTCCCATAACGACGACCGCCGGCGGCCGACTGTGGATAACCGCCGGCACTGCGCGGGAAAACCGCAGAACACCGGCCATTGTCTGTCGCCAGCCGCAGCGTTCCCCACGAACAGCAACATTTATCGATGCCTTCCTCATTGTCGGCTCACCGCTGCGTCGGATTCCGATTAACAAATTGCATCCACTGTCTATCCTGTTGTTGTGCAGCCTGCGCCCATTGCCGCAACCCACAGAACGCATAGGACTCTGCAGCGTATCCACCAAAGCGAGGCAAATGCGGCGGCCGCGCCGAGTTGCTGTGGAAAAATGCGAGGATAACTCTTTATCCCCGACTTTCGCTATCCAACATTCTCTCCATCATTTAAACGGATTCTTCAGAAAGGAATAGGGTGCTGGCGATGGCGAAGAAGGCCGCGAAACGGCTATTGCGTGCGCTCGCCGGCGATGCAATGGCAAGGCCGCCGTGGTGGCTGATGCGGCAGGCCGGCCGCTATCTGCCGGAATACCGCGCATTGCGAGCGCGCGCCGGGAGTTTTGTCGAGTTCTGCCTGTCGCCGGCGCTGGCGGCGGAGGCGACGGTGCAGCCGGTGCGCCGCTTCGGCATGGACGCGGGCATCCTGTTCGCCGACATCCTGCTCGTCGCGCGGGCGCTGGGGCAGCCACTCGATTACACCGAGGATGGGCCGCAGCTTGCGCCGCTTGACCCCGCGAGCGGCCTGAGAAGCCTGAATGGGGCGGGCGTTGCGGCGTTGGCACCGGTCTATGAGACGGTGAGGCTGGCGCGCGCGGAGCTGCCGGCAGACGTCGCATTAATCGGTTTTGCCGGTGCGCCGTGGACGGTTGCGACCTATATGGTCGAAGGCGGCGCCAGCCGCGACTTCCGCCGGGTGAAGGGCTGGGCCTACCGCGATCCGGCCGGGTTTACGGCGCTGATCGATCTGCTTGTTGATGCGACGGTCGGGTATCTTGCGGAGCAGATTGCTGCCGGTGCCGACGCGGTGCAGCTGTTCGACAGTTGGGCGGGGGTGCTACCTGACTGCGAGTTTACCCGCTGGGTCATCAAGCCGACACGGGAGATTGCGCAGCGGCTCAAGCGGCGCTTTCCGACGGTGCCGATCATCGGCTTTCCGCGCGGCGCCGGATTTCTCTACGAGCGCTATGCGGCCGAAAGCGGGGTCGATGCGCTCGGGCTCGACACGACGGTGCCGCTCGCCGTTGCACGCGAGCGGCTGCAATCGCGGCTGCCGGTGCAAGGTAATCTCGATCCGGTGGCGCTGGTGGTTGGCGGCCGCGCGCTTGACGAAGCCGTTGCGGCAATACGCGACGGGCTTGGCGGTGGCGGGTTTGTGTTCAATCTCGGCCACGGTGTGCTGCCGCAGACGCCGCCCGAAAATATCGCCGCCCTTGCTCGTTTGCTGGCGCGCTGAGCCGAGCAACGATGCGGCGCGCCGTCATACTGATGAATTTGGGCGGTCCGGATTCGCCGCAGGCGGTGCGACCGTTCCTCTATAACCTGTTCAGCGATCCGGCAATTATCGGTCTGCCGACTGCGCTGAGGCTGCCGCTCGCTTCCGTTATCGCGGCGCGGCGCAACCGGACGGCGCAGCAGATTTACGCGCATCTCGGCGGATCGTCGCCGCTTCTCGCCAATACGCGAGCGCAGGCGGCAGCGCTCGCAGCGGCGCTTGGTGATGGCAGCCGCTGTTTTGTCGCGATGCGCTATTGGCATCCGCTGACCGCGGCAGCGGTCGCCGCCGTCAAGGCGTGGCCGCCGGACGAAATCGTGCTGCTGCCGCTTTATCCGCAATTCTCGTCGACGACAACAGGTTCCTCCCTCGCAGCATGGCGCAGCGAGGCGGTCCGCCAGGGCCTGTCCGCGGCGACGCGGATCATCGGCTCCTACCCGACGGCGCCGGGCTTCGTTGCGGCGCTGGCGGCATCGCTTGCTCAACGGCTTGATGCCGACGCCGGGCCGCTTCGCGTGCTGTTCAGCGCGCACGGACTGCCGCTGAAGATTGTTCGCGCTGGCGACCCCTATGCGCAGGAGGTCGAACAGACCGCTGCGGCGGTCGCGGCGGCGCTCGGACGGCCGCAGCTTGACTGGCGGGTGTGTTATCAGAGCCGGGTTGGGCCGCTCCCCTGGCTTGAACCCTCGATCGACGAGGAATTGCGCCGCGCCGGTCGCGACCGGGTCGGTGTGGTCGTGGCGCCGATCTCGTTCGTTTCCGAGCATTCGGAAACGCTCGTCGAGCTCGATCGCGACTACCGGCGTCTCGCCGAGCAATATGGGGTTCCGGCTTATCGCCGGGCGCCGGCGGTCGGCACCGATCCGCGCTTTATTGCCGCGCTGGCTGAACTGGTGCGGGGCGCGGGATCGGTTGTTGCGGCGGAGCGCGAGGCGCCGGCGACGGCATGAACGATTTTCTGGTGGACGCCTATCCGTGGCTTAAGGCGCTGCATATTGTTGCCGTCATTGCGTGGATGGCGGGGCTGCTCTACCTGCCGCGGCTTTACGTGTATCATGCGCAGGTACCGGCCAGGTCGAACCGCGCGGCGATGCTGGCCGTCATGGAACGACGCCTGTTGCGCGGCATCATGTGGCCCGCGCTCGTCATGGTCTACGGCTTTGGTGCCGCGCTGGCCGTGACGCCGGAGATGGCATGGCAATGGCAGCGCTACTGGATCTGGACGAAGCTCGGGCTGGTCGCGTTGTTGACCGCCTACCACTTGATGCTGGCATATTGGCGGCGCGGCTTTGCCGCCGGCCGCTATCCACACGGCGCGCGGTTTTATCGGTTTGTCAACGAAGTCCCGACCATTCTGATGATCGCGATCGTGCTGTTGGCGGTCGCCAAGCCGTTTTGAAGAAGCTCGACCAAAGGCCTTGCAATCCCGTACGACTTGCATATCTCCATCAGGTACGGAAACCGCCATATCACCCGCCGGTTTCTTTCAGAATTCCCGATAGAGCCGAACATACGCGTCGGTCCGGGATTCCGCCTGCGCGGCAGAGCCCCCGCAGACCGGCCAACCTCAAGCAATCGTGACGCGACGATCCATGAACCTCCAGGAACTGAAGCGCAAAACCCCGGCCGAACTGCTTGCCTTCGCCGAGGAATTGCAGATCGAGAATGCCTCCTCGCTGCGCAAGCAGGACATGATGTTTGCCGTCCTGAAGCAGCTTGCCGAGAACGACGTGCCGATTTCCGGCGATGGTGTGCTGGAGGTCCTGTCGGACGGGTTCGGCTTCCTGCGGTCGCCGGAAGCGAATTACCTGGCCGGGCCCGATGACATCTATGTCAGCCCGAATCAGGTTCGGCGCTTCGGCCTCAGAACCGGCGACACCGTCGAGGGAACGATCCGCAGCCCGCGCGACGGTGAGCGCTATTTCGCGCTGCTGAAGGTCACTGCGATCAATTTCGAAGAACCGGATCGGTTGCGCCACCGCATCAATTTCGACAATCTGACGCCGCTCTATCCAGAAGAAAAGATCGAGCTCGAGCTCGATGATCCCGCCAAGAAGGACCTGACGACGCGCGTGCTCGACCTGATCACGCCGCTCGGCAAGGGACAGCGGGCATTAATCGTGTCGCCGCCGCGCACCGGCAAGACCGTGATGCTGCAGAATATCGCACATGCGCTGGCCGCTAATCACCCCGAGGTCTATCTGATTGTGCTGCTGATCGACGAACGGCCGGAGGAAGTCACGGACATGGCCCGCTCGGTGAAGGGCGAGGTCATCAGTTCAACCTTCGATGAGCCGGCGCAGCGCCACGTTCAGGTGGCAGAGATGGTCATCGAGAAGGCGAAGCGCCTCGTCGAGCACAAGCGCGATGTCGTGATCCTCTTGGATTCGATCACCCGCTTGGCGCGTGCCTACAACACCGTCGTGCCATCTTCCGGCAAGGTGTTGACGGGCGGCGTCGATGCCAACGCCCTGCAGCGGCCGAAGCGGTTTTTCGGTGCGGCCCGCAATATTGAGGAGGGCGGATCGCTGACGATCATCGCCACGGCGCTGATCGACACTGGCTCACGCATGGACGAAGTAATCTTCGAAGAATTCAAAGGCACCGGCAATTCCGAAATTGTGCTCGACCGGAAGGTCGCCGACAAGCGCACATTCCCGGCGCTCGACATCACGAAGTCCGGCACTCGCAAGGAGGAACTGCTCGTCGATCGCGGCGTCCTGGCGAAGATGTGGGTCTTGCGCCGCGTGCTGATGCCGATGGGCACCAATGACGGCCTCGAATTTCTGATCGGCAAGCTCAAGGAGTCGAAGAACAATGCCGAGTTCTTCGATGCGATGAATACCTGATCCAAAAAAGGCGAAGCGCAGCGGTTTGCGGCTGCGCCTCCCCCGCGACGTGCATTGCAGCTACCGCAGCGGCCGTTGTTGTACGGAACGCGCGGCGGAGATGCCGAAGAGCGACCGGCGTTACAGGTCGGTTGCTACTGTGTTGAAGATTGAGCTGAGGTTGGTTCCAACCAGTTGAAAAGCGGCAATTGCGGCCACCGAAATGAGGGCCGCGATCAGCCCGTATTCGATGGCGGTTGCTCCATTGGAGTCCTGGAGCAATCGTCTAACCAGCATCATCGCGTCACAGCTCCCGAAATGTCAGCAAGGCGCATTATCGCAACTTCTATTAAGCGACGATTAAGGAGGGGAACAGAATAGGGTGAATGCTGGAAACTATCAAGTAAAATTTGATGAATTTCTGGCAATTTATTATGGTGGAAGATGCAATTCGGCCACCAGTCGCGGTGTGTTGAAGTCGGCTAAACGATTGGGTGAGCGGGCGCGATGGCGGATTCGCCGTTGCCGGATGGCCATCGGTTGCGCCAAAATCAACGGCGGAACAAGGCGATGCGGCCACGGAGTGGAGCCCGATGAGAGTGAAGGACGCCATCAATATCGAAGACCTGCACAAGCTCGCGAAGCGCCGTCTGCCCAAGGTCGCATTCGACTTCATCGAAGGCGGGCTCGAAGACGAGCGTGGGCTAGAGCGCAACCGAGCGGCTTTTCACAAGTATCACCTGCTACCGCGTTATCTTGTCGACGTATCGGTGCGCGACCAGTCGCAGACGATTTTCGGCCATAAGTTTTCGTGCCCGTTTGGCATCTCGCCGACCGGCGGCGCCGGACTTTATCGACGCGGCGCCGATCTGATGCTGGCCGAGGCGGCGGCCGACACCAACATCCCCTACATCATGTCGGGCGCCAGCAACGATTCGATCGAGTCGGCGGCACGGGTCGCGCCAAACCATGCTTGGTACCAGCTCTACGCCGCGAAGGACGGCGCGATTTCCGACGATCTGATCCGCCGCGTGGCCGATGCCGGTCTCGCAGCGCTGGTGCTGACCGTCGATGTGCCGGTGCATTCGAAGCGCGAGCGCAACATCAGGAACGGCTTCGCCAACATCCGTGGCAACTGGGTGAAGGCGGCGCTGAGCCTGAAGCCGTCGCTGCTCGCCGAGGCGATGACGCATCCCGGCTGGGTTGTCGAATACATCCGTCACGGCGGCACGCCGGCCTTGGAAAACTGGCTGCCGTACGCCGGCCCCAATGCGGCGCCGGAAGACACGGTGCAGTTCAACCGCGCCCAGGTGCCGGCGCACGCCCAGACCTGGAAGGATCTCGAACGCTACCGCCGGTTGTTTCCGCGCAAACTGATTGTCAAGGGCATCCTGCACCCGGCCGATGCGGTGCGGGCCGCCGAGATCGGCTGCGACGGCGTCATCGTGTCGAACCACGGCGCCCGCCAGCTCGACCAGGCGCCGGCCTCGCTCGACATGCTGCCGGCGGTCAAGGCGGCGGTCGGCGACCGCATGACTGTCATGCTCGACAGCGGCATCCGGCGCGGCGCCGACATCCTGATTGCCTTGTGCCTCGGCGCCGATTTCTGCTTTTTTGGCCGCCCGACGCTCTACGGCGCGGCGGCGGGCGGCATCGCCGGCGTCCAAAAGGCGATCGATATCTTCCGCGGCGAGATCGATCTCGTCATGGGCCAGATCGGCTGCCCGAGCCTCGACCGCCTCGGCCCCGATTTCCTGTGGCAGGAAGACAGCTGGCCGCGCAACCGCTGAAGCGGTCAGGCCAGAACCGGGCGAAAACCGCCATGGGCGCGCTGCCGCAGGACCAAGGAGCCGACCAGTACGAGATTGGCGAAATTGAACAAGACGCCGATCGCGAAGGCCGGGCCATAGGAGCCGAGATGGTCGAACAGGGCGCCGGCCAGCCAACCGCCAAACGCCATGCCGCCCATGCTGACAAACAGGAGGCTCGGCACTCGCCAGGACGCTTCGCGCGCCGGAAACAATTCGCGAATCGCGACGACATAGGCCGGGATGATGCCGCTGAACCCGGCGCCGTAAGCGGCGGCGATCGCGAAGAGGCCGGCCTCGTTGTTTGTCGCCATGAAGGCGGCGATCGTCACCGCCTGGCAGGACGAGGCGGCGAAGACCGTCTTCAGCCCGCCGACGCGGTCGGCCGCCCAGCCCCAGAACAGCCGGCTGGTAAACGCGCTGCCCTGCAAGACGGAAAGCATCGCCGCGCCCTGCGCTGCCGGAATGCCGATATCGCTGCAAAACGCGACCAGATGGCCCTGCGGGATCGACATCGGGATGCAGCAGCAAAATCCGGCCGCGCACAGCACCGCCAGCGCGATGTT
>JASIAN010000008.1 GCA_030042035.1 Alphaproteobacteria bacterium | reverse complement strand
GCCGACAATGTTGGCGACAATGTCGGCGACTGTGCCGGCATGGCGGCCGACTTGTTCGAGACCTACGTCGTGACGATCGTTGCGACGATGCTGCTGGCCGCGATCTTCTTCGCGCCGCCGTTGCGCGACAAGCTCCTGGTGCTGCCGCTGGCGATCGGCGCGGTATGCATCGTGACCTCGGTCATCGGCACGTTCTTTGTGCGTCTCGGCCGCGACAACGGCATCATGCGGGCTCTCTACAAGGGGCTCGTCGCGACCGGCATCCTGTCGATCATCGCGATCGCCGCGCTGATTTATGGATTGGTCGGCCTCGCTGCACCGCTGGCGATGACCGGCGGCCAGCAGATCGTCGGCCTCAACCTGTTTTTCTGCGCGATCATCGGCCTCGCGGTCACCGGCTTTATCGTATGGATCACGGAATATTACACCGCGACCGAATACCGCCCGGTGCGCAGCATCGCGCTCTCCTCGACGACCGGCCACGGCACCAACGTGATCCAGGGCCTCGCTGTCTCGATGGAGGCGACGGCATTGCCGGTCATCGTGATCTGCGTCGGCATCGTCGTGTCGTTCCTGTTGGCCGGCCTCTTCGGCATCGCGATCGCGGCGACGACGATGCTGGCGCTGGCCGGCATGATCATCGCGCTCGACGCCTATGGCCCCGTCACCGACAATGCCGGCGGCATCGCCGAGATGGCCGATTTGCCGCGTGACGTGCGGCGCACGACCGACGCGCTCGACGCGGTTGGCAACACGACAAAGGCGGTCACGAAGGGTTATGCGATCGGCTCGGCGGCGCTTGCCTCATTGGTGCTGTTTGCCGCCTACACCGAAGACCTGCACCATTATTTCCCGAACCTGTCGGTCAATTTCGCGCTGCAGAACCCCTATGTCGTGATCGGCCTCTTTATCGGCGGTCTGTTGCCGTATCTGTTCGGCTCGCTCGGCATGCAGGCGGTCGGCCGCTCCGCCGGCGCGATCGTCGTCGAGGTGCGCCGCCAGTTCCGCGAGATCGCCGGTATCATGGAAGGGAAGGCCAAGCCCGATTATGGGCGCGCCGTCGACATGCTGACCAAGGCGGCGATCCGCGAGATGATCCTGCCGTCGCTCTTGCCGGTGCTGGCGCCGATCGTGCTGTTTTTTGTGATCTGGGGGATCGGCGGCAAGCCGGCCGGGTTCAGCGCCTTGGGCGCGATGCTGCTCGGCACGATCGTGACGGGCCTATTTGTTGCGATCTCGATGACCTCGGGCGGCGGCGCCTGGGACAACGCCAAGAAGTACATCGAGGAAGGCCACCACGGCGGCAAGGGGTCGGACGCGCACAAGGCGGCGGTAACCGGCGACACGGTCGGTGACCCGTACAAGGACACTGCGGGCCCGGCGGTTAACCCGATGATCAAGATCACCAACATCGTCGCGCTCCTGCTGTTGGCGATCCTCGGCAAATATCTCGTCGGCTGAACCGCGCT
This sequence comes from Alphaproteobacteria bacterium, assembly GCA_030042035.1. GTDB lineage: Bacteria > Pseudomonadota > Alphaproteobacteria > ATCC43930 > CGMCC-115725 > DATARH01. The sequence continues at coordinate 1,112 of JASIAN010000008.1, read as the reverse complement.
CGGATGGACGACATCTGGGCAGTCGTCCCGGTCAAGGACACGGCGGCGGCCAAGCAGCGCCTTGCTGCCGCCGTGCCGCCGGCGCTGCGGCAGGCGTTCGCGCTGGCGATGCTGGAAGACGTGCTGGCGGCGCTCGCCGTGGCGCGCGGCCTCGCCGGCCGCCTCCTCGTCACGACCGATGCGGCGGCGATCCGGCTTGCCGCGCGCTATGGCGCCGCATGCACCGGCGAGGCCGCGGCAGAGGGCCACACCGGGGCCGTCATGGCGGCGGCGCGACGGCTGGCCGGCGAGGGGCGCACCGGCATGCTGACGCTGCCCGGCGACATCCCGCTCGTCACCGCGGCCGAAATCGCCGCGCTCATCGCAGCGCATCGCCCGCCGCCCGCCTTCACGATCGCGCCGTCGTACGACAAAAAGGGCTCCAACGCGATTCTGATGTCGCCGCCTGATGCAATACCGCTGCGCTTCGGCGACGACAGCTTCTTTCCGCATCTCAGAGCAGTCGAGGCGCGCGGCATCGCACCGACCGTCGTGCCTCTCCCCGGCATCGCATTGGATATCGACAATCCCGCCGATCTCGCGCATTTTGCCCGCCTCGGATCGCGCACGCGGGCGGGCCTGTGGCTCGCTGACAACAAGGCCGCGCTCGCCTTGCCGGAAATGGGCCGGCAAACGTAGCGGCAACATACCCGCGCCGCCGCGATGCCCCCGCGCGCGGGCTTTCAGCCAATCGCAGCAACGCGGCCGGTCACGGCCCGGAGGGGTATGGTGAATTCAGTCTCGGCAGTTCTCGATCGCGCCGCTTCCGGTGCGCAGCTTTCCGCCGATGAGGCTTTGACGCTGGCGGCTTGCGACGATCTCGCGGCGATGACGGAAATTGCCGCCGAACTGCGCGACCGCGGCCACGGCGGGCTTGTCTCCTATTCGAAGAAGGTGTTCATCCCGCTGACGCAGCTATGCCGCGATGTTTGCCATTACTGTACCTTCGCGCATGCGCCGCGGCGCGGCGAGGCGGCTTACCTCGATCCCGAACAGGTGCTGGCGATCGCCCGCGCCGGTGCCCGGGCCGGCTGCAAGGAGGCGCTGTTTACGCTGGGCGACAAGCCGGAACT
>JASIAN010000067.1 GCA_030042035.1 Alphaproteobacteria bacterium | reverse complement strand
GTCAGCGAGCAGCAATCTGCATCCCCTCTTTCATGCCGCGCGGCGTCGCGATGGTAAGCGATTTTTCAAGGATTTGGCAGAAAGATGATTGCCCGGGACACGCACTGCTTGAAATGGCTGCGGCGATCCGCAAGGATCGACCGATCGCTTCGGGGGAGATCGACCGCGTTCATGCTCGCATCCGCCGCGCGTGCACCTTTCCATCGTCGGCTGCGGCGGGTCATGTTATTGATTCGACGAAATGAATTTATCGGCGCCCGCCGGCGGCCGGGGGGCTTCGGATCGGCCGCAACTTTGGATTTATCGATGCAATGATGGGGCGAATGTTGGGTTTATTGTCTGCCGACATGGCAATCGATCTCGGCACGGCGAACACCCTCGTCTATGTCAAGGGACGAGGCATCGTCCTTAACGAGCCTTCCGTCGTCGCGATCGCCAGTGTCAAGGGCAGACGGCAAGTCCTCGCCGTCGGTGAAGAGGCCAAGCTGATGCTTGGCCGCACCCCGGGAAACATCCAGGCAATTCGGCCGCTGCGCGACGGGGTCATCGCCGATTTCGAGGTTGCGGAGGAAATGATCAAGCATTTCATCCGCAAGGTGCACAACCGGCGGAGTTTCGCCAGCCCGCAGATCATCATCTGCGTGCCGTCGGGCTCGACCGCGGTCGAGCGCCGGGCGATCCAGGAATCGGCCGAAAGCGCCGGCGCCCGCCGCGTCTTCCTGATCGAGGAGCCGATGGCGGCAGCGATCGGCGCCGGCCTGCCCGTCACTGAACCGACCGGCTCGATGGTCGTCGATGTCGGCGGCGGCACAACCGAAGTCGCCGTGCTGTCGTTGGGCGGCATCGTCTATTCGCGCTCGGTGCGGGTCGGCGGCGACAAGATGGACGAGGCGATCATTGCCTACATCAGGCGCAATCATAATCTCCTGGTTGGCGAGGGCAGCGCCGAACGCATCAAGAAGGAGATCGGTTCGGCCTGCATGCCGGAAGACGGGGAGGGACGAATCCTCGAAATAAAGGGCCGCGATTTGATGAATGGCGTGCCGAAGGAGATCGTCATCAGCGAACGACAGATCTCGGAAAGCCTTGCCGAGCCGGTCGGCTCGATTGTCGAAGCGGTCAAGGTCGCGCTGGAGCACACCGCGCCCGAGCTCGCCGCCGACATCGTCGACAAAGGCATCGTGCTGACCGGCGGCGGCGCGTTGCTGTCCAACCTCGATTTTGTGCTGCGCCATGCCACCGGTCTGCCGGTGTCGATTGCCGATGAACCGCTGAGCTGCGTAGCGCTTGGGACCGGCCGTGCGCTGGAGGAGATGAAGACGCTGAAAAACCTGTTGATCAACATTTGGTGAGAATCTTTGTTCTAGGTTGCTACCGAACCGGGGGGTCGGGGGGAATATGATAAAAACGGTGTCGCAACGCCGGCCGGATCGAAGCGTTCGGCCGTCGGTCGGTATTTGACGGGGGAAAGCGGTGTATCGCTCGCCGACGCAGCTGCGCGCGACGATCCAGCGCGCCGCGCCACTGCTTCTCGTGCTGTTGGCTGCGGTTATCATCGTTCTCGGCAGAGCGGACGAGAGGATGTTCGCGCCGCTGCGGATCGCGCTAGCGGACGATGCCGGGCCGGTGCTCGGCGCCCTGTCGCGCCCGCTCGTGCTCGCCGCGACGGCGGTCGATCGGGTGCGTGGGGTCGTCGAGATGTATCAAGACAATCTGCGCCTTGAAAGCGACAATGCGCGGCTGCTGCAATGGCAACAGGCCGCTCTGCGATTGGCCGAGCAAAATCGCGAGCTGCGCCAGTTGTTGCGGGTCGTGCCGAACCCCGCCTTGTCTTATGTCACGGCGCGCGTCATCGCCGATTCTGGCGGCGGTTATGTGCGCACTGCCCTGATCGACGCCGGTTCAAAAGAGGGGCTGGCGCGTGGCCAGGCGGTGATCGCCGGCCAAGGCCTGGTCGGCCGGCTGACCGAAGTCGGCGAACGCGCCGCGCGCGTGCTGTTGATCACCGATCTCAATTCGCGCATTCCCGTTATCGTCGACGGCGCGCCGGCGGCGGCGGTGCTGGCGGGCGACAATTCCGAGCGGCCGCGTCTCATTTACGCGGTGCCGCCGGACCGCATCAAGATCGGCGAGCGCGTCGTGACCTCCGGCGAGGGCGGCCTGTTCCCGCCCGATCTACCGGTCGGGGTCGTCTCGGCGCTCGACCCGGAGGGTGCGCGGGTCGAACCATTTGTCGGATTGTCGCAGCTCGGTTATGTGATGGTCGTCAACTACGGCTTGGCGCGCGACCTGCCGCAGCCGGTGCCGGCCAGCGCCGGACATCGCCGGCACGCTCGGCCGACCGCTCTCGCGGCAGCAGTGCGCTGAAGCGATGGCGCTGCGCGTTTCCAGCATTCCGTCGCTGCCGCGGGTCAACAGCGGCATCGCCCGGATGCTGCCGATCGCGACAACGGTCGCCGCGGTGCTGCTCGCGGTGCTGCCGGTGCGCATTCCGGGTTATGCGACGCTGACCCCGGCCTTCGCGCTGATGGCAGTGTACCATTGGACGATCTACCGGCCCGACCTCTTACCGCCGGCCGGCCTGTTTGTCGTCGGGTTCGCCGAAGACCTCTTGACCGGCGGTCCGGTCGGCGTCAATGCGCTGTTGCTGCTGCTCGCGCGCGCGGCGGTGCTGCGCCAGCGCCGGCACTTCATCATCAACCGCACCTTTCCCTTCGTGTGGAGCGGCTTTACGCTCCTCACGATAACCGCGATGTTTGGCCTGTGGACGCTGCATTGCCTGTTGCAGCTGAGCCTTTCCGGCTTCCGGGCGGCGGTGTTCCGCACGGTTTTGACGATCGCAATCTTCCCGGCGGCGAGCTTTGTCCTGGGGCGCACCCAGCGGGCGCTGATGGGCGCCGGCTGATGACGCGGCGCCGCTGACGGACGAGCGATGCCGCGCGACACACAGCGCGACAAGCTGCTGACCCGGCGGGCGATATTGCTCGGCGGCGGGCAGTTGGCGGTTGCTGCGGCGCTCGTTGCCCGCATGTATCAGCTGCAGGTCGCGGACAAGGCCCGCTACACGCTGCTGTCCGACGAAAATCGCATCAATCTGCGCCTCCTGGCGCCGCCTCGTGGTCGCATCTTCGACCGGTTCGGCGTCGCGATGGCCGATAACAAGCACAATTTCCGGGTTGTCGTCGTGCCCGAAGACACCAGCGATCTGGCGGCGACGCTTGCGGCGCTGGGTTCCTTGATCGGCCTCAGTGCGGACGATCGCCGCCGGCTGCTGCGCCAAGCGCGGCAGCAGCACGCCTTTATACCGCTGGAGGTGCGCGGCGACCTCAGCTGGGACGAGATGGCGAAAATCGAGGTCGCAATCCCCGAGCTTGCCGGGGTCGCGATCGAGCAAGGGTTGATCCGCTATTATCCTGACGGCGCGATCGCGTCGCATCCGCTCGGCTATGTCGGCAAACCGTCGCAGCAAGATCTCAACGGTAATCCGCTGCTCGAATTGCCCGATTTCCGCATCGGCAAGGCCGGCGTTGAAAAGGCCGACGACCTGCAGCTGCGCGGCACCGCCGGCACCAGCGAAGTCGAGGTCAACGCCTACGGAAGGGTGATACGCGAACTGGCGCGGCAACCGGGACAGCCCGGCGAAGACGTGACGGTCGGCCTCGATATGGCGATGCAGCGCTTCGCGATGGCGCGCTGCGCTGCCGAGCCCAGCGTCTCGTGCGCGCTGCTCGACGCGCCGACCGGCGACGTCCTGGCGCTGGCCTCGAGCCCCAGCTACGACCCGATGCTGTTCTCGCGCGGCCTCACCGAGGCGGCCTGGCAGGAACTCGCAAACGACCCGCGCAAGCCGCTGATCGACAAAGCGATTGCCGGCATGTACCCGCCCGGCTCGACGTTCAAGCCGACGGTCGCGCTGGCCGCGCTGGCGGTCGGCGCGCTCACCCCGGAGACCGAAATCTTCTGCCCCGGCTATCTGCGGCTCGGCAACGCGCTTTTTCATTGCTGGAAGCACGGCGGTCACGGCACGCTGCGCCTGCACGAGGCGATCAAGGAATCGTGCGACGTCTTCTTTTACGAGACGGCGCGCCGCACCGGCATCGACAACATCGCTGCAATGGCGCATCGCTTCGGCTATGGCGCACCGCTCGGCCTCGACATTCCGGGGGAGCTCGGCGGGCTGATCCCGACGCGCGAATGGAAACGCGCGAGGTTCGGCATACCGTGGCAGAAGGGCGAGACACTGATCACCGGCATCGGCCAGGGATTTGTGCTGGTGACGCCGCTGCAACTGGCGACGATGGCGGCGCGGCTCGTGACCGGGCGGGCGATCGTGCCGCATGTCGTGCGCCCGCAGGGACGCATGCCGCCAGGCGGCGATAAGGCGCCGCCGGATTTCGCGCCGCTGGACGTCAGCCCGGAAAACATCGCGCTGGTGATCTCAGCAATGATCGCCGTCGTCAACGAGCCGCACGGCACCGCCTACCATGCGCGCATCAAGGATTCCGAATATGCGATGGGCGGCAAGACCGGTACCTCGCAGGTTCATCGGATCACCGCCTACGATCGCGAGCATCACATCCTGACGGGCGCCAAGGTGCCGTGGAAGGACCGCGATCACGCGCTGTTCGTCGGTTTCGCGCCGGCCTATGCGCCGCGCTATGTCGCCGCCGCGGTGGTCGAGCACGGCGGGACGCAGGGCGGGGAGGGCGGTGCGGTGGCGGCGCCGATCGTCGCCGACGTGCTGCTCGAAGCGCAGAAACGCGATCCGGCCCGCCGAGTGCCGCTTCCCGCGCCGGCAGCGCCCGCGCCGCCGACCGCTCCCTCGGCCGCTGCGCCGCCGCCGTCGGTGATCGCGCGCTCGGGCTGACGTGACGAACCTTTCTCCCGAGATCGGCCGGCGCGAACTGACGCTGGCCAACAAAATCCGCAACCTGCAATGGGGACTGGTGCTGCTGATCGCGCTGATCTCCAGCGTCGGCTTCGCGATGCTCTATTCGGCGGCGAACGGCAACATCTCACCGTGGGCGTCGCGCCAGATGAGCCGCTTCGCGATCGCCTTGATCCCGATGATCGCGGCGGCATTGATCGACATACGCTATTGGTTTCGCGGCGCCTATTGGCTCTATGCCGGCGCGCTCGCGCTCGTCGTCGTCGTCGATCTGCACGGCCGCACGGGGCTCGGCGCCCAGCGCTGGATCAATCTCGGCGGCTTCCAGCTGCAGCCGTCGGAAATGATGAAGCTTGCGCTGGTGCTGGCGCTCGCCCGCTATTTCCACTGCGTCCCCGACGAAGGGCCGCCGCGGCTGCGCTATCTGCTGGTGCCCGCGGGCCTGATTGCGGTGCCGACGGCGCTGGTGTTAAAGCAGCCCGATCTCGGCACCGCGATGACGCTGCTTGCCGCCGGCGCCGTCCTATTTTATCTGGCCGGGGTCCGTCTTTGGCTGTTCGGGACGGGCGTGCTCGCTGCCGCGGCGGCGGCACCATTCGCCTGGTCGGTGCTGCGCCCCTATCAGAAGACGCGGCTTTTGACATTTCTCAACCCCGAACGTGATCCGCTCGGCGCCGGCTATCATATCCTGCAATCGAAGATCGCGTTCGGCTCCGGCGGCTTGTTCGGCAAGGGCTTTCTCCACGGCACGCAAAGCCATCTGAGCTTTCTGCCGGAGAAGCAGACCGACTTCATCTTCACGATGATCGCCGAGGAACTGGGTTTGGTCGGCGGGTTGGTGTTGCTGTCGCTGTACATTCTGGTCCTTGCTTACGCGTTCGCGATCGCGCTGAGGAGCCGCAGCCAGTTCGGCCGTCTGCTCGGCCTCGGCATTGCCGTCAATTTCTCTCTCTACGCGTTTATCAATATGGCGATGGTGATGGGGCTGATCCCGGTCGTCGGGGTGCCGCTGCCGCTGGTTTCCTATGGCGGCACGGCAATGCTGACGGTCATGTGGGGGTTCGGGCTGTTGATGAATGTCGGCATCCATCGCGACGTGCTGGTCAGCCGGTTCGGGCAGAGCCGGCTCGGCTGACTGCGGGCCCTGCGGCATGGCGGGATAACGGGGTTGCGCCGCAAGCCCCGCAGCTTGTATTCGGTTTTCCTGCACCCGTCCGGACCCTGCTCGGGGCTGGGCGAGCGGCTCGGTCGAGGAGAAGCGATGGCTGAAAAAGAAGCCCCTGAGGCGATCGGCCGGCTGCACGTGACGGTGCTTCTTGTCGCCTCCCGCCGCGCCCTCGACAACGCGCTCAACGAACTGGGCTTTGCCGAGGACGATGACCGCGTCATTGAGCATGAGGGGCGGCTGGCGTTTCTGACGTGTACGCATGAGGAAGATTGCGACGACCTGTTCGCGCTGATCACCGAATTGTCGACGCGCGGCGAAAGCTGGGAGTTGCAATCGCGCATCGACACCGAGGCCGGGCGCGCGATTTACCAGTCGCTGGCGCGGCACCGGCCGGTTGAGGCGGTGGAGGCGACGGTCGATGAAGAGGCCGAGCCCGAGACCGAGGCGCCGGCGTTTGATGCCGAAACCGGCGAGGGGTTGCAGGCGCTGAAGCGCGCGCTGCGCCGCGTCGAGCCGGCAGAAGTGTTCGCGACGATCCGCCCGGGACCCGAGGGCCGCGCGACGGCGCGCATCCTGCGCCGCACTTCGCGCCGCCTGCTGGCGGCGGCGACGGCGACCGACGAAGCAACGCTGCGCGGCATCCTGCGCGAGCTGTTGCCCAACGTCATGCTCGACGTGGCGATGAAACCGCCGGGCTGACAGCGGCGTTGCCCGCGTGCGGCAGGGGCGAACGCAGTTGCAGCCGGCGGAGCCTCTGTTAGGCTGCGCCGGCGGTGCAGAAACGGAGGAAAGACCGATGAACGATGCGATGACGCTGAGCGAGCGGGCCGACGCGCTCGAAAAGCAGATGAGCGACGAGCTCGATTACATCGTCATAAAATCGCGACTTTACAGTCTGGCCGATGGCGATCTTTCCCCGCCGCCCAACGCCGCCCGCCTGATGGCGGCCAATCCGCGGGCTCGCGTGTTGATGGGCGATGACCCGCGCCTGCCGGAAATGCCCGAACGGCCGACGCTGATTGACTTTTTCAAGTATCGCTTCGGGCCGTGCATGCATCTCTTGCAAAGCGCACGGCACGCGGTCCGAGGCGGCCTCGGCGAGAAGATGGTGCTTGCCTGCCTTTTGCACGACATCTCGACGATCGGCTTTATCCGTGGCGACCACGGCTATTGGGGCGCGCAACTCGTCGAGCCCTATGTCGATGCGGAGGTGGCGTGGGCGATCCGCGCTCATCAGGTGCTGCGCTTCTATCCCGACGATTCGGTCGGGTACGAGTATCCGCAGTCCTACGTCGCCACGTTCGGCGCCGATTACCGGCCCGACCCCTACATCGAAGAAGACTACCGCCGGATGCGCGATCACAAATGGTACATGTCGGGCCGGATGATCACCGTGCACGACATCTATTCGTTCGACCCCAATGTGCATGTCGAGCTGGAGGAGTTCACCGACATCATCGGCCGCAACTTCCGCCAGCCGAAGGAAGGGCTGGGGTTCGACAACAGCCCGGTCGCGCATATGTGGCGCGCGATGATCCGCCCGGCCAAATACCTGTAGTCGGCCGGCAGCGGGTAAGACGCCGACGCCGGCCTCGCCCTGCCCCATAGATCAACAGGGCAGGGCGCCGCCGGCGCCTTACGTCACAGGTCGGTCGCGACGGTGTTGAAGATCGAGCTGAGATTGGTGCCGACCAGGCGGAACGCGGCGATCGCGGCAACCGCGATCAGCGCGGCGATGAGCCCGTATTCAATTGCGGTCGCGCCGCCCTCGTCGCGCAGCAGGCGCCCGAGAACCGCATCGCGTCCGATGATTTGCTGAAATACCCGCATTGCAAAACCTCCGGTGCTGAACCCGCGCCGCCGATCGTCAGAGATCGGTCGCGACGGTGTTGAAGATCGAGCTGAGGTTGGTGCCGACGAGGCGGAACGCAGCGATCGCGGCGACCGCGATCAGCGCGGCGATAAGGCCGTATTCGATCGCGGTCGCGCCGCTCTCGTCGCGCAGCATTCGCCGAAGCACGACGCCAGGATTGATGACATTGCCGAGAACCCGCATCTGATATTCTCCTCGTTGGCCGATGCGCCGCTGGTGTTACAAGTCGGACGCGACGGGCGTTGAACATGCAGCCCAGTACGGTGCCGACCGACTGGAGCGGCGCAATCGCAGGATCGAAGCCGCGGCGGCGATCGACGACGTTGCGGCCGTCACGGCGCGAACTCCACGAAAGCCGCAAAAGACCGAACGAACCCTGGTCACACGTTGGGCCATAGCCGTCGCAAAGGCTCCTGTTTGATTGCGCGTCCAGCTAACCCCCCGGCCGGTTAAGGGGCCGTTAATACGCTACCGTGTCGCGCGAAATTCGCCTGTGAAGCGAGCTGTTTTTTAATTCGATATCGCGCGGATTTAACAAAAAACCGATCCACCGGCGGCCCCTCCGGATCGCCGCGGCAGGGCGAGAGAGCGTGCGAATCACGGGCCGCGACGATCCCTCCCTTGTTCCCGGGCCCGCCGTCGCGATATCACCGAGCCGATGGCCACCATCTTCTTCATCGTCTTTATCGACCTCGTCGGGTTCGGCCTCGTCATCCCGCTGTTGCCCTTCTACGGGGTCAGGTTCGGCGCAACGGCGCCGGAGGTGACGTGGCTGCTGGCGACCTATTCGCTGGCGCAGCTGATAACAGCGCCGTTCTGGGGCCGGCTCAGCGATCGCATCGGCCGCCGGCCGGTGTTGATGTCGAGCATGGCGGCTGCCGTCTTCGCCTATATCTGGCTCGGCGCCGCGACCGATCTGTGGATGCTGTTTGTCGCGCGTGCGCTCGCCGGCGCCTGCGCTGGCAACATTGCCGCCGCACAGGCCTACATCGCCGATATGACGACGGCCGACAACCGGGCGCACGGCATGGGCATGATCGGCGCCGCCTTCGGCCTCGGTTTTATTTTCGGGCCGGCGCTCGGCGGTTTTCTCGCCGGCAGCAATCTGGCAACCGCCGATCTGCAGACCCCGGCCTGGGTTGCTGCCGGGCTGTCCTTCCTCGCGCTGTGCGGCGTGCTGTCCGTGCTGCGCGAGAGCCTGGCGCCGGAACGCCGCGGCTCGGCTGACAGGCTCGGCCGCTTCGCATCGCTCTTTGGCGCGTTGCGCCGGCCGGTCCTGTCGCGTCTCATCGCGATTTTTTTCCTGGTAACCCTGGCGTTTGCGGCAATGGAGAGCATTTTTGCGTTATGGGCATTGCGGCGGTTGCAGTGGGGGCCGGAAAAAGTCGGCTACGTGTTCGCCTATCTCGGGCTGCTGTCGGCCATCCTGCAGGGCGGCTTGACCCGCCGTCTGACCAAGCGCTACGGCGAGGAGCCGCTGTTGTCGTGGGGTCTGGTGCTGCTTGCCGCCGGCCTGCTCATCGTGCCGTTTTCGGTCGATCTGCCGGTTCTGCTCGGCGCCTTTGCGCTGCTGGCGATCGGCCTCGGTCTCAGCCAGCCGGCGCTCAACAGCCTCATCTCGCGCCGCGCCGGGGAGGCGGAGCAGGGCGAGGTGCTGGGCGTCACGCGATCGGTCGGCAGCCTCGCGCGCGTGGTCGGGCCGCCGATGGCGGGCTATCTGTTTGCCGATTTCGGGTACAGCAGCCCCTATTTCTGGTCAGCCATGCTGGTTGTCGGCGCGTTGGCGCTCGGCTGGCGGCTGGCGCGGGTCGCGGCGCCGCTGCCGGCGCCGGCAGAGCCGCTCGGCCCGGCAAAATAACCCTCGCCCGGCAATGCGACCGCACGGCCGGGTGACCGGCGGCCCTGCGGCAAGCGGCAGCCTGCCCGCAGCCGACGAGCGCCTCGGCGGAGGCCTGCGGGCGCTGAAGGGACTCTGGCCCTATCTGTGGCCGAAGGATTCCGTCGAGTTGCGGCTGCGCGTCGTCGCCGCACTGATGCTGCTGCTTGCCGGCAAGCTCGCCACAATAACGATCCCGTGGTTCTACAAGCGCGCAGTCGATGCGCTGGCGCCGCATCCCGGTCTCGTCGCGGTGCCGGTTGCGGCGGTCCTCGCCTATGGCGCTGCGCGCATGTTGTCGCAGGCGTTCAACCAATTGCGCGACGGCGTCTTCGCCAAGGTCGGGCAGCGTGCGCTGCGGCAGATCGCGCTCAATGTGTTTCGCCACATCCATTCGCTGTCACTGCGCTTTCATCTTGAACGGCGCACCGGCGGCCTCGCTCGCGCCGTCGAACGCGGCACCGCCGGCATCGATTTCCTCTTGTCGGTCATGGTGTTCAACATCGTGCCGACGTTCGTTGAGATCGCGATCGTCTGCGCGATCCTGTGGCGCTTTTACAGCTGGAGCTTTGCCGGCGCGACGTTCGCGACGATCGTTCTCTATGTCGTCTTCACGTTTCTCGTGACCGACTGGCGCATCCGCGCCCGCCGCGAGATGAACGAGCGCAATACCGAGGCCAACACAAAATCGGTCGATGCGCTGCTCAATTACGAAACGGTCAAGTACTTCGCCAACGAGGCGCACGAGATCGCGCGTTACGACCGGGCGCTCGCCGCTTACGAGCGCGCCGCAATCACGAGCCAGACAACGCTGTCGCTGCTCAACGTCGGCCAAGGAACGATCATCGCCGGCGGCCTCGTCGGCATCATGGTGCTGGCGGGCGAGGGGGTCGCGGCCGGCCGCATGACGGTCGGCGATTTCGTGCTGGTCAATACCTACCTGATTCAGCTCTACACACCATTGAACTTCCTCGGCGTCGTCTATCGCAACATCAAACAGTCGCTGACCGATCTCGAGCAGATGCTGGGCCTGTTAAAGATCGCGCCGGAGATCGCGGACCGGCGCGGCGCGCCTGCCTTGGCCGTGCGGCGCGGCCGGGTCGCGTTCCGCCACGTCGATTTCGCCTACGACCCGCGCCGACCGATCCTCCACGACATCGATTTCGCCGTGCCACCCGGCGCCACGGTCGCGATCGTCGGGCCCAGCGGCGCCGGCAAATCGACGATCGCGCGCCTCTTGTTCCGCTTCTACGATGTGGGGCGCGGCGCGATCGAGATCGACGGCGAGGATATCCGCGACGTGACGCAAGACAGCCTCAGGCGTGCGATCGGCGTCGTCCCACAGGACACCGTGCTGTTCAACGACACGATCTTTTACAACATCGCCTATGGCCGACCCGACGCGAGCAGCGCCGACATCGAGGCGGCGGCGCGGCGCGCTCATATCCACGATTTCGTCGCCGCGCTGCCCGACGGCTACGACACGCTCGTCGGCGAGCGCGGCCTCAAGCTGTCAGGCGGCGAGAAGCAGCGCGTCGCGATCGCCCGCGTCGTGTTGAAGGCGCCGGAGATCCTGATCTTCGACGAGGCCACCTCGGCGCTCGACACAAAGACCGAGCGCGACATCCAGCGGAGCCTCGCCGAGGTCGCGGCCGACCGCACGACGCTCGTCATCGCCCATCGCCTGTCGACGATCGTCGATGCCGACGAAATCCTTGTGCTCGATCAGGGCCGCATCGCCGAGCGCGGGCGCCATCGCGCGCTCCTCGCGGCCGGCGGCACCTACGCCGCGATGTGGGCGCGCCAGCAGGCCGAAGCCGAACGCGCCGCGGCGCTGATCGGGAATTAGCGCGCGCTCGGCGCGGTCACAGCCAGCTGGTGTCGCCCGACAGGCCGAGCAGATATTGCCCGACCGTTTCGAAATGCTGCTGCCGGCCTTGCAACTGCTGCGCGACCGAATGGACATCACGGAAGCGGCGCTCGAACGGGTTGTCATTGAAGATCGCGGTGGCGCCGGCGGATTGATAGAGCATGTCGGTGACTTCGACCGCGGTGTGGATCGCAAAGGTCGAGGCCAGCCGGATCGTCATGCGCTCGTCGAGCGTCAGATGGCCGCGCCCGGCGACCGCGGCGGTGATGTCGTCGAGCGAGCCCAGGAGATAGCGCCTGGCCGAGGTGAGCCGCGCCTCGGCGAGCGCGGTCTCGCGCTGCGTGACGTTGTTGTTGCGCATCGTGCTCGGCGCGCCGCGCGGGATTTTGTCGTGCGCCAAATCGATGAAATGGGAGAGCGTGGCGCGCGCGATGCCAAGCGCGACGCCGGCAAAGCCTGACGCATAGAGGATCAGCGAGCTGAAGCGGTAGAGCAGGCCCTCTTCGCGCGCGGGTCCGGCGCGTCGCGACAAGACATCGACCGAATAGGCCTCGGGCACAAACAAGTCCTTCACTTCGTACTGGTCGCTGCCGGTGCCGCGCAGCCCGATCGTGTGCCAGATGTCGGTGAATCTGGTCTGGCTCTTCGGGAACAGCATCGTGCGCACGACCGGCGCGCCGGCATCGTCAAGCCGCGGCCGGCCATCTGCTTCGACGACCGGGGCATGGCAGCCGAGCCAGGTCGCATGGTGGCTGCCGCTGCCGAAGCTGAAGGTCGCGGTGACGCGATAACCGCCCGGTGCGATCCGCGCCTCGCCCGGTCCCGGCCCCCACGCGAGGATGCCGCGCGGTCCGCCGAAAATCTCGCGCGCAACCGCCGGCGCGAGATAGGCCGCGGTCATCGAGCAGCCGGAATTCTGGTTGAGGCACCAGGCGACGCTGGCGTCGGTCTTGGCGATTTCCTCGATGATCGGCACGTATTCCGCCGGCAGGAGTTCGGCGCCGCCGAGCGTGCGCGGCTGCAGCAGGCGAAACAATCCGCGCTCGACGAGCGCCGCGACGATCTCTTCCGGCAATTCGCGCCGCGCGTCGATGTCCGCCGCGGCGGCGGCGAGGGTCGGTGCGAAATCGCGCGCCCGCGCCAGATAATCCGCGGCGGTTGGCTCGGGCCGGTCGCGGGAAGAGCGCTCGGCTGCGGTGCGGGCCATGTCGCTCGTGTCCTCCCTCGCGTCTGGGCGTCTGCACTCCACCCCGGCAGCCTCGGCCTGTCAAGCCGGCCCCGGCACATCGTGAGCATTCGGGCGGTGACGAACCAGGCCGGCCGCCGCTAAGCTCACCGCGGCAATGACGGCGGAGAGCGGTATGAAATGGCGGATCGGTGACGTGACGGTGACGAAGATCGTCGAACTGGAGGTGACCGGCGGCAGCCGCTTTCTGCTGCCACAGGCGACGTATGACGAAATCCTGCCGATCCAGTGGCTGCAGCCGCATTTCGCCGACGAGCGCGGCCGCCTCAAGATGAGCATCCATGCGCTCGTCGTCGAAACGTCGAGCCACCGCATCCTCGTCGATACCTGCCTCGGCAACGACAAACAGGGCCGCCGCATCCCGACCTGGAACAATCTGCAGGGTCCGTTTCTGGCCGATCTCGCGGCTTCCGGTTTCCCGCGCGAATCGATCGATACGGTCCTGTGCACGCATCTTCATGTCGATCATGTCGGCTGGAACACGATGCTGGTCGACGGCAAATGGGTCCCGGCATTTCCGCGGGCGCGCTATCTGTTTGGCCGGGTCGAGTTCGAGCATTGGCGCGCGCAGCAGGAGCGCGACGACATGGCGGCCGTGTTTGCCGATTCGGTCGCGCCGATCCGCGACGGTGGCCTCGCCGAGCTCGTCGAGACCGACGCGCGCATCTGCGATGAAGTGAGCCTCGTGCCGACGCTCGGCCACACGCCGGGACATGTCAGTGTGCGGATTTCCTCCAGAGGCGAAGAGGCGCTGATCACCGGCGACTTCATGCACCACCCCTGCCAGATCGCGCGGCCCGACTGGTCGACGCTGGCCGACAGCGATCCCGACGAGGCGCGCCGCACGCGCGAGCGCATGCTCGCCGAACTCAGCGACCGGCCGGTGCTCGTCATCGGCACGCATTTCGCCGGCGCCACGGCCGGCCATATCGTCAAGGACGGCGCCGCCTACCGCCTCGCGGTGTAGCGCCGGCGCGGCAAAACCGGCGCGCCGCGCATTCAAGGAAAGCTTCTTTTGCGGTAGCCGGGTGATGCCGGCCGTCCAAACCCTTTGATCTGTCGCAATCCGCCCGCGGGTCCTTTGCGCTATCAGGGTCATATGATCTCTTGCCGGAGGCCGCGATGCCGCAGCAACGCACGCTTGTAGTGTATTATTCGAGATCCGGAACGACGCGAAAAGTCGGCGAAGCGCTCGCTCAAATGCTCGGTGGCGAGGTTGACGAGATCGTCGAAATCCGGGGCCGTTCGGGTGTTTTCGGTTATCTGCGCTCGCTCGTCGAAGCCCGCAGACAGGTTTCTTCGCCAATCGGCCCGGAAAAGCGCGATCCGTCGGCCTACGATCTGGTCATCGTCGGCACGCCGGTCTGGGCCTGGTCGGTGTCATCCCCCGTTCGCGCCTATTTGATGGCGACGAGAGAGCGGCTGCCTGACGTGGCGTTCTTTTGCACGCTCGGGGGAGCCGGTGACGCCAGGGCATTTGCGCAGATGCAAAGCATCGCGGGCAGGGTGCCGCGCGCCGTCTGTGCGATCGCGGCGCGCGACGTGGCGTCGGGGCGTTATCGGGAGCGCCTCGCAGAGTTTGCGAGGGCGCTCGAACCGCTTGCCGTCGCCAAACCGACAGCGGCTTAGGCGCGCCCTGCCTTGGTGCGGGAGCTTGCGGCGGGAGTGCGCTACGTCGCGGCGAGCGGTTCGGCGAGGTGCTCGACCGCCTTGCGCAGCGCCGCGGGATCGGGCCCGGCGCGGGCGATGCCGCGCGAGACGGACGGGATCACACGCGCGTAGTGCGGCCCGAAATCGCGCCGCACATCGGCAATCGTTGCGCCCTGCGCGCCGATCCCCGGCACGAGTAAGAGCGCATTCGGCATGCGGGCCGCGAGCGCGCCGGCTTCCGCCCCGAGCGTTGCGCCGACGACAGCGCCGATCGGGCCGATCTCGCTCCCATTAGCTGCAGCGATGTCGTCGGCCAGCTGCTCGGCGACAGAGCGCCCGTCGGCCATCATCGCTCGCTGCAAGGCGCCGCCTTCCGGGTTCGACGAGCGCACGACGACGAAAACACCGCCGCCGGCGCTGCGGGCGCGGTCGAAGATCGGCCCCAGCGCGGCGAGGCCGAGATAGGGGCTTACCGTCATCGCGTCGCCGCGATAAGCGCTGTTGGGCCCGAGATAGGCGTCACCATAGGCGATGACGGTCGAGCCGATGTCGCCGCTTTTGACGTCGATGAGCGCGAGCGTGCCGCGGCGCTGGATCGCGGCGACCGTGTCGCGCAGCACCGCCATCCCCTCCGGCCCGTGGCGCTCGAAGAACGCCGCCTGCGGCTTCATGACCGCGACGAGCGGCGCCGCGACCGCGACAAGGCGCTCGCAGAACGCGCGCAGGCCGCTAACATCGTCGCTCAGCCCCCACGCCTTGAGGCTCTCGGCCGACGGATCGACGCCGACGCAGAGCGGCGAGCGCTCCCTCGCCAGCGCGCGAAACCGCTGTGGAAAGGGCAGCGGCATGCGTCAGGCGCGGTAGCGGGCGATTGCCGCCTCGTCGAATTCGAGGCCGAGGCCGGGCGCCGACGGCATCAACAAGTCGCCCGCCACCGGCTCGGGCACGCTGCGCCACAGCGGGAAGAGGCGCGGCATGTATTCGACGGTGAGGCCGTTCGCCACCGCGCCGACGAGATGCACATGGATTTCCGGGACGCCGTGGCCGACGACCGGCAGGTTGAAGGCTTCCGCCATGCCGGCGATCTTCAGCCATTGCGTGATGCCGCCGCAGCGCACCTGGTCGATCATCGGAATGTCGACCGAGCGCTGCTCCATCATGTGGCAGAACGGCACGATGCCCCACAGGTACTCGCCGCCGGCGACCGGCGTCCGGAGCGCATCGGCGACGCGCGCGAGGCCGGCGTAATCGTCCGCCGTTGTCACATCTTCGAGCCAGAAGAGGCCGACCCCGGCATCCTCGACGCGGCGGCCGATGTCGATCGCCTGCTCCGGCCGCCAGCGCTGGTTGATGTCGCACATCAAATCCATGTCTGGGCCCGTCGCCTCGCGGATGAGCCGCGCCTGCTCGACCTCGCGCGCCGGCGTCGTATGGCCGGGCAGGCCCAATTGCATCTTGGCCTGCCTGTAGCCCTTGTCGCGCAGCCGGCCGGCGGCGGTGACCGCTTCTTCGAGCTTCAGACCGCGGCGCAAGGCGCCGCTCGCGTAGGTGCGCACACGGTCGCGCCCGCCGCCCAGGAGCTTCCATAACGGCAGGCCGAGGGCCTTGCCTTTCACATCCCACAGCGCAACATCGATCGCCGACATCGCCATCGTCAGGATGCCGCCCGGCCCCGCTTGCAGCGCCGCGTCGCGCAGTTTCTGCGCGACAGCCTCCGGACGCAGCGGATCGTCGCCGACGACGAGCGCGCCGAGATCATCGACCGCCCGCCGCAGCACGCGGGTCAGCGCGCCGCCGAAATAGGTGACGCCGAGGCCCTCGATGCCGTCACCGGTGCGCAGCTTCAACCAGACGATCGGGTTTTTGCCGTGCGGGTTTTCCGAGAAGCCGGCGAGCGGCTCGTCGTTTGGCAGCAGCACGATACCGGTTTCGAGCGCGGCGATTTTCATGGCAATCCCCTCATATTCCGGGTCATTGCGAGCGAAGCGAAGCAATCCCGTACCGGCTGAGCGGGATCGCTTCGCTTCGCTCGCAATGACAACTGAAAACTACGCCTTGTAGCGGGCGAGGGTCTTGTCGTCGAATTCGAGGCCCAAACCGGGAGCCGTCGGCATGACGAGTTCGCCGTTCTGCTGCGTCGGCACTTCCTTGAAGAGCACGTTGAACCACGGCATGTATTCGACCGTCAGCCCGTTGGGCACGGCGCCGATCAGGTGCACGTGGACTTCGGGAATGAGGTGGCTGACGACCGGCAGGTTGAAGGCCTCCGCCATGCCGGCGACCTTCAGCCATTGCGTGATGCCGCCGACCCGCACGAGATCGATCATCGGAATATCGACCGAACACTGTTCCATCATGTGGCGGAACGGCACGATGCCCCAGACATATTCGCCGCCCGCCACCGGCGTCCGGAGCGCATCGGCGATGCGCGCGAGGCCGGGAAAATCGTCGGCCGTCGTCACGTCTTCGAGCCAGAACAATCCGACCCCGGCGTCCTCGACGCGGCGGCCGATATCGATCGCCTGCTCGGGCCGCCAGCGCTGGTTGATGTCGCACATCAATTTGATGTCGGGGCCGATCGCCTCGCGGATTTTAACCATGCGCTCGACTTCCTTGGCCGGCGTCGTCTCGCCGGGCAATGCCAGCTGCGTCTTCATCTCGCGCCAGCCGCGTTCTTTGAGCGTCGCTGCAGCCCGCACGACGCGGTCCAATGACAGGCCGCGCATCAGCGCTCCGCTCGCATAGGTCGGCACGCGGTCGCGCGCGCCGCCCAAGAGTTTCCACAGCGGCAGTCCCGCTGCCTTGGCGCGGATGTCCCACAGCGCTATGTCGATCGCCGACAACGCCAGGTGATAGATGCCGCCGGGACCGGCCGAGCCGCCCGCCGCCGCCTTCAGCTTTGCCTGCACCGCCTCGACAAGCAGCGGGTCTTCGCCGACGACGAGCGCGCCCAATTCGTCGATCGCGTGCGCCAGCGTGCGGGTCAGCGCGCCGCCAAAATAGGCAACCCCGAGCCCCTCGATGCCGGCGTCGGTTGATACTTTGAGCGTGACGATCGGCCGCTTGCCCTGCGGGTTCTCGGCAGCGCCGGCGAGCGGCTCATCGGCCGGCAATTCGACCGTCAGCGTCTGGGTCCGGGAGATTTTCATCGCATCACCATCGCAATTGAGGCTGCGCATCGGCGCGTCCCGGCGATGTTATGCGCTTCACGCCAGTTCGGGAACGCTCTCGGTAACGACTTCGAGCTGGCCGACCGTCTCGCGGCCGAACACGACTGGAACAAAGGCGCCGATTGAGGCGACGACCAGCATCGTGCCGAAAAAGATGGTCGGCGCGCCGGTGAACGGCGCCATCAGAAACGGCGCCAAGACGCCGGAGAAAATCCGCCCGACCGACTCGCCGAAAATGTGCCCGCGGCCGCGCAATGCCGTCGGGAACTGCTCGGCGAGATAGATTCGGAACGACGTTGCGGCCGACAACGCGGTAAAGCCGGTGATCAGCGCGCCGATCACCATGACCGTGGCGGCATAGCCGCCCGCCCGATGCGCCAGCAGCATCAGGCAGAGGCCCGGTAAGCCGCCGACCAGCGCATAGAAGATCGTCCAGCGGCGACCGATGATCTCCATCAGAAACCCCGTGAAGGCCTTACCGGGGATGCTGGCGCCGAATGCCAGCGAGGCGACACCAAAGCTCAGCGCCACAGCGGCGCCCTGATCGACCAGAGCCTTCGGCAGCAGCACCGAGGTCAGGAAGAACGTCGTACCGGCGAAAACGTAGCTGGAGATTCCGATCAGCGTCCAGCGCAGCTGGCCGCGTCCAAGCAATGCCCAATAGGGCGGCAGCTTTTCGACCGCCGTCTCTAGTGTGTCGCCGAACGCCGCCGGCGTCAGTTCCGCGACCCGGTTGCCGGCGCGCTGGACGATCCGGTTGACCGTGTCGATCGCGTCCTGCCAGCGACCGTGCCGCAGATACCAGCGCGGGCTTTCGGGGATCGCGAAATAAATCAACGGCGGGATAATGAAAAATGCTAGCCCGCCGGGTAGCGCCATCAGGCGGAACGCGTTCGAGTTGCCGGAGAGCACCCCAGCGACGAGCGGCAATACGGTAAACGACAGCGCCAACGCCACCTCATAAACGCCGCCAAACGTGCGGCGGTGCTGTGCTGGCATTAGTTCGGCGGCGATCGGAAACGGTGCCGAGACCGCAAAACCGCCGCCGAAACCGGTCACGAGGCGCAGCAGGATCAGCTCGTCGGCGGTCCGCACGAGCGGGATCAGCAATGTACAGAACGTGATAGCCGCGACGCCGATCAGCATGATCGTCTTGCGGCTGAAATGGTCGGAGATCGCCGAGGCGGCAAAGCCGCCGACGCAGATCATGCCGGTCGAGGCGATCGCGAGATAGCGGATCTGGATCGGCGTCATGTGCAACGGCACTTTCGCAAGCACCAGCAGCGAGCCCGTCATGACCAGATCGTAGCCATCGACAAACCCGACCAGCCCCAGCACAACGATGATCATGACGTGGTAGGGGCTGAACGGGATGCTGTCGAGCTTCTGCCCGAGCAAGCGGCTCGGCGGCATCGCACGGCCGGCGACGACGGTTTCTGCAGACACGACACACCCCTGTTCTGAATTTAATTACGTCGCTAAATGGCGGGCACAGACTGGCAGTTCAACCGCCGCGGACCCAGCCCGTCAAGCAAACTCGGGGACGGTCTCGGCGACGACCTCGAGCTGGCCGACGGTTTCCTTACCGAACAGGATCGGGATGAAGGCACCGATCGCGACGACGACGAAGATCGTGCCGAAGAAGATCGTCGCCGACCCGGTATGCGGCTCCATCAGAAACGGCATCAGCCCGCCGGCGAACAGCCGGCCGAACGACTCGCCGAAAATATGACCGCGGCCTCGCAGCGCTGTCGGGAACTGCTCGGAGAGGTAGACGCGCGTCGCGGTGAAGGCCGACAGCACGGTAAAACCGATGATCAGCCCGCCCGCCACCATCACCACGCCCGAGTAAGGCCCGGCGCGATGTGCCAGCAGCATCAGCGCGAGGCCCGGCAGCGATCCGAGGAGCGCATAGGCGATCGTCCAGCGCCGGCCGATAATCTCCATCAGGAATCCGGTAAACCCCTTGCCGAAGAAGCTCGCTGCGTAGACGATCGAGGTCAACCCCAGACTCGCGCTGACGGCGAAGCCCTGATCGTTCAGCGCCTTGGGCAACAGCGTGGAAATCAGGAAATAGGCGGTCCCAGCGCAAATCCCGGACAGGATGCCGACTGTCGTCCAGCGCAACTGGCCCTTGGCGAACAACGCCCAGTACGGCGGCAGCTTCTCGCTGGCTTCGTGGAGGTCGCCGAGTTGCGCCACCGAGAGCGGAGCCACGCGGTTGCCGCACCGGGCGATGATGCGGTTGACGACATCGACCGCTTCCTGCACTCGGCCCTTGCGCAGGTACCAGCGCGGGCTTCCCGGGAGCACGAAATAGATCAGCACCGGCACGACGGCGATCGAAAGGCCGCCGGGCAATGCCAGAAACCGGAAGGCGTTGGCGTTGCCGGCGAGCAGGCCGCCGATGAACGGCACCACGGTAAAGGAGGCGGCCAGCGCCATCTCATAGATCGCGCCGTACGTGCGGCGGTGCTGCGCCGGCATCAGTTCGGCGGCAATCGGGAAGGCTGCCGAAGCGGCGGCGCCGATGCCGATGCCGGTCAACAGGCGCACCGCGATGAGCTGATCGGCGCTTTGCACCAGCGGGACCAGCAACGTGAAGAGCGTCGTCAAAACGACGCCAATCAGCATGATGGCCTTGCGGCTGAAATGGTCGGAAATCGCCGAGGCGGCGAAGCCGCCGACGCAGGTCATCAGCACGGTGCCGGTGATGAGCCATCGGAAGTCGGACCCGACGAGATGCAGCGGGGTCTTGGCCAGCACCAACAGCGAACCGGTCAGCACCAGGTCATAGCCTTCGATGAAGCCGACGAGGGCGAGCACGAAGATGATCAGGATGTGGTAGCCGCTGAACGGAATGCTGTCGAGCTTTTGCCCAAGCGCGCGGCTGGCCGGCGATCCCGACGGGGCGGGCGATGTTGCGACGGTCATTTTCTCCCCAATAGCTTTGCAACCAGCGGCGCGGAGACCGATCGGGCGCGGACGAAGTTGCCGCCACGCAGAAGGTGTCCGGATCGCAGCGCTCCCTACGCCTCGCTTGCTCGGCAGCGGCGCCGCCGGTTGACGTGTTGTACCTGTTCCAATCGGGTCCGGCGGCGGCCGGGTCACTCGCATTTCCGGCCGCAGCTGCGACCTGGATTTAAAATCTAGATTAAGCTGCGGCAGAATGTCACGGAAAAAGCGACGCTGCCGGAAGGCCGCGGCGGGCGGCGGCCACCGCTTGCCGCGCCGCAGGTATTTGCGGCCGGCCTTGACGATCGGCTGCGCGTCATAGGCGATCATGTCGGCCGCGGCGCAGCTCGCTCCACAATTCCGGCAGGTAGCAGCCGGTGCCGATAACGTCGATCGGCGCGTCGGCTGCCGCCGTCATGCGGCTTTTTTCCAGCCGGAGCCGACGACGATCTTTGCGGCCGCGAATCGGGCCTCGCCCGGCGTTCCGCAGCGCCAGATCGCCGCGGCGGTGACGCTGCCGACCGGGTGGCGCAGTCCCGCCTCAGTTCGATAGCCGCGGATGGATTGCGGCGTGCAACGTCGAACCTCTCGCAACAGCATCTGCCAGGCGTGTCCAAGCGAAAGGCGAGCCGGCGCAGCCGTCAGGGAGGGCAGATGTCGCGACCGATCAATCTGCGCCGCCTCTCGCGGCGTCGCCCGATCACCGAGCGCCGGGGATCGATCTCATTGTGCTGGAGGCCGAATATGACCAAAATCTGCAATGACACGGTGATATGAGGAATATCGGGTTTATGAATGCTGATCAGCCAGCCAATCTCCGGCGTCGCACCGTTCTTGTATCCGCTGTTGCGGCGGCAGGGTTTGCGGCTGCGAGGGCGCAGGTTACCGCGGAGTCGACCACGGCCGCGCTGCATCGCTTGTTCGGCGCACATGCCGGCCTGCAGGAATTTGGGCGAATTTTCCGGGCGCGCCATGCCGGCGCTGCGACGCGTCTGTTGGCTCGCCTCGATGGGCTTGAGGGCAGCGCCCTCCGTGCGCGGATCGACGCGTTGCGGAAGGAGGACTTCGCTGCCGGTCGCGTCGTGGTGATCAAAGGCTGGGTCTTGGCGCGAACAGAGGCAGAAGCATGCGCGTTCGTTTCCGTCGCGTGATCTCCGATGTTTGCGGATTTTCGTAAGCTTGAGGATGGTCTCTCGCTCAAAGCCGATGTCTGCGTTATCGGGGCGGGCGCGGCCGGCATTACGATTGCGACGACGCTGGCGAAGACGCCGCTCGCCGTATGTCTTCTCGAGAGCGGCGGCCTCGAATACGAGCCCGCTACGCAGGACCTGTACGGCGGACAAACCAGGGGACGGCCCTGGTACGACGCCGACACGCGCGAAAGCGGCGGCGAACAGATTATTCCTGAATTGGTATTTTCGCGCGTGCGCTTTTTCGGCGGCTCGACGAATCACTGGGGGCACGGCTGCGTGCCGCTCGACGACACCGATTTCGCCGTTCGTTCATGGGTACCCTTCAGCGGTTGGCCGATCAGGCAGGCCGATCTCGAACCCTACTATGCGCGAGCCGTCGCCCTGTGCCAGGCGCCAGCCGCCGACTTTGGCAGGCGGCAGCCGCCTGATCCTTTGGCGGTGGACCCAACGAAACTCCGCTATCATACGGGTGCGCTCAGCCCCATCAATTTCGGAACAGCATATCGCGCGGCCCTTCAACAGGCCGACAACGTAAAGATTCTGCTTCACGCCAATCTGCTGGAGCTTCACGCGAACCGGGACGCGAGCGCGGTCGAGAAGGCAACGTTCGGCACGCTCGAAGGCAAGCGCGGAACGGTCTACGCCCGGTCCTTCGTGCTCTGCTGCGGCGGCATCGAGAATGCACGGCTGCTCCTGCTCTCCAACAGCGTGGTGAAGCAAGGGCTCGGCAACACGCGGGATTTGGTCGGGCGCTTCTTCATGGACCATCCGCGCGGGGCATGTGGCCGCATCTATGGGGGCGACCCTAAGCACCTGATGCCGCAAGCATTATATTTCGCGCCGCAGATCGAGAGGCGGGAAAAGACGCTGCAGGCTTTAGCGCGCTTCGTTGACCGAGAGGCGGGGCCGATCCCTGACGGGATCGTCGCCGTGCGCCAACTCGAAGCGGCATTCGCCGCGCGGACAATTCCCCCTAATTTTGCCGAGCTTATTGAGCGCATCGTATTGGATGCTGACGACGTCATTCGGGGAATCTACCGGCGCGAGATGGACGGGGACGCCGTCCCCAACAATTACATCGAATTCGAGGGCCAATTCGAGCAGGCGCCCAATCCGGACAGCCGCATCACGCTCGGGGACGAGGTGGACAGACTCGGTCAGCGCCGGACCATGCTCGATTGGCGCCTTACCGACCTTGACCACCATACCTATCGTCGCTTCGCCCTAACGGTCGCGGCCGAGATCGCACGGCTGGGCCTCGGCCGGCTCAAGCTGCCACCGTGGCTCGAGCCGGATTCCACCGAGCCGGCCGAACTCGGCGGTTGCTCCCATCACATGGGGACAACGCGAATGGCGGACGATCCCTCTCGCGGCGTTGTTGATCGCAACTGCCGTGTCCACGGCATCGCCAACCTCTACATTGGCGGCAGCTCATGCTTTTCAACGGGAGGCTGCGGCTTTCCGACCTTTACAATTGTCGTGCTCGCTCTCCGATTGGCCCGATATCTCCAGCAAGACCTGGCGCGCAGCGGCTGACTTTTGCGCCAGAGGGGCGCTGTCATGCCGCGCCGCCGCAAACTCAATTTGGCAAAAGGGGCTAGCGTTTGCCGCGCAGCAGGAATTCGCGGCCGGCCTTGACCATCGGCTGCCCGTCATAGGCGATGATGTCGGCCGTGGCATAGGTCTCGCTCCATAATTCCGGCAGGTAGGAGCCGGTGCCGATGACGTCGATCGGCGCGTCGGCCGCCGCCATCATGCGGCACTTTTCCGGCCCGAAGCCCGAGCTGGCGACGATCTTTGCGGCCGGAAAGCCGGCTCCGCTCAAGGCTTCGTGCAGGCGCCAGATCGCCGCGGCGGTGACGCCGGTGCCGACCAGGTGGCGCAGTTCCGCCTCGGTTCGATAGCCGCGGATCGATTGCGGCGCGTGCCGCTCCAACACTTCGTAAGAGCGCGCGAGGTCGAGCCCCTCGCAATAGCGCCCGCCCGGCGTGTCCAAGCGAAAGGCGAGCCGGCCCGCCGTCGCCAACTCAGGAAAACGCCGGCATACCTCGACCGCGTCGCTCGTCTCACGGCCGAAGTAATCGACCAGCACGGTCAGCGGCTCGTCGGGAAATACATCAAAGAACATCTCGGCGGCGCGCAGCGTCGAGCCGGCATAGCCAATGAGCGCATGCGGCATCGTGCCGAGGCCCGCGGCGCGGCCGAAATAGCGCGCTGTCGCGGCCGCCGCACAGCCGATAAAGCCGACGGCGCCCGCGACCTTCTTTGCATGCGCCGAGCCGACCGCGGCGGCATACGCCATCAGCTCCGCCATCTCGCCGCCGGCGCAGTGGCGCGCGTCCATCGCGAGAAACGCGACCTTCGGCAGATCGGCGCACATCGCCGACGCGTTGTAGGCGGCGACGCAGGCGGGTCCGAGCTTCTGCAAGAGCACGGTTTCGAGATCGACGAGATGGTAGAGCGAACCTGAGACGTAAAGCAGTGGCTCGCCGGCGCCGACCCACGAGGCTTCGGGATAGTTGAGTTCGATCTCGAAACGTGTGCCGCGCACCGCGGCCATCCTCTCGAGAAACTCGACCGCGAAACGCGGCGCCGAAATGACCGGCCGGCGCATGAACACGGCATAGGTGGCCGTGCGGTCGCCGAACCTGCCGACGATCGCCTTGGTCTTCAGGAAATAGCTGTCGGTGCGGGCCGCCAGATCGGTTTCCATCGGATCGGCCTTTCTCCGTATTGTCACATTGCGGACAGCTTCCGTCATCGTTGGAAGGCCCCGGCCATGCAAGGAGAAAATCGGCCCGCCCGCCCGCCGATGCGCGACAGGCGGCGATATCGATCGCCGCCGGTTCGCGCTATGCTAACAATCGCGGAAGGCCGCAATGGAACAGGAGGAAAAGACGCGATGCCGGATACCATCGACCAGAGGCCGCCGGTTGCGGTCGGCCATGTGCGCATGGAGGTCAGCGATGTCGGCGCCGCCGCGCGCTGGCTGGAGACGGTCGGGCTGCGCCCGATCGTGACGCAGGAGGCGTTCGCCGTACTCGAACTGCGCGGCGGCACGCATCTCGTGGTGCGCCCGGCCGCTACGCCGCCGGCGCCCGGCACCGCGGCGCCGTTCGACCTGATGGTCGACGACGTTGATGCGACGCACCGTGACTACGCCGCAAAGGGCTTCGCGCCGTCGGCGATTTCCCGCGGCCGCATCCACGACTCGTTCACGGTCGCCGGGCCGAGCGGTTTTGTGTTCACGGTCAACTCCTCGCACGCCCGCGGCCGGCCCGTCTGAGCCGGCGACTTGATGGCTCGCGGTTTTCGGGCTGGGGTCGATATCGGCGGCACGTTTACCGACATCGTGCTGCTCGGCGATGACGGGCGGCGGCACACGAAAAAGGTGCCATCGACGGTCGACGACTACGCGCGCGCGATCGTCGAGGGGCTGGGGGCGCTGCTCGCCGAAATCACCGCGGCGTCGCACGACATCAGCGAGTTGCTGCACGGCACCACCGTCGCCTCGAACGCGATCCTTGAGCATAAGGGCGCCCGGACCGGCCTCATCACAACCAAAGGTTTCCGCGACGTTCTCGAAATCCGCAATTTGCGCATGCCGTGGCTCTACGACATGTCGTGGACGAAGCCGCCGCCGCTCGTGCCGCGGCGGCTCCGCGTCGAGGTCGATGAGCGCATTAATGCGCAGGGCGGCGTGGACCGGCCGCTCGACGAAGAAAGCGTCGAGCGCGCCGTCAAGTTTCTCGTCGGCGAAGGGGTCGAGGCGATCGCGGTGTGCCTGCTGCACGCGTATGCCAACCCGGCGCACGAACGGCGCGTCAAGGAGATCGCCGCTCGGCTCGCCCCCGGCATCGCGCTCTCCGTCAGCGCCGAGGTTCTGCCGGTCATCAACGAATACGAACGCAGCTCGACGACGGTCATCAACGCCTATGTGCGGCCGATTGTCGAACGCTACCTCAACCGGCTCACCGCTAACGTGCAGCGCGTCGGCATCCGCGCGCCGCTCCTCTTGATGCAGTCGAACGGCGGGCTGACGACCGCCGCGGCGGCGGCTGAGGTGCCGATGCACATCATCGAATCGGGGCCGGCGGCCGGTGTCGTCGGCGCGCAGACGCTCGCCCGCCGCAGCGGCATCAGACACGCGATCTCGTTCGACATGGGCGGCACGACCGCGAAGGCGGCGCTGATCGAGGACGGCCAGCTGACGCGCGCGGCGGAATACCAGGTCGGCGCCGGTATCGTGCTCGGCTCGCGCCTCTTGTCGGGCGCCGGCTACACGCTGAAGGTGCCGGCGATCGATCTGGCCGAGGTCGGCGCCGGCGGCGGGTCGCTTCTGTGGATCGACGCCGGCGGCGCGTTGCAGGTCGGACCCGAGAGCGCCGGCGCGGTGCCGGGGCCGGTGTGCTACGGCCAGGGCAACGACGAGCCGACCGTCACCGACGCCAACGTCGTGCTCGGCTATCTCAATCCGGCACAGCTGGTTGGTGGCGCGCTTAAGCTCGATGCCGAGCGGGCGCACGCGGCGCTCGCCACCAAGATCGCGCGGCCGCTCGGCTTGAGCGTCGAGGCGGCGGCCTTTGGTGCGCATCGCATCGCCGCCGCCAACATGATCCGCGCGCTCAAAGCCGTCTCGAGCGAACGCGGTCGCGATCCGCGCGATTACGCGCTTGTCGCGTTCGGCGGCAATGGCCCCCTCTTCGCCGCCGGCATGGCCGAGGCGATGGCGATGACGCGGGTGTTGGTGCCGCCGTCGGCCGGCGTGTTTTCATCGTTCGGGCTGCTTTATGCCGAGATCGAATATTATTTCACGAAAACGAAGAAGCTGTTGCTGTGCGGGGCGGCGCCGGCGGCGTTGCAGGCGATCGTCGACGACCTCGACGCCGAGGCGCGGGCGCGGCTTGCCGCCGACGGGTTCGGCAACGATCGCATCGAGCTGCGCCGCAGCGCCAGCATGCATTACCAGGGGCAATCATTCGAACTGCGCGTGCCGCTCGCCGCCGGCCGGCTCGATCGGGCAGCGCTGGCGGCGCTCGAAGAGGCGTTCGGCGCCGAGCACGAGCGCACCTACGGCCACCGCGCCGGCGCCGACGAGCCGGTCGAACTGGTTAGTCTCGAAACCGTCGGCCGCGGCATCCCCGAGCAGCCGCGCCGCGAGGCGGCTGTCGCCGCCGCGCTGGCGCCCGATATTACGCTGATGGCGTCCAGCCGGCAGGCCTATTTCGGCCCGGAGCGGGGCTGGAGGGAGGCCGGGGTCGTCAACCGCAGCGCGCTGCAGTCGCCGCATGCCGGCCCCTGCATCGTCGAGGAATACGATGCGACCTGCCTGGTGCCGCCGGGCTGGACCGCACAGCTCGACGATTTCGGCAATATCGCGATGCGCCGCGGCCCGTGAGGATGCGGCGATGACCGATGGGCTGGCGTTCATGTCGGCGGCAGAGCCGGCGGCCGCGATTGCGCCGGAACTCGTGCCGGCGTAACGATCAGACGAGGTGCTCTGGAGTGAGTGCGCATGCGTCGGCGCTGTCGCCGAGCTCAATCTGCAAGGTCGCGTGATGGATGCCGAAGCGCGCTTCGAGCTCGTCCGCCAATGCGGCGAGCGCGGCGTCTCCCGGATGGCCGCCCGGCATGACGAGATGACAGGTCAGCGCCGTCTCCGTCGTGCTCATGCCCCAGATGTGCAAATCGTGGATCGCCGCGACGCCGGGGTACGCCGCGAGATGGCGGCGCACCGCCGCGGCGTCGATCCCCCCAGGCACGGCGGCGAGCGCTAAGCGCATCGCCTCTCTGACGAGATCCCAGGCGCCGTAGACGATGATCGCCGAGACGACGAGGCCGACCGCCGGGTCGAGCCAGGCGAGACCGGTCAGCGCGATTGCGATGCCGGCAGCCACGACGCCGGCGGCGACGAGCGCGTCTGCCGCCATGTGCAGAAAGGCGCTGCGGACGTTGAGGTCGCGCTTCCGGCCGCGCGCGAACATCAGCGCCGTCGCGCCATTGACGAGGATGCCGACGCCGGCGACCCACGCCACCGCGCCGCCGGCAACCGGCTCGGGATGGGCGAGGCGCAAAATCGCCTCCCAGGCGATGCCGCCGGTCACAACCAAGAGGATGATCGCATTGGCCAGCGCCGCCAGGATCGAGGTCGATCTGAGGCCGTAGGTGAAACGCTGGCTCGGCCGCCGCCGGCTCAGCAGTGCCGCGCCCCAGGAAAGTGCAAGGCTCAGCACGTCGCCGAGCTTGTGTCCGGCATCGGCGAGCAGCGCGAGCGAGCCGAGCAGCACGCCGAACGCCGCCTCGGCCGCGACATAGGCGAGGTTGAGACCGATGCCGACCGCAAACGCGCGGCCGTAATCGCGGCGGCGATGGCCGTGGTGATGATGCGCGTGGCCGTCATGGGCGTGCGTATGCGCCACCGGGCTGTTCCTCACTGCAGCGTGACAATTATAGCGGAAACCGCCGGTTCGCAGGAGTATCGCCATCGAATCTTGACAGCGGCGCGCCGGCAAGCGTCACTGCAGGCAAATCTGATAAGGGCCAGAGGAGGGGACAATGCTCGACGCCTATCTGTACACCGGTCTCAGGAGCCCCTTCGGCCGCCATGCCGGCGCCCTCGCCAGATTGCGGCCGGACGATATGCTCGCCTCGGTCATCGCCCGCGTCGTCAAGGACAGCGGCTTTGCGCCCGACAAGATCGAGGATGTCGTCGTCGGCTGCGCCAATCAGGCAGGCGAGGACAGCCGTTGCGTTGCGCGCCACGCGGCGCTCGTCGCCGGGCTGCCGATTGAAATTCCGGGCGCCGTCTTGCAGCGCAATTGCGGCTCCGGCCTCAACGCGATCGCGACGGCGGCGCAGGCGATCACCTGCGGCGAAGGCGACGTGTTCGTCGCCGGCGGTGTCGAGAGCATGAGCCGTGCGCCGTTTGTGATGGGCAAGGCCGAGGCGGCGTTCAGTCGCGACGCCCGGGTCTTCGATTCGACGATCGGCGCGCGTTTCCCGAACCCGAAGGTCGAGGGCCGCTACGGCGCCGACACGATGCCGGAGACTGCCGATAATCTCGCCCGCGAATACCAGATCACGCGCGAGTTGGCCGACGTGTTCGCCGAAGGCTCGCAAAAGAAATACGCCGCCGCCAAGGCCGACGGCTTCTACGCCGGCGAGATCATCGCGGTCGAGGTGCCGGGCGGCCGCGCCGGGCCAGTCACGGTCGGCGAGGACGAGCACCCGCGGCCCGGGACCAATATGGAGGCGCTCGCCAGATTGCGGCCATTGTTCAAGGACGGCGTGACGACCGCCGGCAACGCCTCGGGCATCAACGACGGCGCGGTCGCGATGATCGTCGCCAGCCGCAAGGCGGGCGATGCCGCCGGCGCCAAACCGATCGCCAAGATCCTGTCGTCGGCCGTCGCCGGGGTCGCGCCGCGCATCATGGGCTTCGGCCCGGTGCCGGCAGCGAAGAAGGCGTTGGAGCGCGCCGGCCTCACGCTCAAGGACATCGACGTGATCGAGATCAACGAGGCGTTCGCGGCGCAAGTCCTCGCTTGTCTGCGCGGCCTCGACCTGCCGTTCGACGACAGCCGGGTCAACCCGAACGGCGGCGCGATCGCGATCGGCCATCCGCTGGGCGCGTCGGGGCCGCGCATCGCGCTGACCGCGGCGCGGCAATTGCAGCGCACCGGCGGGCGCTATGCGCTTGTCGCAATGTGCGTCGGCGTCGGCCAGGGCATTGCGACAGTGCTGGAGCGCGTGTAGCGGCGCACGTCGGTTGAATAGGCCTGCCGGCTTCGCTAACGTCGGAGGAAATGTCGATGATGCAGGCGTTTCGACGCCGGGCGGCAAATTGACATAGCTGTCGCGGTGGCCGAAGGGGACGCTGGCGAGCATTCGTCAGACCGGCTGCCGCGGCTTGTGGGGGATCATGAAGCAACAGCAGCATGGCTGATCGCTGTGCGCCTGTCGTGACGATGCCGGAACCTGCTGCAGCGTCATGACAGACGACCCGATTGCGATCGTCGGCGCTTCCTGCCGCTTCCCGGGCGCGCCCGATCTGGCCGCCTTTTGGGACCTGTTGACGACGGCAACCGATGCGGTCTCCGAGGTCGACGAGCGACGCTGGTCGACGCGATTTTTTTATCATCCCTCGCCTGGCGAGCCGGCCCGCAGCTATACGTGGTCGGCCGGCCTCATCGACGGCATCGATCTGTTCGAGCCGGCGTTCTTCGGCATCTCGCCGCGCGAAACGGCGCAAATGGACCCGCAGCAGCGGATCCTGCTGGAACTGGCGTGGCACGCCGCCGAGGATGCCGGCATCCCCGCCGCCAGCCTCGCCGGCACCGAATTCGGCGTCTATATCGGCGCATCGACGACCGACTACCGCGACCTCAGGCTCGGCGATCCGGCGAGCGGCGACTCGTATTTCATGACCGGCGGGACGCTTAGCATCCTCGCCAACCGTATCTCGCATGTGTTTGATCTGCGTGGCCCGAGCCTTGCGATCGATACCGCCTGCTCGTCCTCTCTGGTGGCGCTGCATCATGCGTGCGAAGCGATCCGCAGCGAGCAGATCGCCGGCGCCTTCGTCGGCGGCATCAACCTTTTGTTGGCGCCCTATCCATTTATCGGCTTCTGCCGCGCCGCGATGCTGTCCCGCCGCGGCCGCTGTTTCGCGTTTGACGCCCGCGCCGACGGCTATGTCCGCGGTGAGGGCGGCGGCGTTGTTGTGTTAAAGCCGCTGGCTGAGGCGCTCGCCGCCGGCGACCCGATCCGCGCCGTCATTCTCGGCACCGGCGTCAACTCGGATGGCCGCACGATCGGCCTGTCGCTGCCGAGCGAGGCGGCGCAGGCGGCGCTGATCCGCCAGGTCTGCGAGGGCGCGAAGGTTGCGCCAGACGCGTTGGCGTTTTTCGAGATGCACGGCACCGGAACGCCCGCCGGCGATCCGGTCGAGGCGGCTGCGGTCGGCGCGGCGCTGGGGCGGGCGCGCACGATGCCGCTGCCGATCGGTTCGGTCAAAACCAATATCGGCCATCTGGAACCGGCCTCGGGCATGGCCGGCCTGATCAAAGCGGCGCTGGCGCTGGAGCGGGGTGTCGTGCCGCCGACGCTCTATGGCGACGAGCCCAACCCCGCCATTCCGTTTGAACGGCTCAATCTGCGGCTGGTGCGAGAGTGCGAAACGATTGAGAGCGGGCGCTGCGCCGGCGTCAATTCGTTCGGGTTCGGCGGCGCCAACGGGCACGCGATCCTGGCTGCGCCGCCGCACCGCGCGCCACCGGTGCCGCACGACGCCGCGCTGCCGCCGTTGCTGCTGTCGGCGAGAACCGAGGCGTCGCTGCGCGAGCTGGCGCAGCGCTGGCAGGTGGCGCTCGCCGCCGCATCGACCGACAGCATCCCGGCGATGGTTCGCGCCGCGGCGCGGCGACGCGATCATCATGCCGAGCGCCTCGTCGCGACGTGCGCCGACGTAGCGAAGATGGCCGCGGCGCTCGGCGATTTCGCCGGCGGCGCCGATCACCTGTCGCTCGTCACCGGGACCGCCCTGCGCGACGGCAAACTCGCCTTTGTGTTTTCCGGCAACGGCGCGCAATGGCTGGGCATGGGGCGCAACGCGTATCGGACCAGCTCAGCCTTTCGCGAAGCGATGGCGGAAGTCGACGCCGAGTTGCAGCCGCTGCTCGGCTGGTCGGCCGCCGACGCGATCGCACGCGGTACCGAGCCGGAGCGGCTCGTGCGCGCCGATGTCGCCCAGCCGCTGCTGTTCGCAACCCAAGTCGGCGTCGTCGCCGTGCTGCGTCGCCTCGGGATCGCGGCCGCCGGCCATATCGGGCACAGCGTCGGCGAAATTGCAGCCGCGTGGGCCGCCGGCGCGTTGAGCCTCGCCGCGGCGGTGCGGGTCGTCGTCGCGCGCAGCCGGCAGCAGGAGCGCACGCGCGGCACGGGGCGCATGGCGGCGCTGGCGCTCGGCGCGGCCGCCGCCGAGGAACTCTTCGCCGAGCTTGGCAGTGCGCTCGAGATCGGCGCGATCAACGCGGCGCAATCGGTCACGGCGTCGGGGCCGTGCGAGGCGATCGATCGGCTCGCCGCCGAGGCGCGCCGTCGCGGCATCGCCTGCCGCCCGCTCGATCTCGATTTCGCCTTTCACTCGGCGGCGATGGAGCCGATCCGCGCGGGCCTGCTGGATGATCTCGCCGGCCTCGTTTCGGGTGTGCCCGAGACGCTGCTGATTTCGACGGTCACCGGCCGGAAGGTCTCCGCCGGCGATCTCGACGCCCGTCACTGGTGGCGCAACATCCGCAGCCCAGTGCGCTTCGCGGATGGGATGGCGGCGCTGGCGGCGTCCGGCAGCCGGATCTTTCTCGAAATCGGTCCGAGCCCGGTGCTGCAAGCCTACGTAAAGGATGCGCTGCGGGCGGCGGACGGCGAGGGGCGGGTGCTGGCGACGCTGACGCGCAACGAAAGCGGCGACGATCCGTTTCCGGCGATCGTCGCGCGCTGCCATGTCGCCGGCCACACGATTGCCGGCAGCGAGCGGTTCGACGGGCCCGGCGATCCGACGGGCCTGCCGCTCTACCCGTGGCACAAGGAACGTTTCTGGTTTGACCGGACGGTCGAAGACACGCAGGTCGCCGATCCGCCGTTTGCGCATCCGCTGCTGGGATTTCGCCAGCCGGGGCCGGTCGCATCGTGGCTCAACTATCTCGATCCGCAACAGGTGCCGTGGCTCGCCGATCACGCGGTCGAAGGCGTCGCGGTGCTGCCGGCCGCCGCGGTGCTCGAAATGGCGCTGGCGGCGGCGCGGCTGCGGCGGCCGGACGCCGCTGCCGTCGAGGTCGCCGATGTCGAACTGCGCCGCCCGCTGCCGTTCGACAACGGGCGGCCGCGTGAGGTTCGCTCAGTCGTCTCGGCCGAGGACGGCGATTTTGAGCTCCTCAGCCGGTTGCGGCTGACCGAAGAGCCGTTGACGTTGCATGCCGTCGCGCGGCTGGTCGCGGCCGGCGATCTGCCGCCACCGCCCGGCCTCGACGATCCCGCAGCGGCCGCATCGGCGATCGACGGCGCAACGCTCTACCGGCTCGCCGGCCGGTTCGGGCTCGATTACGGCCCGCGATTTCGCACCGTGCGCCGGGTGGATCGGCTGGCAGACGGCACGGTGTTGGTGGACCTCGATGCGTCGGTCGTCGGCGCCGCCGGCGACGACTATCTCGTTCATCCGGCGCTGCTCGATGGGGCATTGCAGGGGCTGCTGGCGCTGACGGCCGACGGAGATGGCGACGCGGCCGGCGTCAGCCTCTTGCCGTGGCGCTTCGGGCGGGTGCGCATTATGGCGCCGTTCGGACGCAGCGTGTGCCGCGCTTGGCTGCGCCTGACGCGCCGCGGCATCCGCTCGGTGTCGGCCGATATCGTGCTGTTCGACGAGAAGGGCGCCGCGATCGGCGAACTGACCGATTGCTGGTTCCGGCGGGTCGAGCTGTCCCACCGGGTGGCACCCGAGGATGCTGTGCTGCGCACCGAGCTCGTACCGGCCCCGCTCGGCGAGACGGCGCCGCCCGCGGTCTTCGACGACATCGCCCTGATCGCGACGCGGCTCCTATCCGACGCGCCCGATAAGGCCGAAGACGGCGCGGAACGGCGGCTGCTCTGCGACGCGCTGATCGCGTCGGCAGCGCTTGCGGCGATGCCGAGCGCGGTCGGGCGCGAGACGCCGTTCACGGTCGCAGCGCTCATCGCTTCCGGCGACATCGCGCCCGATGCCGCGGCGCTGTTCGGGGGTCTGCTGCGGCTCTTGGAGCGGTTCGGGGCTGCGCGCTCAGCGGGGCCGGTGTGGCGCATCGCCGCGAATAACGACCTGCCCGAGATGGCCGATGTCTGGCGGCTACTGCTGGCCGAAACGCCGGAACTGGTTGCCGAACTCGCGCTGGTCGCAGCAACGGCAGCCGATCTGGCGCGTTTCCTGGCGGAAGGCCCGCGGCCGCCGGAAAAGGCGATCGCCGCAACGATCGACCACCTGCTGTCCGGCTCGCCGGCCGCCGCCGCGGGGATCGACCTGGTGAGCCGGCTGCTTACCGAGATCGCCGCGCGGTGGCCGAAGGGCCGCCCGTTGCGGCTGCTCGAGATCGGCGCGCAAGCCAGCCCGCCCCGGCAGTTTCTCGATCGCCTGGCGGCGTCCGGCGCGGCGCTCACCTACCGCGCGACGAGCCCCGATGCGGCGGAGGCGGCGCGGCTCGGCGCCGACCGGTTTGACGTGATCGTCGCGCTCAACACCTGCGCGCGAATGGGCATCGACGGCGCGGCGCTCTCGGCATTGCGCCAGCAGCTTGCGCCGGGGGGCCTGTTGATCGCCGCGGAACCCGAGCCCAACCCGTTATGGGACCTGGTGTTCGGTCGACAGGCCGGCTGGTGGCCGGACAGCGGCGACGCCGATGCCCCGTCGCCGTTGCGAGCGGGTGCGGCGTGGCGCGACGAACTCGCGGACGGCGGATTTGTCACCGCCGGAACTCTCGCGCTGGCGGCGGGTCCGTGGCCGTGCGCACTGTTTTGGGGCAGGGCGCCGATCGCCGGCGAAATCGCGCGGCCGGAGCCGCGGTCGCGTAGGATAAATCTGATCGCGGCGATCGGGGACGGCAGCAGCGCGCTTGCCGAGCGCTTGTCGCGACATGGCCACGCCGTGCGTGTTACCGAGGTGGCGGCCCTTGCCGCGGCAGCAGAGACCGACGACGATGGCGCCGCGGGCGATGACGGTGACATGATCCTCATGATCGCCGATGCGACCGGCGACAGCGGCGCCGTTGCGGCGACCGCGCGGCTGACGATGCAGCTCATCCGCATCGCGAGCGACGCGGCGCGGCGGCAGCTGCCGCTATGGCTCGTCACGACCGGCGCGCAACAGCCTGCCGACGCCGGCGATCGCGGGCCAAGCGGTGCCGCCGCGTGGGGCATCGCGCGTGTGCTCGTTAACGAGACCCCGCGGTTGCAGCTGCGCCTCATCGATCTGTCTCCGACGCTGACCGATGATGAACGCGCTGCCGCGCTCGCGGCCGAACTGACGGCTGCCGATGGCGAAACCGAGATTGTCTGGACCAGCGCCGGCCGGCATGTCCTGCGGCTGCGCCGCGGACTGCCGCCGCTGTGGGCCGCCGCCGGCGATCCGATCGGCCTCGCCGGCGCGCCGCAGGGCGGCATCGACACGCTCGGCTGGCGGCGGGCGGCGCCGCGGCCGCCGGGACCCGGCGAGATCGCGATCGACGTCGCGGCGGCCGGACTCAATTTCCGCGACATCATGTGGGCGATGGGATTGGTGCCGGAAGAGGCGCTGATCGATGGCTTCACCGGCCCGAGCTACGGTCTCGAATGCGCCGGCATCGTCAGCGCGATCGGTCCGGGCGTCGCGCATCTCAATGTCGGCGACCGGGTCGCCGGGTTTGCCCCGGCCTCGCTGGCCAGCCGAGTGACGACCGCGGCGCGCGCGGTCATGCGCCTGCCGCCCGGGACGAGCTTTGCCGCGGCCGCGACACTCCCGGTGGCGTTTGTCACGGCGAGCTATGCGCTCGGCACGCTCGCCAGGCTGGCGCCTGGTGAAACGGTGCTGATCCATGCCGCTGCCGGCGGCGTCGGTCTCGCGGCCATTCAATACGCAAAATATCGCAGCGCCACCGTCATCGCGACGGCCGGCTCGGACGTGAAACGCGATTTCCTGCGATTGGCCGGCGCCGACCACGTGCTCGGGTCGCGCGATCCGGGCGTCGGCAATGCGGTGCGCGCGATAACGGGCGGCCGCGGCGTCGATGTCGTGCTCAATTCGCTGAGCGGCGAAGCAATGGAGGACAGCCTTGGCGTGTTGAAGCCGTTCGGCCGCTTTCTCGAACTCGGCAAACGCGACTTCTATCTCAATCGGCGCATTCATCTGCGTCCGCTGCGGCAGAATATTTCGTATTTCGCAATCGATATCGACCGGCTGCCGATCGAGCGGCCGGACCTCGCCGAAGCGCTGCTGGGCGAGATTGCCGCCGCGCTCGGCGATGGCGCGATCCGGCCCTTGGCGCATCGCCGCTTCAGTTTCGCCGCGGCGGGCGACGCGTTCCGCCTGATGCAGGCGTCGGGGCACATCGGCAAGCTGGTCCTGCTGCCGCACGGCAATGCCGCGGTGCGGCTGCGCGACACGCCGCATGTCGCGCTGCGGCGGGACGGCACGTATCTGGTTACCGGCGGCATCTCCGGCTTCGGCTTTGCTGCAGCGGAATGGCTCGCACGCCAGGGTGCCGGCGCGATTGCGCTGGTCGGCCGGCGCGGTGCGGCAACGCCGGGAGCCGCCGAGCGCGCTGCCGAATTGGGCGCGCTCGGGGCCGACGATGTGCGGCTCTATGCGGCCGATGTTGCCGATCAGGGCTCGCTCGCCGCCGTTCTGGCTGAAATCCGGGCGGCGCAGCCACCGCTTCGCGGCATCGTCCATGCCGCCGCGGCGATCGTCGATGGGGTCGCCGCCGAACTTGACGATGCGGCGATCGCGACGGTGCTGCGCCCCAAGCTCGGCGGCGCCCTGGTTCTCGACCGCCTGACCCGCGACGACCCGATCGAGCTGTTTCTGTTGTTCTCGTCGGCGACGACATTACTCGGCGCGCCGGCGCAGGGGGCATATGTCGCGGCCAATCTGGCGCTGGAGGCGCTGGCCCGCCGCCGGCGTGCCGAAGGCCTGCCGGCGCTCGCGGTCGCCTGGGGGCCGGTCGCCGATACCGGATACCTCGCCGAACGGCCGGCGGCGCGTGAGGCGTTGGCGCGCCGGCTCGGCGCCAGGCCGCAGCCGGCGGCGCAAATGCTGGCAGCGCTGCCGGCGCTGCTCGGCAGCGGCCTCCCCGTCGCCGCCTTGGCCGAGACCAGTTGGCAGGAACCGCGCCGCCATTTGCCGATCCTCGCCGCACCGCTGTTTGCCGAGCTGTTCGCCGACGGTCCCGCCGCCCAGGGCGGCGACGAGTTGCTCGAACGGCTCGCCGGGCTCGGCCCGGACGAGGCGGCGGCGCTGCTCACAATCGCCGTCGCCGACGAAGCCGCGGCCATTCTGCGCCTGCCGGCCGGCTCGCTCGATCCGCTGCGGCCGCTCTCGGAGGTCGGCATGGATTCGCTGATGGCGGTCGAGTTGCGCCTGGCGCTCGAAACCCGCCTGGGCATCAATCTGCCGCTTATGTCGCTGGCCGAGGGCACGAGCGTCGTCTCGATTGCCAGCCGCCTCGCCACCGCCCTCGCGGCGTCGCAGCCGGCAAGCGCCGTCGTCAATCTGGCGGCGCGCTACGAGATAGTCGATGCCGATCGGCGCGACGGGCTGGCGAATGCGGTCGCACGGCCGGAACCGCTGCCCGTCGATTCGGCGGCTGCCGGGTAAGCCGATGGCGGCCGGTCGCGACCTGTTTGGCCTGTCGGCGCACGCAAAGGCGCGGCTCATTGAGAAATTGGCGCCGGCGGCCGGGCGGCTGGCGGCCGGCGTGCCGCGTCGACCGCGCGTCGAGGCCAGCCTCGAGACCGGCCGCCTCGACGTTCGCCAATTGGACGGCTGGCGCGACGTCCATATGATCGAGGAGGCGGCGGATTATCTCGGCATCGCCGATCCGTTCTTCCGGGTGCACGATGGCGTCGCCGCCGCTGAAACGCCGATCGACGGCCGCTTCTATCTCAACTTCGCGTCCTACAATTATCTCGGGCTGAACGGCGATCCGCGCATCACGGCGGCCGCCAAGGCGGCAATCGACCGCTACGGCACGTCGGTTTCCGCCAGTCGGCCAGTGTCGGGCGAACGGCCGATCCATCGCGACCTGGAGTGCGCGCTGGCCCGGCTGCACGGCGCCGAGGACAGCATTACGCTGGTC
Source organism: Alphaproteobacteria bacterium (assembly GCA_030042035.1). GTDB lineage: Bacteria > Pseudomonadota > Alphaproteobacteria > ATCC43930 > CGMCC-115725 > DATARH01. The sequence continues at coordinate 17,939 of JASIAN010000067.1, read as the reverse complement.
GGCGGCCACGCGACAAACGTAACCGTGATCGGGCATCTGTTGGGGCGCCATGACCTGATCGTGCATGACGCGCTGATCCACAACAGCATCGCGCAGGGGGCGCTGCTGTCGGGGGCGCGGCGCGTGCCGTTTCGCCACCTCGACGCCGCGGCGGCGGATCGCGCCCTCGCCGAGGCGCGCGCGCGCCACGCCAATGCGCTCCTCGTCATCGAGGGCCATTACAGCATGGACGGCGACGTGCCCGATCTCGCCGCCTTCGTCGCCGTCGCGCGGCGCCATCGCGCGTGGCTCATGGTGGACGACGCACACGCGCTGGGCGTCTTGGGCCCGCGCGGTTTCGGCTCGGCCGACCACGCCGGGATCGACCCGAACGAGGTCGATATCTGGATGGGCACGTTGAGCAAAAGCCTCGTGTCCTGCGGCGGCTATATCGCCGGCCGCAAGGACCTCATCGCCTACCTGAAGCGCACGGCGCCAGGGTTTGTATTTTCGGTCGGCATGGCGCCAGCGGCGGCGGCGGCAGCGCTGGCCGCGATCGATATCCTCGAACGCGAGCCCGAGCGCGTCCGCCGCCTCAACCAGCGCGCCCGCCTGTTTCTGGAGCTGGCGCGCGCGAAGGGGCTCGAGGTCGGCGGTTCGATCGGCGCGGCGATCGTGCCGGTCATCACCGGCAGCTCGATCGCCGCCGGCAGGCTCGCAGAGGCGTTGTTCCGCCGCGGCATCAACGTCCAGCCGATCCTCTACCCGGCGGTCGCCGAGCGCGCCGCCCGGCTGCGCTTCTTCCTGACCGCCGAGCACAGCGAAGAGCAGGTGCGCAAGGCGGTCGAAATTGTGGTGGAAGAGGCGCGGGCGGTGGCGGCCGAACCGGCCGATCTCGCCGCCGTGGCACGCCATCTCGCGGGCCTGTCGGCGCGCCCGGGGTGACCCTTGCTACGGGACCGGCGGGGCGGCGGCGACCTCGCCGATGAACCGCTCGACCATTGCGAAATGATCCCGCCAGCGCGGCGGCCGCCAGCCGTTGAGGCGGGCCAGCTGGGCGGCACGCCGCGGCGACTGCGACGCCGCATAATCGAGGATCGCCGATCGCCATCCCGGCCCGTCAAGCGGGTCGAAAAACTCGGGGATGCCGCCGCCGGTCTCCCGCAAGGCCGGCACATCGCTGCACAGCACCGGGACGCCCAGCGCCAGCGCCTCGATGACCGGAAAGCCGAACCCCTCGGCGAAGGACGGCAGCAGCAACGCGCGCGCCCCGGCGAGCAGCGGCACCATCGCGGCGTCGGACAGCGCGCCGTGCTCGATGACGCAAGGGCGCAGCGCCGGGCAGCGCTCGAGCATGTCGACGACGTTCTCGGTTTCCCAGCCGCGCCGGCCGATTAGCACGAGGATCGGCGTGTGCTCTCCGAGTTCGGCGGCGAGTTGGCGCCACACGTTGAGCAGCAGCAGGTGGTTCTTGCGCGCCTCGATCGTGCCGACGCAGACGAAATAGGGGCGGGGCAGCGGCGGCGCGGCATGAGGCGCTGCGGTCGGCAGATCGGTGCCGAACGGCGCGACGAGAACCGGCGGCGCACGTCCGGCGCGATCGATCTGGCATTGCAGCGCGTCGCGTGTCACCGCCGAATTGACGATCAGCGCGTCGGCGAATTGGGCGGCGTTGCGGATGCGTCGCAGGTGTTTCTCCGCCTGTCCCGGCCTGGCGTATTCGGGGAATTGGACGGGGATCAGATCGTGGATCAGACAGATGAACCTTGCCCCGGCCCGCTGTCTGAGCCGCGCGAGGAGCGCGCAATTCTCCAAGTGGTGATGCGACACGAGGAGGTATACCGCGCCGCCATTCGTGCGCCGCCGGGTCGGCGCCAGCTCACGCGATCCCAATAGCCGGAGGCGCAGTTGGCGGGCGATGCGCGAGACCGGTCGCGTCGGCTGCGGCGACGCGCCATCGCCGCGCCAGCGCGCCGCAATCGCCTCGACGAACTCTCGGGCGGCGCGATCCGGCAGGAGGCCGAGCCCGCCGGTCGGCTTGACCGCAGCAAAGCGGGCCGCGGCGCCGTTCGCGATCAGGCGCCGCGCATAGGCCATCTCGACCCGGTCGATGCCGGTCGGCGTCGCGCGTCCGGCGCGCGACAACAGACGTGAGACGTCGAGCATGAGCATCGGCCGAAACGCGGGCGGCGGCGCTACGGCACCGTATTCTTGATCACGACCCCGGTCAGAACGGGGCCGGTCAAGGTATTGAGCAGGGTAAAGAATTTCTGCAATTCATCGAGATCGGCGTTGGCGACGTAGATGATGTCCTTGTCGCGGATCGGAAACCGCTGTGCGAGGAAATAGGATTTGGCGTCGCGCATATCGAGCCGATAGACGACGGGTGTGCTGTGGTCCGGCCCGGTGTCGAGCGGCGGTTCCCCCAACGCGCGCACGACACGCGGCGGCTCATAGCGGAACAGAAAGACGCCCGACGGGTCGGAGCGCTGGTCCTGCAGCCCGCCCGCCTTGGCCAGCGCCTCGATGAGGGTCGGCCGTTCGGAAGGGAACGGGATGTCGGCGTTGACCCCGGTCGCGCCGAGGACGGTGAACGAGCGCGGCACGCGGACCAGCGTCAGGACGTCGCCGGGTTGCGCATAGATGTTCTCGGCGGGGTGCGAAACCAGGGTCTCGAGCGCGATTGTCGCGGTGACGCCGCCGCGCGACAGCCGCACAAACGTCTCGTAAATCCGCCCTGACGCGCCGCCCGCCTCGGCGATGACGTCGAGCAGCCGATCGCCCCTGACCGACAGCGGGAGGCGCGCGCCGTGCACGACCTCGCCCGTCACTGTGACGCTGTTGGCGACGCTCTTCGTGACCGTGACGATGACCTGCGGCTCAATTGCCTTTTTGGCGAGGCGCCGCTCGATCGCCCGCTGCGCTTCGAGCGGCAGCACACCGGCAACGGGGATGCGCCCGGCAAACGGCACGCTGATCCCGCCGTCCTGACCGACCACCTGTTGCGGGATCGTGACGTTGCGCGATCCCGACGTGACGTCGCCGTTGGCGCCGCCCTCGCTGAACAGCCCGCCGCCGGCAGCTTCCCAGATCGAGACGACGATGCTGTCGCCGACCGCAATCCGCTGCGGCGGCGGCTTGCCGTATTTCTTAAAGCGGGCGGCGAAACTCTCGACCCGTGTAGCGCGCAGCGCGGCAACGACGTTGCTGTTGATATCGACGAGGTCGAAGCGCGGCCGGCTGTTCTCGTCCCCCTGCCGCACGATCTGGCTGGCGGTCGGACCGGCGGTCGGCAGAGCCGAGCAGCCGGCAAGTAGACCGGCCAGCAATCCCACCACTGCGGCTGCCCTCATCGCACTCCGGCTCCGGCTGAGCCACTCGACATGACCCGCACGATGCCGCTCGATGCGCCCGGCGCGTCATGCGGGCACACCCACTGGGCCGTCGCCCGCCGTTCCCGGCTCGCCCGCCGAACTCCCCCACTCTACAGCCGTCCGCGACCTCGCTCGTCCAGCGCGCATCAACGCGCCGGTTCGGATACCCGCCGTCAAACGACTTGTACGGCGGTTGCAATCATGCGGGCGGCATAGACCCCCATCCAGCCGATCGGATCGAGCCAGCCCTTTTCGTTGCGCGGCGGATGGATGGCCCGGATATGCGCGTCAGTGATCTCCGCCAGATCGCCGATCGGCCGCGGCGGATCACCCTCGGTGGACCAGAAGAAGCGGGCCGATCCGCCCACCTCGTGCTTGGCGATCAGACAGTTCGGCGCGCCGCCCCTCGGGTTATAAAGCCCGACCGCCGAATAGCGGTCCTGATGGCTGACGATCATGACCCCTTCGGTGCCCGGGAAGGCATATTTCATCGCCGAGAACCAGCGGCACAAAGCGGCGAGTTCCGCCTCGGTGAACTCGTATTCGCCGCGCGGCGAGCGGGGCTTCGCGTCCGCCGTTCGCCGCGCCCGAGCCGACAGCGGAAAGGCTATCACATTTGCCGTGTCAGACACTGTCCCCCCAACCAACCCGCCGCCAGCGGGCCGCCCCGAAATTGTGCCGCTCACAGCCGGGCCCGTCCTGCTCCGTTGCCGTCAGCAGCTTGCCACGTTCGGATCGTCACAATCCGCACAGAGATTGTCTCGAAGAATACAGTCGAGCACCAATTCGGAGTCAATCGAGTGCGGCTCGATCACCCGGATTTTCAGATCAATTGTGACTACGAGGCAACAGTTGCAAAAACGCGACAGGTTTTTAAACTGCCGGTTCTATCTGCGCGGCTGTGCGTTGCGGCGGGCGACGCCGGAATGCCGGTGAGCGGGGAACGCTACCGCGGCCGCCTTTCGGATTGCCACGACCGGCACGACGACGACGGGTGCGACGCCCCGGTGGATTATGTCGAGTTCCCGCGCCGTGCGTGGCGACAGATCGATCAGCAGCGAATGGCTGACGGGTCCGCGGTCGTTGATCTCTGCCACCGTCGTGCGGCCGTTTTCCAGGTTTGTGATGCGGACCAGCGAATGCAGCGGCAGCCAGCGATGGGCCGCGGTTGCATGGATCGAGTCGAGCCGTTCGCCGCTCGCCGTGCGCCCGCCGAGAAACCTGGGGCCGTACCATGCGGCCTTGCCGACCTCGCGCGGCCCGATCGCCCGCAGCGGTCCGACATAGCGGTCCTCGGGCGCCAGCCTGCCGAAATCGCGCCGGTGGTGCCAATGCCGTACTGCGCGGCCGGCAATGACGTGACCGGCGGCATGATGCTCGCGGCGGGCAATCGCGTGATGCGCCACGTCGTGCGACCGGCGGCGCGGCGCAGCCTGCGCAAGCGCCGGGCGGCGCCGGTTTGCCCGGATCCGCCCCACGTCGCTGCCTGCCTGCACGTGCCGGGCCTTGACGCTCGGGGTAGGGTGGTGATGGGCGGCATGGCCCTGCTTGGCCGAGGCAACTGCCGGCACGAGCGCCAGCGCAAGCGACAGGCCGATTGTCGTTCGCATCCTCATCCGCCGGCGTCTCCATGTAGTTTCGGGAAACACGCGTTCTGTCGCGGCCGCCCGACAGCGGGCGCCGTTTCTGATGACGAAGACCTGAGGCAGGTGCCGTCCCGGGTCTGTGATGGATGATCTGCCCGGGTTGGGACAGGGGGAAGTTCCGTATTGAGCCTAGCCAGTCACCGATGCATCTGTCAACTGTATCGAGAGTTGAATTTTTGTGGATGGTGCGGGTGACCGAGATCAGGGAGGGGCGATAAGCACGGCGGCTTTTATCTATTGCCGAAAATAATGAAAACGACGAATTCTTTGAATTTTCGGTGCTACGGAATCTTCACAAATATTGGCGATTTCAACGGTCCCGCCGGGATCGATGCTGCGCGGCCGGCAGCGCCGCTCGCCGGCGGTGCGTCGCCGGTAGAGGCTGGCGTTTCTCGTCGCTTTTGCGCGATAAGGGCATTCGGCCGGCGACCAGCGGCCGGCGACATCGAAGGGGATGGGCCATGGCAGACCAGGAGCGTGCCGTCATTGTCGGAGCCGGATCGGGGCTCAGCGCGGCGCTCGCCCGCCGCTGCGCCAAGGACGCCATGGCCGTGGTGCTGGCGGCGCGCGACGTGGGCAAGCTCGCCGCGCTGGCGCGCGAGACCGGCGCCCAGACCGTGGCCTGCGATGCGACGCAAGCCGAGGACGTCGAGCGGCTGTTCGCCGCGATCGACGCGGGCGGCAGCCGCCTCGATCTCGTCGTCTACAATGCCAGCGGCCGGGCGCGCGGACCGATCATCGAACTCGACCCCGCCGCGGTCGAGGCGGCGATCCGCGTCACCGCGTTCGGCGGCTTTCTCGTCGCACGCCAAGCCGCGATGCGCATGGCAAGGCAGGGCCACGGCACGATCCTGTTCACCGGCGCCAGCGCCAGCGTCAAGGGATACCCGCGCTCGTCATCCTTTGCGATGGGCAAGTTCGCGCTGCGCGGCCTCGCGCAGTCTCTCGCGCGCGAACTGCAGCCGCAGAATATCCATGTCGGCCATATCGTCATCGACGGCGGCATCCGTCGCGCCGGCGACCCGCGCGCCAACGAACGCGGCCCCGACGGTCTGCTCGAGCCCGACGCGATCGCCGACACCTATCTCCACCTGCACCGTCAGCACCGCAGCGCCTGGGCCTGGGAAATCGAACTGCGCCCCTGGGTCGAGAATTTCTGACTAGAGACCGTGTCATTAGCGCGATCGGCCGGAAGCGATGCGGCCTCCTGGCAAACCGCCATAAGTCGACTCCGCAGGCCGCAGCACTACAGACGCCGAAGCAGCGAGGCAGCTAGGTATTTAATTCCCGCTTGGTTTATCGACTCGCTGCAACGCGCTATTCGAGCGATTGGCGCACGGCCGCAGCGGTCGCCCACGGCGCCAGCGGTAGCGCCGCCAGTGTCATTGCGCCGAGCAGCAAGAGGTCGCCGCGCGCGCTCTGGCCGGTCAGCACCGCCTCGACGGCGGCAGTGCCGAAGATCAATGGCGGCAGATAGAGCGGCAGAACCAGCAGCGCCACGAGCACGCCGGCGCGCCGCGCCCCCAGGGTCAGCGCCGCCGCGATCGCGCCCAACAGGCTCAGCGTCGGCGTACCGATGAGGAGGCTCAGCATCAGCATCGGGATCGCGGCCGGGTCGAGATCGACAAATACGGCGAGCAGCGGGCTCAACAGCATGAGCGGCAGCCCTGTCGTCAGCCAGTGCGCCGCGACCTTGGCGAGCACCGCCAGCTCCAGCGGCAGCGGCGACAGCGCGATCAGGTCGAGCCCGCCATCGGCGTAATCGGCGGCGAACAGGCGGTCAAGACTCAAGACCGCCGCCAGGAGCGCCGCCGCCCAGATGATCCCGGCGGCGATCCGGCCGAGCACCTGCGGTTCCGGCCCGACGCCAAACGGGAACAACAGCACCGTCAGCACGAAGAAGCCGAGCACCAGCCCGAGTTCGCCGCCTTGCCGCAGCGACAGCCGAACGTCGCGGCGGAGCAGCCCGAAAAACGCCGCCATCACCATGACGCAACGAGCGCGTCCTCGGGCAATGCGGCGTAGGCGTCGAGCCTCAGTTCGTGCGCGCCGTCGAGGTCGAGCGGCTGGTGGGTCGCGACCGCGACGCGGCCGCCGCGGGCGCGATGCTCGGCGATCGCTGCCGCGAGGCGCTCCTCGCCGTCGCTGTCGAGCGCCGCGGTCGGTTCGTCGAGCAGCCAGATCGGCGCCGGTGCGGCGAGCAGGCGGGCGAGGGCAAGGCGTCGCCGCTGCCCGGCCGACAGCCAGCGGCACGGCCAGTCGGCAACGGCAGCGAGGCCGAACGCAGCGAGCGCTGTCGGGATCGCCGGTTCGTCGTCGGGACTGTGCAACGCCGCCCAGTAGCCCAGCATTTCACGCGGTGTCAGCGCCGGCTTCGTCGCGTCGAGATGACCGACGTAATGCAGCGCGGCGTGCCAGGCCGCCGGCTCGCGTGCGAGCGGCAGGCCGCCCCACGACAGGCGCCCGGCCGCCGGCGCGAGCAATCCGGCCATGAGCCGCAACAGGCTCGATTTGCCGCTGCCGTTTGCCCCGGTCAACACCAGCGCGTCACCGGCGGCAAGGCGAAAGTCGAGACGGGCAAATACCACGCGGTCGCCGCGCCGGCACGCCAGCCCCTCGCCCGCCAAGTCGCCGCTTTTGAAAAGACTGGGTTGCATGCAATTAACCGGATCGGCGTCGCTGCGGCCGGGCCGTGGTTCGATCGGCCGGACCGGCGATGTCACCCTAGCCCGCATTGCTCACAGGGGGTAGTGCATCGGAGCAGCGGTTGGTGTTGGATTCGGGGGAGCCCGACGCAGACAGAATGGAGCGCGGAGCTGTTGGGTGTTGCCGGCGTTGATGGGCGGTCGGTGGTGGCTGCGTTCAGCGGCGGGACGATGACCTCGGATGCCGCGGCGCTGCTGCTCGGCGCGGTGTGCCGCCGAATCGCGCAGCGGCGTTGGCAGCAGCATGGTTTTGCGAAGATTGGCAAGAGCTGACCGCCGCTGCGGCCGCCGCTCGAGGCTCGCTCACCACCTGAGTTAATCCCGGTTTAAGGCGCGCGCATTAAGAATCCGCGCGTGCGGGCGGCGCACTCTGCGCCGATTGGTGGTGACAGTCGCCGATGGAAAAGTTCGTTCGCAGCCGTCTTGTGCGGCTGTCACTCGCCTCTGTATTGCTGGCAACAGCGCTCTGGGCATTCTTCCCTTATCTTGCCTATCACGTCGCCAGCTCCGCCTTCGTCAATGCCGAACTCCTGCGGGTCACCGCGCCGATCAGCGGCGAAGTTGCCCATGATCTGCCCGCCAAGGGTGCGCTGATGGACGGGACGACGAAGACGAGGCTGATCGAGGCGTTGCCGCCGGACCGCCGCACCCTCGTGCGGCTGCAGCAGCAATACGCAACGGCAGAGGCGCAAGCCGCCTTGGTTGAGGCGCAGCTCGCGCAGGTGAAGGCCGCCGACCGCAGGCTCGCAGAGGAGACCGCACGCTACCGCGAAGCGGTGCTGGCCCGGCTTGCATACGAGAGTGATGAGACCACCGCCAATCTGGCCGGCTGCGATGCCGACGAACAGCAACAGGCAAAGGCGCTGGCGCGCGCCGACCTGCTCGCCAAGGCCGGCGTGATCTCACCGCAGCGCCTCGACAATATCGCTGCCACGCATGCCAGCACGTTGGCGCGCTGCCGGGCGATCATCGCCCAGATCGGGCGGCTCAAGGCGGAAGCCGCGGCGGCGCGCGTCGGGATCTTCCTCGAGGATGGGTTCAACGACACGCCCTATACGGCGCAGGAACGCGATCGGCTGCTGCTGCGTCGCCAGGAGCTGCAGGCAACCTTGCTCGATGCCCGCTCGCGCCTCGCGCAGCTTGCGGCGGAGAGTGCGGCGGAGCGCCAACGCATCGCGCAGCTTTCCAGCTACGCGCTGGCGCTTCCCGCCGGCTATGTCGTCTGGTCTGTGCTGGCAAGCCCGGGTTCCGCCGTCACGGAAGGCCAACCGATCATGGACCTCGCCGATTGCCAGAGGCGTTTTGTCGTGGTGCAGGTACCCGAACGGGACTTCGGGACGATGAGGACCGGCGATCCGGTGATGGTCCGCCTTTATGGAACCAACCATTGGTTGCAGGGCATTGTGGGACACGTACGCGGCTCGGCGGCGCGTGATGACACGCGTCTCCTTGCCGCGCACATCCCCGATCCGGGCGGCGGTCAGATCAGCGTCGAGGTCGCGCTGCCGCCGACGGCGGCGAAGAACGCCGCCGGTTTCTGCAATATCGGCCGGCTCGCCGAGGTCCGCTTTCATCGCCGCGGCTTCGGCATCGCCGCGGCCTGGCGGTTCATTACCGACATGATCGGCGCTCATGAGACCCGTGTTGCCGGCGGAAGTTCCGCGCGTGCCGGTTGATCCGCTGTCTCTGAGTATCGCGCTGGCGCCGATCGCGCTCGTCGTCGCCGTCATCCATGTCATCGGTCCGATCTTGCCGATGCGGCGCGCCTGGGCGCGGTGGCTGATCTTTGCGGCGGTATGGATCGTCGTGGCGCGCTACCTCGCGTGGCGCTTCTTTGACACGGTGCTGCCGGCCGCGGGTTCCGCGCCGGAGATCGGCTGGATTTGGGTCAACTTTCTGGTCGAGCTGCTGGCGCTCGGCGATGCGCTCATTCTTTACCTGGCATTCCTGCGCAGCACCGACCGGCGCGAGGAAGCGCGCCGGCACGAGGTCCGGCTGCGCAGCTTGCCGCCGGAGCGGCTCCCCAGCGTCGACGTTTATATCCCCACCTATAACGAACCGTTGGAGGTGTTGGAGAAGACGATCGTCGGCGCGCTTTCGCTCGACTATCCAAATGCCGCCATCTGGGTGCTGGATGACGGCCGCCGCCCTTGGCTCAAGGAGTTCTGCGCCGCCAAGGGCGTGGGTTATATCACTCGCGCCGACAATGCCCATGCCAAGGCCGGCAATATCAATCATGCGCTGGCTCAAACAAATGGCGATTTTGTTGCCGTCTTCGATGCCGACTTCATTCCCCAGCGCAACTTCCTGATGCGCACGCTTGGGTTTTTTGACGATCCCAAGGTCGGCATCGTGCAGGTGCCGCACGCCTTCTACAACCACGACCCGCTGCAGGCGAACCTGGCGCTGCGCAAGCGGCTGCCCGATGATCAGCGGTTCTTTTTCGAAGCGATCATGCCGAGCCGCGACGGCTGGAACGCCGCCTTCTGCTGTGGCTCCAACTCGGTGACCCGTCGCGCCGCGATGCGCGCGGTCGGTGATGCGCTCCCTACCGGCTCCGTCACCGAAGACATGTTGTTGAGCCTGGTGATGCTGCGGCACGGCTTCATCACGCGCTATCTCTGCGAGCGGCTCGCCTACGGCCTGGCGCCGGAGAGCATCAAGGCCTTCTTTGTGCAGCGCCAGCGCTGGGCGCGCGGCGCCATCCAGATGTTGTATCTTCCGGAAGGCCCGCTCGGCCGCGGTCTGCGTCCAATGCACCGGCTGCTGTTCCTGCCGACACACTGGCTGAGCCAGGGGCTCATGCTGCTGATGTCGATCGTGACGCCGCTCGTCTTTCTGTGGACCGGCCTGCCGCCGCTCATCAACGTGACGCTGGGACCGGTGCTTTATTATCTCGTGCCGATGGTAATGGCGGTGGTCGGAGGCATCAGCGTCTTTGGCCGCGGTCATTATTTTCCGCTGGCAGCACAGGTTCTCGGCACCTTCCAGAGCTTCAAGGTTCTGCCGGCCACGCTGCAGACCGCCCTTCGCCCGCACGGCCACCTGTTCAATGTTACGCCGAAAGGCGGCAGCGCGGCGGGCGCGGGCTACGAGCGCGGCATCTTCTGGACGGCTCTCAGCCTGATGCTGTTGACGCTCCTTGGCCTCACCATCAACGCGGTGCCGGATTGGCGGGTGGTCGAACAGACGGCGCTGCTGCCCATGGTGGCGTGCTGGGGCTCCGTCAACGTAGTGGTGCTGTTTCTGGTCTGTATGTTGTGCCTGCAGGCGCCGGTCCGCCGCAGCGAGGAGCGTTTCGAGATCGACGAACCGGCCTGGCTGAGCGAGCGGCGCGGCCATCTCCTGATCGGCCGCGTCAAGGATATCTCTCTCTCCGGCGCAGGCGTGGCGCTCGAGGCGGCGGCGGAGCGGCCGTTCGCGGTCGGCGATCCGGTCCGGCTGTTCCTCAGGGGCGTGGGCTTCATCGCCGGCACGGTGGCACGCGGCAACGAGTCCTTCCTTGCGCTGCGCTTCGATCTGCCGGCGTCTGTCGAACGCGATCTCCTGATCCGCAAGATCTTCACCAGCGGCCTTGATACCACCGCCGTCAGCGTCTCCACTTGGTCGGCAACCCTCGGCATGATCGGACGCATCTGGATGGCGCCAACGACCCGCGGCGATACCGCCGAGCCCGTGCCGGTGATACCCGCCGCGCCATCGGACAAGCTGCCGGCCGAGAGTTTGGTGGTGGCGCCGCGCCGAGCGGAGCGTCGCCTCGCGGATTTGGCAGACGCCCACTCGGCCCTGGCCGCCTGATCTCGCTGTCACGCGATATGGGTTGGCGGCCGCAGGCCGCTACGCCGGGCGGCTGCCGTTGGGCGGCAGGGCGCGGCGGACGCGCTCGCGGATGTCGGCCGGCTGCGCTTCCAGCGCATCGCACAGCCGGCGCAGCTGGCGGCGCAGGCTGTAGATCTGATCGACGAGGCCGAGGACGATCGACATCGCCTCGTCGTTGATCGCGAAATCGCGGCGCATGTCGAGAATGAGTTCGACCCGCGCGATATCGACCTCGCGGAACAGCCAGGCGCCGCCCTCTATGTCGGGCACGATCCAGCGATTGTCGATCCAGCGCACCAGTTCGGCGCGGTTGAGGCGGCCGACGCGGCGCAGCAATTCGTCGGCGCCGATCATGATGCGGCTTCTCCGGTGCGCTGGCCGGCGCGGCCCATCGCGCGGCGCGGGTCGGTTTTGTGTCTGTCGCCCCAGCCCTTCAGGAACTCGGCGAGTTCCGGGTCGTCGGCAGCGCCGATGACGACCTTCAGCGTCACGTACTGGTCGCCGGCGCGGTTCTCGCCTCGGTGGCGGCGCTGGATGCCTTTGCCGCGCAGACGCAACCGCGTGCCGGTGTCGGAACCTTTGGGGATCGTCATCGTCACCGGCCCGGTGATGGTCGGCACCGCGACATGGGCGCCGAGCACCGCTTCCGGCAGGCTCACGGGCAGGTCGAGATGGATGTCGTCGCCGTCGCGGCGGAAGAACGGGTGCGGCGCGACCAATACCTCGATCAGCGCGTCGCCCGGCGGGCCGCCGGCGAGGCCGGCGCCCCCCTTACCCTTGAGGCGCAGAATCTGGCCCTGTTCGATACCCGGCGGGATTGTCACGTCGAGCCATTGATCCGGCGCGAGAGACAGGCGCTCTTTGCCGCCGTTGGCCGCCACGACAAAGTCGATCGTCAGCGTGTAATGGCGGTCGGGACCGGGCATCTGAAAGCCGGCGCCGCCGCGCCCGCCACGGCCCGCCCTGCCGCCGGCGCCGCGGCCGAACATTGCAAACAGATCATCGAGATCGCCGATATCCATCTCGCCTTCCGGTCGGTATTTCCAGCCCTGCGCGCCCTCGGCATGCGGCCGGTAGGAGTAGCGCGGCCGCTCGGCGCCGCTCTCATCGATCTCGCCGCGGTCATAGCGCCCGCGCTTTTCCGGGTCGGACAAGATGTCGTAGGCAGCGGTGATCGCCTTGAAACGCGCTTCCGCCTCCGGTTTGCCGGGGTTGAGGTCGGGGTGAAATTCCTTGGCCAGCTTGCGGTAGGCCTTGCGGATGTCATCGGCGCCGGCGTCACGTGTGACGCCGAGCACGTCGTATAGGGTTTGCGTCGCCATCGCCCTGCGGATCAGTTCATCGGCTCAGCGCTGGTAGGTGCGCCGCGCCTCTTCGGAGGAGCGCGCCGCCTCGACCCGCACACGCACATCATATGGCACGCCGTGGCGGTCGATCGTCAGATCGATCGTACGGCCGATTGTCGTCAGGCCGATCGTGTCGCGCAATTGCGTGCCGCTGTGCACCGGCACGCCGTCGACGGCGACGACAAGATCGCCGCGCTCCAGTCCGGCCCGCTCGGCCGGCGAGGCGGGATCGACGCGCGCGATGACGGCACCGTCGGAATGGGCGGTCTTCAACGCGGCGGCCAGATCGGGCGTCAAGTCCTCGATCGCGACCCCGATGCGGCCGCGCTGCACCCGGCCGTAGCGGATCAATTGGTCCATGACCTGCCGCGCCATGTTGATCGGGACCGCAAATCCGATGCCGATATTGGCACCGCCCGGCGCCAGTATCGCTGTGTTGATGCCGACGCACCGGCCCTCAAGATTGACGAGCGGCCCGCCGGAGTTGCCGGGATTGATCGAGGCGTCGGTCTGGATGAAGTCCTCGTAACCGTCGATGCCGAGGCCGCTGCGGCCGAGCGCGCTGACGATGCCCGACGTGACGGTCTGCCCGAGGCCGAACGGGTTGCCGATCGCCAGCACGAAATCGCCCACCCTCAGTTTGTCAGAATTGCCCATCGGCACCGCGGTCAGATGATCGGCCGGAATCTGCAGCACAGCGATGTCGGTCTCGTCGTCGCGGCCGAGCAGCCGCGCGGTAAAGCGGCGGTTGTCCTTGGTCGTCACATCGATGCGCGTTGCATTCTCGACGACATGGCCGTTGGTCAACACGTAACCTCGTTTCGCATCGATGATGACGCCTGAGCCGGTCGCCTCGGTCTCGCGTTCCTGTGTCCGGCCGTTCTGCGGCAGATCGAAAAAGCGGCGGAAGAATGGATCCTGCAACAGCGGGTTTTGTTCGCTCACCCGGCTGTGCACCGCGATGTTGACAACGCCCGGCGTGATGCGCGCCAGCATCGGCGCCAAGGTCGGGACGACGCCGCCGACCTCCGGGATCGGCGCACCCGCCAGCGCGACGCTTGGCGCAGGCGCAATCGCCGCGACGGCGCCCGCGAGCAGCAGCGCTGAGAGAGTCCGATGCATCGTCAGAACCTTAAAGGGTGACGCGTGGCGCGTCAGGCAAAACGGCGCGAGACGACGGGCCGCGCTGCCAATTATTTAAAACGCGCGACAACCCCTTCAAGAGCGGCTTCGCGCCGCCGGTCGCCGCTTGGCAGCACAATGCCAGGGATGCTGCTACCCGCTTGGATTTGCGAGCGTTTTTCTGTTGCCCTGAGGTCCGGGCGAGGTATGCTGGTAGCAGCGGGAGGGCGTCTATCAGCGAGAGATGCGGACGTGACACGATACGAGCTGCAACTGCGAGGCTACCGGCTGACGACGGCCGAGATCGTCTATCGCCTGCCCGACCATCCGGAGCTGCTGCAGACCTTCATCTGGCAGAAATTCGACCTCGCTCCGGAATTTCCCGAACTGCGGAAATTTCTCGATTTCTGGCGTGCCAACATCGAGGGCGAGCTGCATTCGGTCACCGTCAAGCAGAGCAGCCGTACCGCACCCAACCGTTTCCGACACTTCAAGCATCAACTGACGCTGCACTGAGGGCGGCGCTGCAGGCCCCGTCGCCGCCGGTCATGCATCGCTGGTCGGAACCCACGGGATCTGGCCGAACTTGATGCCTTCGTCGTTCAGCTCGCGTGATTCCTCGGGGGTCGCTTCGCCATAAATGCCGTGCGGATCAACCTCGCCGTAATGGATTTTGCGCGCCTCCTCGGCAAACCGCGGGCCGACATAATCGCAATGGCTCTCGACCTGCCGCCGCAATTCGATGAGCGCGCGGCGCATCTGCGCTGGCGAGAATGGCATGCGATCGCGTGAGCGGCCGATCGCCGGCGCCATGACCGCCTTTTCGACCCGGTTGGCGCCGCATTCCGGGCAGGCGATCTCGCCGCTCTGCTGCTGCGCCTCGAAGCTGTCATTGTCGCGAAACCAGCCTTCGAACTCGTGGCCGTCGGCGCAGCGCAGCGTGAACAGGATCATCGAAACAACCTCCCGATATCCCTATCTATACCGGCGACCGTGAGTTAGCAATCATATAGCGAGAGTGCTAACAATGCCTCAAGAGGCCGCCTCCGCCTGGGTGCGGCGGTTCCTGCCGCTGATCCGGCCAGCCGGCAGCGTCCTCGATCTCGCGGCCGGCGGCGGCCGTCATACACGGCTCCTCGTCGATGCAGGGTTTCGCGTCACCGCCGTCGATCGTGACATCACTCGATTGCGGCCGTTCGCCGGTGCGCGCTGCGAGGTGCGCCAAGCGGATCTCGAAAGCGGTACGCCGTGGCCGCTCGGCAGCGGCTGGGATGGGATCGTCGCGACCAACTACCTGCATCGACCGCTCCTGGCGCCGATCGCCGCGGCGTTGGCGGCCGGCGGCATCGTCATCTATGAAACCTTCGCCGCCGGCAACGAGCGCTTCGGTCTGCCGCACAATCCGAATTTTCTGTTGCGCCCCGGCGAGTTGCTGGCGGCCTTTGCGGCGCTGACCGTCGTCGCCTTCGAGCAGGGCGAAGTGGCCAAGCCGCGGCCGGCCCAGATCCAGCGCATTGCCGCCGTCAACGGCCCGCCCGGCTTGCTGCCGCCGACCTGCCGCCAGCTATGACGCGCGCGCCGAGGCGAGCGCGGCCGCCTTGCCGTTGAGCGCCTGGATCAGACCGGCGATGCCGCTGCGCCGCAGAATGTCGCTGAACTCCGACCGCCGCGTCGCCAGCTCGCTGACCGTGCCGTCGAGATACACATCGGCGATCTGCCATACCCCGCCGTTGTCGCGCATCAGGTAGTTGATGTTGACCGGCTCGCCGTCGGACGTGACGATGCGGCTCGTAATGATCGCGCCGCCGGGCGAGGGTTCCTCGCCCGTCACCAGCAGCCGTTCGCCGGAATAGCTGTCGAAGCGCTCGGCGTAAACAGCCGCGATGTAGCGGGCAAACGCGTCGGTCACTTGCCGGCGCTGCGCTGCATTCAGCGCAGCCCATTCGGGGCCGACGGCCACCTTTGTCATCAGCGGGATGTCGAACACCCGACGCACAACCGGCTCGATTTCGGCGTACCTGCCCTGCGGCCCGAGCGCCGGCCCGGCGCGCATCGCCGCAAGCAGCGTACTGTAGAGACTGCGAACTGCGGTGGCGCCGTGGCCGTAGGTCGCCGACGCTGGCGGCGATTGCAGCGAGATCGCCAAACAAAGTGCAATTCCGGTAAAGAAAAGACGTCGCGCCATCCGCTTCATCACCCGCATGACGGAAAATTCCCCGTGTCGCCCGCCAGTTTGTCCAGCCAGTCTGAACAGATGGTTGCCAACGAATGCTGAATCGCAAACGCGCCATAAGGTGCGCTGCGATCCCCTGCGATCAAGGGTACCGTAGTCCTATGGGAACGATGACGCAGGCATCCCCCGCAGGGAGATGACCGCCTCGCCCTGGATCAGCCGGGCGTCGGCGCCGAGTGCGTCGGCGGCGCCGCGTCAATAGCGCCGCAAGAGGCCGACGAGGCGCCCCTGCACCTTGACGCGGTCGGGGCCGAAGATGCGGGTTTCATGAGATTTGTTGGCGGGTTCGAGGGCGATCGAAGCGCCCCGCCGGCGCAGCCGCTTCAGCGTGACTTCCTGGTCATCGACGAGGGCAACGACGATTTCGCCATTTTCGGCGGTGTTGCAGCGCTGGATGATGACCGTGTCGCCATCGAGAATGCCGGCTTCGATCATGCTGTCGCCGGCGACTTCGAGGGCGTAATGCTCGCCGCGGCCGACGAGGCTGCCCGGGACGGCGACCGAGTTACTCTGGTCGCGCAGCGCCTCGATCGGCGTGCCGGCGGCGATGCGGCCGTAAAGCGGCAGATCGACCGCCGACGTGTTGGCGGCGATCGGCATGCCGGGCAGGACGCCCGCGAAATCGCCGCGAATGACGGTCGGCGAGAAGCGACCGCGCTCGCTGGCGGTATCGGCGGCGGCGGCCGCGGTCAGCGGAGCGGCGCTCTCCTCCGGCAGCTTTCTCACTTCCAAAGCGCGCGCCCGGTGCGGCAGGCGGCGGATAAAACCGCGCTCTTCGAGGCCGCTGATCAGCCGGTGAATGCCCGATTTCGAGCGCAGGTTCAGCGCATCCTTCATCTCGTCGAACGACGGCGCGACACCGGTCGCGGCCAGCCGCTGATTGATGAACATCAACAACTCGTGCTGCTTTCTCGTCAGCATGATCCGCCCTCCCGGCGCGAACAAATCCTAAACTCTAATATTGTTCTAGTTTGGTTCGCCTGCAAGGTCAAGCCCGCCGCGGGCGGTGGATCGCAATTTTTGTTAACGTCTGGCGGATTTTTTGATGAAGCGGCTGCGGAGGGGCAGCGATGCCGCGGACGATCATTATCGACACCGATCCCGGCATCGATGATGCCATCGCGATCCTGCTGGCGCTCGCCTCGCCCGAGCTGGCGGTGCACGGCCTCATTGCGGTCGCCGGCAATCTGCCGCTGCCGGCGACCGCGCGCAACGCCCGCGCCGTTGTCGAGTTGGCAGGCCGCTCCGACGTTCCGGTGTTTGCCGGCTGCCCGCGGCCGCTTGCCGGCGCCGCGCCCGATGCCGCCGATGTCCACGGCGAGGACGGTCTGGGTGGCCTCGCCCTGCCGCCGCCCAGGGTTGCGCTTGCGGCGCAGCACGGCGTGTCATGGCTGATCGCGACGTTGCGCGCCGCGGTGCCCGGCAGCGTTGCGCTGTGCGCGCTCGGGCCGTTGACCAACATTGCCGTCGCGCTGGTCATGGCGCCCGATATCGCCGCCGCGATCGGCAACCTCGTCATCATGGGCGGTGGCACGCACGGCAACATCACACCGGCGGCCGAGTTCAACATCCATTGCGACCCGCAGGCAGCGGCGATCGTGTTGGCGAGCGGCCTGCCGATCACGCTGGTGCCGCTCGACGCGACCGAAGCGGTGATCGGCACGCCCGAACGGATCGCGCCGATCGCGGCGCTCGGCACGCGCTGCGGCGCGGCT